>JAMFSV010000331.1 GCA_026225455.1 Burkholderiales bacterium | reverse complement strand
GTCGTCCAGCTCGCCGCATGGGGCGGTGGGTGAGAGGCTTGCAGCTTGGGTCAAGGCAATGAGTCCGTCGGTCATGGCAACAGGCGAAACCGGTAATAATAAATATTCACGGCGGCGGCGCTCAGATAGCCGCATGCCAGCCCGATCAAAGCGCCATATCCAGCCAGGCGTGGAATGAGCCAGGTATCGACCAGAAGCGCGATGCATAACGCCAACAACCACTTTCCCAGCAGTACATACTTGGCTTGGTATTTCAACACGATCAGGTTTCCGATGGCCTCGATGCCGGCCGGGACCGAGAGCCATACAGCCCAGCGGAAAATTCCGGTGGCATCGAGAAAAGCGGGGCCGAACACATGCCGGATGACAAAGCCCGCAATCAGATCGAGGAAGATCGCGCCGCAAACCATCACCACCGCGGTCAAGGCCATCAAACGAATCACATTGCGCCGCAGGACGAGGATGTTGTCGATGCGATAAATAAATGCCGGTGCGAGTGTTTGCGCCAGCATCAGGCCCAAGGTGATCCAATTTTCATTGAGTTGCTGCGCGGCCGAATAACGTCCAAGTTCCGCATATGAGACAAAATGTTCCAGGACCAGCCGGTCCAGCTTGAGGAACAAATACATGCAGATCAGTCCGAGCCAGAACACGGTGCCGGCTGAAACCAGATGCTTGAAAAGCTGAGGCCGAATATGCCAACCCAGCCGGCCATGGTTGCGCCAAATAAAATACAGCAATAATATTATTGCAATCAACGACGCTTCCGTCGCCCACAACCAGCCAAAATGGGCCGGTTTAACCATCAGGCGGACCAGGATAAATACCGCGCCTGCTTTCAGGATGGCGGTGCTCAAACTGATCAGTAGTGCCGGTTTGCTATGCGTCTGGCTTTGCAGCCAAGCGCTGACGACCCCGAACGGTTCGCGAAAAATCATGGTCACCGCAAGGCCGGCCAGCATGGCCGCGACCAGCGGGTCCAGCCAGCCGAGGTAAAGCACCCCCCAACATAACAGCAATGCGGCCAGCGAAACCGTGAAACGCAGGGTGAATGCACTGCCCAGGATGGCGCCCAAGGAATTGGCGTGTTCCGTGTCCGATGCCGCGCCGGATGCCGCGCCGGATGCATTAAGCTGTACCGCAAGAGTCGCGGCGGCATGTTCGCGCACGATCAGCGGCACCAGTATTTCGGCGCCGCACACCCAGGTCAGCGGGGCAATCACCAGCAGCAAGGTATTGGCGTATTGCCATTTGCCGAAGGTGTCCGGGCCGAAGTAGCGCGCCAGCATCCCGCTGATCAAGATCGCCACCCCGATTTGGACCAAACGCTCGGTACCAAGCCAAGCCAGATTACTTAATGCTTTCGCAATATCCGGTTGATTGAATTTCTTTAACATGCACCGAGTCAGAGGAAGGGGCAGCAAAATTGCAGCGCGGGATGGCTTAAGCATTAAAATACGCGCTGGAACGGTTTTAGCTGCTAGCCCGCAATTATAAGTTGAACGCGGACAGGTTCCGTCAAACAAGGATAAAAATTCATGATTTCCCAGTCGATTTTTAAAGCCTATGACATCCGTGGCGTGGTCGGCACGACTTTGGATGCCGATGTGGCACGCCAGATTGGCCGTGCTTTCGGGAGCGAGATTCGCGCCCAGGGCGGCAGTGCGGTGGTATTGGCCCGTGATGGCCGGATTTCCGGGCCTGAATTGTCGAGTGCCTTGGCCGAGGGTTTGCAGTCCGCCGGGGTGGATGTGATCGATGTCGGCATGGTTCCGACCCCGGTGGGTTATTTTGCCACCCAGATTCCGCTTGACGGCCGCACGGCCGACTCGTGCATCGTCGTCACGGGTAGTCATAATCCGCCAGATTACAACGGCTTCAAAATGGTTTTGCGCGGCGCCGCGATCTATGGCGAGCAGATCCAGGCCCTGTATCGTCGCATCAGCGACAATGATTTTGTCACGGGTAGCGGCAGTTATAGCCAGCACGACGTGCTGGACGCCTATGTGGCGCGTATCGTCGGCGACATCAAACCGGCCCGCAAAATGAAGCTGGTGCTCGATGCGGGCAATGGGGTGGCCGGTGAACTGGCGCCGCGCCTGTTCCGTGCCTTGGGTTGTGAAGTGATCGAGTTGTTCTGCGAGATCGACGGTACCTTCCCCAACCATCACCCCGATCCGGCGCATCCGGAAAATCTGCAGGACGTGATTCGCACGTTGGCGACCAGCGACGCTGAAATCGGTTTTGCCTTCGACGGCGACGGCGACCGGCTGGGCGTGGTGACCAAAGGCGGCGATATTATTTATCCGGACCGCCAGTTGATGTTGTACGCGCAGGATGTGCTGTCGCGCAACCCGGACGCGGAAATTATCTACGACGTCAAATGCACGCGTAATCTCGCCCCCTGGATTCGCAAACATGGCGGCCGGCCGCTGATGTGGAAAACCGGCCATTCGCTGGTCAAGGCAAAATTACGCGAAACGGGCGCGCCGCTGGCGGGCGAAATGAGCGGTCATATTTTCTTCAAGGATCGCTGGTATGGTTTTGATGACGGTCTTTATACCGGCGCGCGCCTGCTCGAAATCCTCAGCCGGGAAGCCGATCCGAGCGCATTGTTGAACGCGTTGCCCGATTCCCTGTGCACGCCCGAGTTGCAACTCAAATGCGCCGAGGGCGAGAATGTGGCGCTGATCGAGCGCTTGCAGAAATCCGCCCAGTTTGAAGGTGCCGACGAGGTGATCAAGATCGACGGTCTGCGGGTCGAATATCCCGAAGGTTTCGGCTTGGCGCGTTCGTCCAACACCACGCCGGTGATCGTGATGCGTTTTGAAGCGGATAATGAGGCTGCGCTCGCTCGTATCCAGCAGGATTTCAAGCGCGTTATTCTGGCGGAAAAACCCGAGGCAGTGCTACCGTTCTAATACGGCAGGCGGCGCCGGCGTTCCAGCCGGTTGCCGTATTGGGTGCAGGAACGCGAGCTGACGGCGCAATCCGTTCGGCTCGTTTTTGTCTTTTGGGAAAAGTTTTGAAAATTCTGATTGTCCGTGTGTCGTCGCTAGGCGACGTAGTCCACAACATGCCGATGGTGTCCGATTTGCATCGGCATTTTCCCGAGGCCGAGATCGACTGGGTGGTGGAGGAAGCGTATGTCGAGTTGGTGCGGCTGCATCCGGACGTGCGGCGGGTGATTCCATTTGCCTTGCGGCGTTGGCGCAAAAGTCTGCCCGCGGCGAGTACGCGGGCGGAAATCGCGGCCTGCTTCAAGCAATTGCGCAGTGTTGCCTACGATTTGATCTTCGATACCCAGGGTTTGTTCAAGACCGGTGCGCTGATGCGTATCGCCCGGCTTGCTCCCGGCGGGCGGCGGGTAGGTCTGGCCAATGCCACCGAAGGGTCGGGTTATGAATCGCTGTCGCGCATTTTTCATCATCAGTCGGTGCCCGTCGGCGTACGCACTCATGGCGTGACACGTTCGCGCCAGGTCGCCGCCTTTGCGCTCGATTACGCGCTCGACGAAAACGCCCATGACGATCTTGATTTCCGCCTGAATGTGCCGCGGCCCGAGCCGGTACCGGACTGTCTGCCGGCCGGCGCTTATGCCCTGTTTTTTCATGCGACGGCGCGGGCCGCCAAACAATGGCGCACCGACGGCTGGGTGCAATTGGCCGCGATGCTGGACCAGCGGGGCATCCAGGTGCTGTTGCCCTGGGGTTCGGCGGCGGAACAGGCCGCCGCGCGACAATTGGCGGCGCAGATGAAAAATGCCCTGGTATTGCCGAAAATATCCGTGATGGAAGCCATCGCCTTGATCCGCCGCGCGGCGGTTATCGTGGGCGTGGATACCGGTTTTACCCATATCGCTGCCGCGCTGCGACGCCCGACCATCGAACTGTATTGCGATTCGCCGCGCTGGAAAACCGAAGGTTTTTGGTCGTCCAATATCATCAATCTGGGCGATACCGGTGCGCCGCCCGCCATTGCCGAGGTGGCCGCGGCGCTGGATGAGCTGGTCGGTACGCTGGGCGCCACCTTGCAGCAAACCTTATCTGAAGCGTCCGAATGAGCTTGGTAGAGACGATAAGCCCGGCGCAGAATATGCAATTTTTACAGCAAACCTTATCTAAAGAACCCGCATGAGCTCGCAAATTGTTGAATTGAAGGCACAGGACTGGTCGCTCGCGGATACCGATGCGAGTATCAAAACGGCGGCTGTCGATGCGCTCGAAGCGGGCAAAGTGCTTTTTTTCCCAAAACTGGGATTTCAACTTGAAGCGGCGGAAACCCGCTTTCTCAGCCCCGAGGTGCGGGACCCCAAGTCGCGCAATATCAGCCTTGACGCCCAGGGGCGCCTGAAAGGCGCGAGCGGCGGCGAGGCTGAGGTGGCTGCGCTGGCCCGGATGATCGAGCGTTTCCGGACCCAAGCGCAAGCGTTGATCCACTGCTTGGTGCCTTACTATATTCCGGCGTTGCGATTGGCGCCGACCAGCTATCGCCCGATGCAGGTTGAAAGCCGCAAGCAGTCGGTACGGGCTGACGATCGGCGTCTCCATGTCGACGCGTTTCCGTCTCGGCCGAATTACGGCGAGCGGATTTTGCGTGTGTTTACCAACGTGAATCCGGCTGGCGTACCGCGAGTCTGGCGTGTGGGCGAACCCTTCGAGGATGTCGCGCGCCGCTTTATGCCGCGCATCGGACGCCAATGGCCGGGGTCGGCGTGGCTGCTGAACACCATGCACATTACGAAATAGCCACGTAGCGCTTACGATCATCTGATGCTCGGTTTACACGACGCAATGAAAGCCGATGAGACTTATCAGCGTGAGTGTGAGCAACAGAACGTGCCGTTTCCGCCCGGCAGCGTCTGGGTTTGTTATTCCGATCAAACCTCCCATGCGGTGATGTCGGGACAGTTTATGCTGGAGCAGACCTTATTTTTGCCGGCCGGCGCCATGGTGCACCCCGAATGCGCTCCCTTGGGCATCCTTGAACGGCTGGCCGGGCGCAAGCTGGTATGAGCTACGGTGTACTGAATTTCCTTTACCGCTTGCTGTGGTGGGTGGCGGCGCCCGTTGCCGTGCTGCGCTTGTTGTGGCGTTCGCGGCGTGAGAGCGGTTACCGTCGGCATATCGCCGAGCGTTTTGGCTATGCGCCCGTGAGCCCGGCGACGGGACCCGGCAAACTGGTCTGGGTCCATGCAGTGTCCGTCGGTGAGACGCGTGCGGCGCAACCCCTGATCGATGCCTTGCTGGCGGCCAACCCCGAGATCCGCATCCTGCTGACGCATATGACGCCCAGCGGCCGGGCCACCGGTGAACAAGTGTTCGGCGACCGGGTCCAGCGCTGTTATTTGCCCTATGACTTGCCGCAGGCGGTACGCCGTTTTCTGCGGCACTGGCAACCTGCGGTGGGGGTGTTGATCGACACGGAAGTGTGGCCCACCTTGATCGCCGAGTGCAAATGCTTCGGCGTGCCCCTGGTGCTGGCCAACGCCCGCATGTCGGAGCGTTCGGCACGGCGGGCGGCGCGTTTTGGTCGTGCGGCGCATACCGTATTTGGCGCTTTGTCGAAAGTCCTGGCGCAAAGCCCGGGTGACGCAGAACGCTTGTTGCACCTGGGCGCGCGCGAAGTGATGGTGCTCGGTAATTTGAAGTTCGACATGGCTTTGCCGCCCGGCGCGCTCGAAACTGCCCAAGCGTGGCGCGCAGCGATCGGCACGCGCCCGGTGTGGGCGGCAGCCAATACGCGTGAAGGTGAAGAGTCCGAGGTGCTGACGGCATTCCAGCAGGTGTTGCACAGTGCCACGCCGGCGGCACCGGCCACTACCGCTCTGGCCACCACCTTATTGATTCTGGTGCCGCGCCATCCGCAGCGGTTTGACGAGGTCGCGGCGCTGATCGAGCGTGCCGGCCTGCGTTATGCGCGTCGTTCGAGCTGGGATCAAGATCCTTTACCGGCGGATACGCAGGTGCTGCTGGGCGATTCCATGGGCGAGCTGGCTTCCTACTACGGGGCATCCGACCTGGCGTTTATCGGCGGCAGTTTGCTGCCGCTGGGCGGGCATAATCTGATCGAAGCGTGTGCGGTCGGGGTCCCGGTTATTATCGGGCCGCATACCTTCAATTTCACCCAGGCCAGCAGCGATGCTATCAATACCGGTGCCGCCGTGCGCGTGGCCGATACAGCCGGACTGGCGCAGGCGGTCGTCGACCTATTGAGCGACCCGCCGCGGCGGATTGCCATGGGTGAGGCCGCCGCAGCCTTTGCTGCCCGCCATCGCGGTGCGACGGCACGTATCGTGCGGGTGTTATTGGCGATGATCGGACTTTGATCCGCTTAGCTCACCAGCAAGCCCTGTTTTTCGATAAATGCGATCACCGTCTGCAAACCCTCTCCGGCCTTGGTATTGCACATCACAAATGGGCGTGGGCCGCGCATCTTCGCGGCGTCCGACGCCATCACTTCGAGCGAGGCGCCAACCATAGTCGCCAAGTCGGTTTTATTGATCACCAGCAAGTCGGATTTGGTAATGCCGGGGCCGCCTTTGCGTGGGATTTTTTCGCCGCCGGCGACATCGATCACATAAATGGTCAGGTCCGACAACTCAGGGCTGAAGGTGGCGGCCAGGTTGTCGCCACCGGATTCAATAAACACAATGTCGGCATCGGGAAAACGCGTCAGCATCCGGTCTACCGCTTCCAGATTGATCGACGCATCTTCGCGGATCGCCGTATGCGGGCAGCCGCCGGTTTCCACACCCATAATGCGCTCCGCCGGCAAGGCGCCTGCCACGGTCAGCAAACGCTGGTCTTCCTTGGTGTAAATATCGTTGGTGATGACCACCAGGTCGTAGCGGTCGCGCAATGCCTTGCACAACATTTCGACCAGCGTGGTTTTGCCCGAGCCGACCGGGCCGCCGATGCCGACACGCAAAGGCGGCAGGGTTTTGCTGCGGGCGGGATAATTAGGATTCATGAGCGGAATAATCTGGAGTATTGGGATTCGTGCCGAGCCGACAAAATGCCCAGCAAAGGGGCGAAGGTCGACAAATCGTCCGGGCCGACCTGTAGCGCACCGGCTGCGGCGGTCGCAATGGCCTCGTGCAAACCGAACAAGATACGCTGGCCGGCCAACTGGCCCAGGGGCACGGCCTTTAAAGCTGCCGCAACCTGGTTTTCCACCCAATTGAAGGCGTAGGCAATCAGGCTGGCCTCGGGATCGGCTTCGCGGGCGCTGGTGACAAAAGCGAATACAGTCGGCAAAGCGATGGGCTTGATGGTGCGCAACACCGTACGCTGAGCGAGCTTGCCCCATTCCAGCGAGTCGCACAGGGATACCAGCGACCAGCCCATTTGCTCGGTCTCCTGCTGAATTCGGCCGACTCGCGGCTGGCCAGGAACCAGGCATTGGCCTGCCGCATAGCCTCGAAGTCGTGGTTGTGCCAGCGCTGCATCTGCTGCGCGATAAACGGCAATTCGCATTTCGCCAGCACCTGGCTCAAGCCGGCCGCGATCCATTGCTGGGCTGAAGCCGCATCATGCACCAAGGCGGTTTCGACCGCGGCCTCCAGCCCTTGCGAATAACTGAACCCGCCGATCGGTAAAGCGGGCGAGGCCAGATGCAGCAGCGCGGTCAGCTCAGCGGGGCGCATGCGGACGGGGGCGAAACTGAATGGGTGTTTCGGCCTGGCTGGGCGAAGTGTGCTGATGGCCGCAGTGTTCGTCGTGCTGATGGGGGTGAGCATGTGAATGCGGATGCTCATGATGTGCATGCTCATGCGTTTCACCGCCTGCGTCAGGCACATCGTGTTGCGCATACACTTGCTGCGCCAAGGCATAGTCCTCGGCAAAACTTGCATCATGACCGTGGCGGTGGCCGCCGCCGTAAGCGCCGGCTTCCGGATGAAACGGCGCGGTCCGGGTTTCGACCTTGGCGCCGATGCCTTCCAGCATGGCGCGTAATACCGGATCGGCTTCGAGTTGCAGATAATCTGCACCGATTTCCACCGGCGTATGGCGATTGCCCAAATGGTAGGCCGCCCGCATCAAATCCTGGGGCGTGGCGGCGCTGACATGCAGGATCGCTTCGCTGGCGGCGATCACACGGATCAGCGCGCCGTCGTCGGCGACCAGCATATCGTCCTGGGCCAGCACGGTGCCGCGCGGCATTAATAAAGCGACCTGTTCGCCCGAATCGAGCGTGGCCGCAAGCCGGCTTTTACCGCGCGCGTCAAACGGCAGGGTCAGGGTGGCGGCGCGCTCGACCAGCGTGCGCGCCAGTTTGACGCCGGCGCCCAGGCGTTTATCGATTTTCCGCATGGTGGCTTTAGAATAAAAAGTAACGTTGTGCCATGGGCAAGGTTTTGGCGGGTTCGCAGGTCAGCAATTCGCCGTTGGCCACCACTTGATAGGTTTCCGGGTCGACCGTGATGGTCGGCTGCCAGGCGTTATGGATCATCTGCGCTTTACCGATGTTGCGCGTATTTTTGACCGCCACCACCTGTTTGCTCAGGCCATAGCGGCCGGCGACGTCGGCATCCAGTGCCATCTGCGAGACAAAGGTCAGCGAGCTGCGCGCCAGGGCGCCGCCCCGGCAACCGAACATTTCGCGGTAATGCACCGGTTGCGGGGTCGGGATCGACGCATTGGGGTCGCCCATCAAGGCAATCGTGATCATGCCGCCCTTGAGTATCAGGGTGGGCTTGACGCCGAAAAAGGCCGGGTCCCATAACACCATGTCGGCCCACTTGCCGGGTTCGAGCGAACCCAGTTCATGCGAGATGCCATGGGTAATGGCCGGGTTGATGGTGTACTTGGCGATGTAACGTTTGACGCGGAAATTATCGTTGCGCACTGAATCCTGAGGCAGCGCGCCGCGCTGTTCTTTCATCTTGTGCGCGCTTTGCCAGGTGCGCAGGATCACTTCGCCGACCCGTCCCATGGCCTGTGAATCCGAGGACAGCATGGACAAGGCGCCCAGGTCGTGCAGGATATCCTCGGCGGCAATCGTCTCGCGCCGGATGCGCGATTCGGCAAAGGCAATATCCTCGGCAATCGATGGGTCGAGATGGTGGCACACCATCAACATGTCCAAGTGTTCGTCCAGGGTGTTGACGGTGTAAGGCCGGGTCGGGTTGGTCGACGACGGCAGTACGTTGGACTCGCCGCAGACCTTGATAATGTCGGGCGCATGGCCGCCCCCCGCACCTTCCGTGTGATAGGTGTGTATCGTGCGGCCTTTGAAGGCGGCGACGGTGGCTTCGACAAAACCGGCTTCATTCAAGGTGTCGGTATGAATCGCCACCTGGGTGTCGGTGTCGTCGGCTACCGACAGGCAGCAGTCGATGGCGGCCGGGGTGGTGCCCCAGTCTTCATGCAACTTGAGCCCGATGGCGCCAGCCGCGACTTGTTCCAGCAAGGGCTCGCTGCGGCTGGCATTGCCTTTGCCGAGAAAACCGATATTCACCGGCCAGCCGTCGGCGGCCTGCAGCATCCGTTCCATATGCCAGGGGCCGGGGGTGCAGGTGGTGGCGAAGGTGCCGGTGGCCGGGCCGGTGCCGCCGCCGATCATGGTGGTGACCCCCGAAGCCAGCGCTTCGTCGATTTGCTGCGGACTGATAAAGTGAATATGGGTGTCGATACCGCCGGCCGTGACGATCATGCCTTCGGCTGCGATGACCTCGGTGGCCGGTCCGATCGCGATGGTCACGCCGGGTTGGATATCCGGGTTGCCGGCTTTGCCGATGGCGGCAATCCGCCCGTTCTTGATGCCGATATCGGCCTTGACGATGCCCCAATGATCGATGATCACGGCGTTGGTGACCACGGTATCGACCACTTCGGCGTGGACTCGCTGCGATTGCCCCATGCCGTCGCGGATGACCTTGCCGCCGCCGAACTTGACCTCTTCGCCGTAGATCGTCGCGTCGTGTTCGATCTCGATGATCAGACCGGTATCCGCGAGCCGCAAGCGGTCGCCCGTGGTGGGACCATACATTTCCGCGTAAGCGCGGCGGCCGATGCTAAGCGTCATGTTGTTCTCTCGTGCCTGTTGGTTAAAACCCGTCGTTAAAGCCGGCGGTTAAAACCGGTCCTTAAAGCCGATGTGCCGATTGTTTCAAGCCCCCGGCGCTTTATCGCGATCTGCTGCAAGCTCGTGGGGCCTAGAGCGGTCCCATGATTTTTGCATTGAAGCCGTAGACGATGCGCTCGCCTGCCAGCGCCACCAGTTCGACGGTTCTTTCCTGGCCTGGCTCGAAGCGCACCGCGGTGCCGGCGGCGATATTCAAGCGAAAACCCCGCGCGGCCTCACGTTCAAAGGCCAGTGCCGGATTGACTTCGTAAAAATGAAAATGCGAGCCGACTTGCACCGGGCGATCGCCGGTATTGGCCACCGTCAGGCTGACGGTGGTGCGGCCGACATTCAATTCGATCTCGCCCGCTTCGATAAACATTTCGCCTGGAATCATGGCTGCCTCGGTGTTTGCTGCACACGGCTTAAGTAGTTCATGCCCGCTCGACGCCGGGCCTGAGTGCTTGAGTCGCTAGGGAATGGGGTGGTGAACGGTGACCAGCTTGGTGCCGTCCGGGAAAGTCGCTTCAACCTGGATGTCGGGGATCATCTCGGCGACGCCGTCCATCACGTCTTCGCGCGTGAGCAAAGTGGTGCCGTAATGCATCACTTGGGCAACGGTTTTGCCGTCGCGTGCGGCTTCCATGAGGGCTGCGGTGATAAAGGCCACGGCTTCCGGGTAATTCAGCTTCAGGCCGCGGGCCCGGCGCCGCTCGGCAAGCAGCGCGGCGGTAAAAATCAGCAGTTTGTCTTTTTCACGCGGAGTCAGTTTCATGGGAGCTTAGGATCGAGGGCATATCGGTATGGGGCCAAGCAACACGGACGCTGCATTGCAACCCGCCGCGCGCAAGTATCGAGTGTGCCGCGAGCACGGTATGAAAAGCAAGCGACATGCCAAACATAAGATGCTTTGTGCCTCGGCGGCGGGTGCCTTGTGCCAATACCCTGCGATCGGCGCGCGCGGTCGAGAACCAGGCTGGTGCATCGGTACGCCGTGCTGGTGCGGCGCCGGGCGGCAGCGCGCTTTAAGTTGACCAGATGCGCAGGGGTTGTGCCGCTACGCCATGGATCGCCGGGCGCAACTGGGTCCAGCACGCGGTCAGCAGATTTTGCAGTGTTTCCATTTTGCGCGCCAGCACGCGGATCAGTAGCAGATCGCCGGGCAGGCAAGTGATGCCGGCGCGGATTTGTTCGTCAAACGGCAGTTGTTCGGCCAGGCGTTCGGTCAATGCGCGTGCGATGTCGCCCTGGCACGCCGGGCCGCAGGCCCATAAGGTGCCGAACGCGGGCCACCCCGCCAAACCCTGGGGCGCCAGGCGCAACGGATCTTCGGCGTGCAACAGTGCACGTTCGGTCCAGAGTAATTGACCGTCGGGTCGTATCAAGGTGGTGTTGCTGCGCAGGCTGCCGGCCGACCAATGTTCGCCCGCCGCCTGCCGTCCCAATTGGGTGGCGTCCCAGCCGATGGCGCTGGCGCTGGGGTCGAGCACCAGCTTCAGGTCGAGTTTGGCAATGGCATGATCGAACACGATATTGTTTTGCGGCAGCCAGTCCAACCGGGCCTGTTCACGCACCTGCAAGGTGACGCTTTGGCGCGCCGTGCGCTGGTTGGATTTGTACCATTTGCTGGCGCCGGGGGTGGCGAGTACCGCGTGGCTGCCGGCACCGACCTCGACCTCAATCTCCAAGGTGTCGCCGCCCGCGATGCCGCCCGGAGGATGCACAATAATCGCGTGGCAGATTATCTCGCCTTCGGGATAAAGCGGTTTTTGCACCCGTAGCGGCCCCAGATGGCGGCGTTCGGCCAGAAACGTTTGTCCGGCACGGGCGGCAAACCCCAGTTTCAGATGCGCTTGCCAGCCTGGCAGGGGCATCTGAGGCAAGGCCAAGGTCGAGGCGGGGCTGGGTAGGCTCGTCATACGGCAACACTTTGGAAGAGCCCGGCGCGAGCCGGGATCGAGATCAGGACAGCCAAGCAAACCAAGCACCGGCTGGAGGAATGCCGCTCCGAGGCGGCCGAGCCAGGCCGGGGTCACCCTCCGGCCGGCTCATCGGGCGCTTAGGTGGTCGGTACCAATTTCCCTGAGTACACCACCGGGCCGGTCGGCCCATCCGGATTGGGCGAGCCGCCGCTGGCTTCGACCGATACCGCGAGCACCGGGTAATTTTGCGGCCGTTCGCTCAACTTCACGCTATAACCGGCGCCGGGTTTGATCACACCCAGCGACACCGGATGGCCTTGCGACGGCAAACCCCACAACTGCAGCGCCTGATCGGAGCGCAGAGGGTAGTCGGCCAGTTTGCGCAAATTCATCGTGCTATGCGCATCGTCCCAGGTAACCAGCAAGGTCGATTGCGAAGCTTGGTCGTGCAGCACGGCCACATAGGCGATTTTTGCGGCTTCGGCCGGGCTGGTGCTGGAAGCTGGCAGCAGCGGACGCAAGGCCACGGCCAGCGCCAGCACCGCGGCCACGGTCGCGACCATGGACCAGCCGCGCCAGAAGTTGAGATTGTCGAACCAGCGTTCGACGCGGACCCGCGCGTTATCCGTTTTGACGGGCGGCGGCGTGGTCCGGGCGCTATGCAATTTGAGTCCCAGCCGGGCTTCGATGGCTAGCCAGACGGATTCGGGAGGCGTTTGCCCCGGTTGCAGTTCGGCGATGGCCTCGATGCGGCGGCGCCAGGTGTCCAACGCCCGGCGCACCGTGTTGTCGCTATGGGCCAGGGTTTCCAGCCGCCTGCGTGAGCCGCCGCGCAAAGTACCCAGCGCGTGTTCGGCGGCCAGCCGGTCCAATAATTCGGGGTTGTTCCGGAGATTCATGTTACTGCGCTCCGAGACAGGCTTTCAGTTTTTCCAGGCCGCGCCGAATCCACGACTTGACCGTGCCCAGCGGCACTTTCAGCGAGTCGGCGACCTCGCTATGGCTTTGATCGCGCAAATAGGCGAGCGCTACGGCCTGGCGCTGATTTGCGTCCAGCCGTTCCATACACACTGCCAGTTGCCGCGCGTGCTGGCTCATCAGGGTTAATTCAGCGGGGCCGGGGCCGGGCGCAGGCAATAGATCGTCCAAAGCTTCACTCCATTCTGTCTCGACGGAACGTACGCGTCGCAGGTGATCCAGGGCCCGGTTGCGGACAATGGCAGCCATCCAGGTCATCGGCGCGGCCAGGGCAGGCCGGTAGTCGTCGGCAAAACGCCAGATATTGATAAAACTATCCTGGAGAACCTCTTCCGCCCATTCGCGCTTAATCAATATACGCAGCGCCAGGCCAAACAGTTTCGTCGAAGTGATTTCATATAACGCGCGCAACGCCGGAGCGTCCTCACGAGCGACGCGTTCCAGCAGCGCGGTCAAGGTTTCCGGCGTGGGATCGGGGTGCGGGACGGTCGAGTCGGGTGTGGTCATAGGTTTAGCCGGTATTGCGCAAGCCCGCGGCAATGCCGTTGATGGTCATATGAATGCCGCGCTTGACCCGGTCGTCGGTGGTGCCGGACCGATGCCGGCCCAATAACTCAACTTGCAGGTGATTGAGCGGGTCCAGGTACGGAAAACGATTGCGGATGGAGCGCGCCAGCAGCGGATTGCCGGCCAGGCGTTCGTCGTGACCGGTGATTTCCGCGAGCATTTGCGAGGTGCTTTCCCATTCGCTGACGATCCGGCCGAACACATGCTTGCGCAGTTTTTTGTCGCTGACCAGTTGCGCATAACGCGAGGCGACGGCCAGATCGGATTTGGCCAGCACCATGTCCATATTCGACAGCAAATTGGCAAAAAACGGCCAGGTTTTGTGCATTTTCTTGAGCGTGGCCAGACGTTTGCCGCGCTCTGCCGGCGAAGCCGCTTCAGCCAGATAGGCTTGTACCGCGCTGCCGAAGCCAAACCAGCCCGGCAACAGCAAACGGCATTGGCCCCAGGAGAAACCCCAGGGAATGGCGCGCAGATCTTCGATTTTGCGTTGTGCCGGGTCGTTGAACTTACGCGATGCGGGACGGCTGCCGATATTCAATTCTGCGATTTCTGCAATCGGCGTCGAAGCAAAAAAGTAATCGGTGAAGCCCGGGGTTTCGTACACCAGCGCGCGATAGGCCTGCATCGCCTGATCCGACAGCAATTGCATGATTTTTTCGAAGCCGGGTAATGCCGCCGGTGCTTCGTCATGGGGCGCCAGTGTGGCTTCCAGGGTGGCCGCCACCACGGTTTCGAGATTGCGCCGGCCGATTTCGGCATTGCCGAACTTCGACGCAATCACTTCGCCTTGCTCGGTCAGGCGGATTTGCCCGTCGACCGTGCCTGCCGGCTGCGACAGGATGGCTTGATAAGTCGGGCCGCCCCCGCGTCCGACGGTACCTCCCCGCCCATGGAACAAGCGCAGCCTGATGCCACGGTCGTTGAACAGGGACACCAGCGCCAGTTCAGCGCGATACAGTTCCCAGTTGGAAGTGAGGAAACCGCCGTCCTTGTTGCTGTCGGAGTAACCGAGCATGACTTCCTGCTCGTTGCCCTGCGCTTCGACCAGGGCGTCGACGCCGGGCAAGGCAAACAGGTCGCGCATGATGTGCGGCGCCTGGCGCAAATCGGTGATGGTTTCAAATAATGGGATCACCATCAAGCCGAGTTGCGCCGCTTCGTGCGGAACGGCATCGGTAGAATCTACGCCGGACGTACCCGCAAGAGGCAGCAGACACCCTTGCATCAACCCGGTTTCTTTTTGCAGCAACATCACTTCAATCAGATCGCTGACGGTTTCGGTGTGCGAAATGATGGCATTGCGTACCGCGCGCGCGCCGAAGCGCTGGCGAATTTCGCGGGCCGCTTCAAACACCGCCAGTTCGCTGCGGGTCAGGTCGGAATAGCTCAGATGGGGCGACAATAGCGGTCGCGGCTGGGCCAGCTCGACTTGCAGCACACGCACTTTTTCGCTTTCGCTCAAGGCCGCGTAGTTGGCAACCACGCCGGCGCGTGCCAGCAATTCGGCGACCACGGCTTCATGAATGTCCGAACTCTGGCGTAAGTCGATGCTGGCCAGGTGAAAGCCGAACACTTCGGCGGCGCGCACCAGCGGCTCCAGCCGCGGGCGGGCCAGCGAGGCGCCGTGATGGGTGCGCAGCGAATCGACCAAAGTTTGCAGATCGACCACAAAAGCTTCCGGCCCCGGATACGGCTGGGCCTCGCTGTCGGCCTGTTGGCGGATGGTCGGGGCGGCAGCACCGAGCAGCTTGCGGGCGGTGGCGGCCAGCCGCGCATACACGCCGATCAGGGCGCGGCGATACGGCTCGTCCTGGCGATGCGGCGATTGATCGGGCGAAACAGCGGCGAGCTGCTTGAGCGCATCGCTGGCGCCGCTCAACAATTCGGAAATCGACAACTCGGCGCCCAGCGTATGGACCTCGCCCAGATAATGCTCGAAGATCACCGCCGCCTGACGCGTAATGGCGTGCTGCAAGGTCGGCGCGGTCACATTCGGATTGCCGTCGCGATCGCCGCCGATCCAACTGCCCATTTGGAAAAATGAGGGTAGCCGTGCGGGCAGGCCATGTTCGGCCAGCAGTTTTTCGATATTTGCGTACAGGGTTGGAATTTCGCTGAGGAAAGTTGCGCGGTAATAAGACAGCGCATTCTCGATTTCGTCAGCCACCGTCAGCTTCGATTCGCGCAACATGCGGGTCTGCCACAGCGAGGTGACGCGGGCCCGCAGCAGCGATTCGTTTTCTTCGCGTTCGCTGCGCGTCAGCGGCTGGTCGCGTTGCGCCAACAGCTTGGCGATATCGTATTGCGCATCGAGAATGCTCTTGCGCTGGACTTCCGTCGGATGGGCCGTCAGCACCGGCACGATCAAGGCGTGATCGAAGAAATATTGCAGCGCCGGAGTTTTGCCCGCGCCCGCCTGGGTCAGGCGTTGCAGCGCATGAGCCATGGTGCCGGCCGGTTCCGGCGATTCCGCCAGTTGGTGCACGCGGCGGCGGCGGATATGGTGCCGATCCTCGGCGATATTGGCCAAATGCGAAAAATAGCTGAAAGCCCGCACCACCGAAACGGTCTGGTCGCGACTTAGCGTATTCAACAGCTTTTCCAGTTGTTGTGCTGCCGCGCTGTCGTCTTCGCGGCGAAATTTGACGGCGCGCTGGCGTACTGTTTCCACCACTTCATAGACCGCATCGCCGTCCTGTTCGCGCACCACTTCGCCCAGCAAACGCCCCAGGAAGCGGATGTCCTCGAACAGCGGCTGGTCCTTGTCTTCGCGTGCACGGTTCTTGCCGCTCAGTGGATTGTGCGGTACCTGCTTGATTTGCGTGACCGCGCCGGCGTCGGCCGGCGGCGTCGCGGCGCTGCGTTTCTTGCTGCCGGCGGTGGTGGTTTTGGCCCGCGAGGTCGAGGCAACGGTGGCGGCGGATTCAAGGGTAGGGCTTGCGGGCCGGAGTTTGCGGGCTGATCCGGGAGACGTCACGATACGATTCCTTAAGGGTGTCCCTGGTTGGGCCAGGATGGGACTGGGTCAGTTTGGGGTGCGTGATACCATTATGAGTGCCCTGTTCCGCAAATTCGTTCGAGATGAAATGGCCCTTGGGGCAGAGACCAAATGGACAATTTCATTTATTAAACAATTTACGGAACAGGGTACTGGCCTACTTTTATCTCGTCCTTAGATGCACTTTCAATGATGCACTTCCAATGAACTCCGAGATACCTACTACTCAAGCGCCCCGCACTCTGGTGATTGCATCACGAGAAAGCCGGCTGGCGTTATGGCAAGCCGAATACGTGCGGGCCGCATTACAGAAATTGTATCCCGCCGCCCAAGTCGAGATCCTTGGAATGACGACACGCGGCGACCAGATTCTTGATCGTACCTTGTCCAAGGTCGGTGGCAAAGGCCTGTTCGTCAAAGAGCTGGAAACAGCGCTGGCGGAAGGGCGTGCCGATCTGGCTGTGCATTCGCTAAAAGACATGCCGATGCTTTTGCCGGCGGGGTTTTCCCTGACTGCGGTGATGCAACGCGAGGACCCGCGCGACGCATTTGTATCGTCGCATTTCGACAACCTTGCCGCGTTGCCGCCGGGTAGCGTGGTAGGCACTTCGAGCTTGCGGCGCGAAGCCATGGTGCGGGCACGTTATCCGCAACTCAAGGTCGAACCGTTGCGCGGCAACCTCGACACTCGCCTGGCCAAGCTCGATCGCGGCGACTACGCGGCGATTATCCTGGCCGCCGCAGGCCTGATACGCCTGGGTCTGGGCGCACGCATCCGGACTCTGATCGAGGTCGAAGATAGCTTGCCCGCCGCGGGACAGGGCGCGCTCGGCATTGAAATCCGCGCCGATCGCCCTGAGTTGCAAGCCTGGCTGGCCCCTTTATCCGATGCCTCGACCACTTTGGCGACGGCGGCCGAGCGGCGCGTATCGCTCGTCTTGGGCGGCAGTTGCACGGTGCCGCTTGCGGCTTATGCCGGTTGGCAAGATGGCGCGCTATGGCTGCAAGCCTCGATTGCCACCCCCGACGGAGGCCGCACCCTGTTGGCCCAGGGGCGCGTGCCGCTGGAGCTGAAATTAATCCATCAGGCGCAGGCCGAAGCCTTGGGCCAGCAGGTGGCCGACGATTTGATCCGGCAAGGCGCACTGGACATCGTGCAAGCCTTGCTGAGCACGCAGGCGGAGGCTGGGCGCGCGGCCGGAACACCCGCGACACCCTGAACGCCGGGGTCGAGCACCGCAACCCTGAACGCTGACGGACCGGCCCTGCCGTTCGCCGGGTACTGAGCACCACTGGGCGCGGCCCATCCGATCTGGACCGGATGGGCGCGACGATCCACCTACTATGCCGGAGCTGCGATGTCTGATGTTATGTCTGCGACCCCGCGGACAGTCATGATTACCCGACCGGCCGGTCAGGCAGTGGAACTGGTCGCCGCGATTCGCGCCGCAGGTTTGCTGGCGGTCGAATTTCCCTTGCTGGAAATCCGCGCGGTCAGCGACACCAGTGCCCTGCACGCCGCTTTGTCGGCACTTGAACGTTATGCACTGGTGGTGTTTGTTTCGCCCAATGCGATCGATCAGGTGATGGCGTATCGCGACGCGATCGGCGTGGCTTGGCCCAAGCAAGTCCCGCTTGGTGTGATGGGACCCGGCAGTGTGCGGGCGCTGGCGCAATGGGGAATTGCGGCACCGCGTTATCAGGTGATTGCGCCGCAAGGGGCGCAAGCCGAGGTGATTGTGGCCCCGCTGGACGCCACGCATGAGGTGGCGCGCGATGACGCCCACGAGCTGGCGGCGCAGACACCGGCATCTGTACCCCTTTCCAGCCCTCAGCCGGGAGTCGGGCCAAGCGCAGAGCCAAGCGCAGAGCCAACCGCAGAGCCAAGCGCCGAACCGGCAATCCAACTCAGCCGCGCCGAGGCCCAGACGCCGCCCGCCTCCGACGAATCGGCTCAAGATCCTGTCCGTTATGATTCCGAGGCCCTGCTGGAGGCGCTGGATCAAGTTTTTCACCTGGATACGCTGGCCGGTCGCGAAGTGCTGCTGGTGCGCGGCGACGGCGGTCGCGAAGTATTTGCCGAAACCTTGCGCGCAATGGGCGTTATAGTCACCACGGTGACGGCTTACCATCGCAGCGCGCCGCAACCCACGCAAGCTCAGTGGCAGGCACTTGCGGCACAACTCGATCAGGCTCCCGAGCGGCTGGCCTGGTTATTTACCAGTTCGGAAGGAGTACGTTATTTAAACGATCTGGCCCGTACCGCGCTCAATCCGGCACACTATGCAGCATTGAAGCGCAGCCAGGCGATTGCGCCCCACGCGCGGATTGCCGAAACCGCCCGTAGTCTGGGTTTTGATACGATTACGCTTTCGGGCGCGGGCGATCGCAATATCGTCAACGCGCTTTTGTCTTGGGCAACCCCTCAGGCGACCCCTCAGGCAACCCCTTCGGCAGCTTCTCTGGCAACCAGCCAGACAACCCAATTGGTCTCCAGACGCATGACTGACACGCACGACACTCCACTCGACCCTCAATCCAGCACGCCCGCGACCGGTGCCGCGAGCGCATCGAATCCTGCCGCGACGCTGCCTGGCCTGGCCGAGGCGAAACCGCGGCCGGGTTTATCCGCCGCCGGAGCGCCGCCGCGCGGCCTGCGGGGTAATGGACCGGGGGGGCCGGGACCTGAACCGGACTCGACGCCGCCGACCGAACCCGGTGCCGGGCAACGCGCCGTGCCATGGATCATTTTGCTGATTGTGGTGTTGGCTGCGGGCGGCGGTGCTTATGCGCTGAACCGCAAACTGGACCGAGCCGAACACGCTTTGGCCCAGCGTCAGGATGCGAGCGACGCGCGCATCGCCCAAGTGGTGGCCCAGGCGCATGATCTCGATAGCCAATTCGGCCAGGTCAGCAGCAAGGTGCAGGATACCCAGTCCGCGGAGCAGGCGCTGCAACAGCAATACCAGGATCTGGCACATAATCGCGACGACTGGACCCTGGCCGAAATCGGCCAGATGCTGTCGACCGCCAGTGAGCAATTGCAGTTAACCGGTAACGTCCAGCTTGCGTTGTTTGCTCTGCAAAGCGCGGATGCCCGGCTGGCAACTTCGACCGGACCGCAGATGCTGGGTGTGCGGCGTGCGATTCAGCAGGACATCGAAAAACTCAAGGCGACGCCGCAAGTCGATCTGGCCGGCATGGCCATCAAGCTCGACGATGCCATCGCGCAAGTCGACACACTGCCTTTGCTCGGCGAGGAAAAAACCCCGGATAACGCCGTCGGTGCGGCGCAGCCGGCCAGTGCGGAGGCATCGGCCGGCGCCTCGAATAACGGCTGGCAAAGCTGGAGCAAACAACTATTGCTGGAGGCCGGACGCGACTTAAAGAGCTTGATCCAGGTACGCCGTATCGATGATCCGGATGCGATGCTGGTCGCGCCCGATCAGGGATATTTCCTGCGCGCCAACCTGAAATTGCGCCTGTTGTCGGCGCGTTTGTCGCTGCTGGCGCGCAATCAGGCCACCTTGAAATCCGATTTGAATTCAGCCAATGCCGCGCTCAACCGCTATTTCGACCCGACCTCAAAACGCGTGCAGACGGTGCGCAATTTGTTGCAGCAAGTCGATCAACAATCAGCCAACGTGGCGTTGCCTGATATGAACGGCAGTCTGGCTGCAGTGCGCCAATTCAAGAGCCGGAGCTAAGCCATGTTGCG
>JAMFSV010000330.1 GCA_026225455.1 Burkholderiales bacterium | reverse complement strand
CTCGACCGGTAATCAAGTCTCGAAAATCGGTTTCAACGACGGCACGATGTCCGGCGATCGTTGGGGCTTGAAAGGCACGGAAGATTTGGGTGGCGGTCTGAAGACCGTATTCCAGTTGGAAAATGGTTTTGACGTAGCCAACGGTACCGCATCGCAAGGTAGCCGTGACTTCGGTCGTCAAGCTTTCGTCGGCCTGTCGAGCGATACCAACGGTACCGTGACCTTGGGCCGTCAGTACGACCCGCTGGTTGACATGGTGCAGCCGCTGACCGAAGACAATTATTTCGGTTCGATCTTCGGCACGCCGGGTGACGTCGATAACTACGACAACAATTTCCGTGTGAACAATGCTGTCAAGTACGTCAGCCCGGTTTTTGGCGGCTTCCAGGTCGAAGGTTTGTACGCATTCGGCGGCGTAGCCGGCCAGACTTCGGCTGGTCAGTCGTATAGCTTGGCTGTGTCGTACACCAACGGCGGCTTGGGCTTGGCTGGCGGTTACTTCTACACCAAGACCAATTCGGTAACGGCGTTCGGCTCGACCGCGGATACCAATGAAGACGCTGCAATCAACCAGGCGTACTCGGAAGGTGCTCGTTCGCTGGGTATCGGTCGCGTTGGCGGTCAATATGCATTCGGCGCGTTCACCGTTGGCGGTTCGTACAGCAATGTTCAATATCGTCCGCTGGCTGACGCATTGTACGGCTCCAACGAAACGTATAACGCCGGTTCGGCTTTCGCGAACTTCCAATTGAACCCGGCACTGTTGCTTGGCGCCGGCGTCACTTACATGAAGTCGTCGGGCAATACCAAAGCTAACTACACCCAGTTCAGCTTGGGTAGCGACTACAACCTGTCGAAGCGCACTGACTTGTACGCAGTTGCCGCATGGGAAAAAGCCAATGGTCAGTCGTTGGATCCGACCACCGGCGATGCAGTTAGCGCAGATGCATCGATCGGCTCGTACGGTTCGCCGTCGGGTACCGACACGCAAGGCCTGTTGATCTTGGGCATTCGCCACAAGTTCTAATCAGCCAAGCTGACGCACTAGTTAAAAACCCCTGCCGGTTGATCCCGGCAGGGGTTTTTTCATGTGCGCCGGGTTTTCAACGAGGCGGCAGGCTGCTCATGGGGTCAAGCGTTTTGCCCTGATACCGCACTTCGAAATGCAGCATGACCCGATCGCTATCGGTCTGGCCCATCGCGGCAATCTGTTCGCCGGCCGTGACGCTTTGACCTTCTTTGACCAGTAGCGCGCTGTTATGCGCGTAGGCGGTCAAATAATCGGCGTTATGTTTGATGATCAGCAGATTGCCGTAACCGCGCAAACCGTTGCCGGCGTAAACCACTTTGCCCGCCGCCGCGGCAAAAATCGGTGCACCGGCGGCACCCGCGATGTCGATGCCTTTGTTGTCGCCCACATTAAAGCGGCCGACCACTTGACCTTGCGCCGGCCAGACCAGGGCCAACGGCGTGGCGGGTGTGGTTACCGCCACCGGGGCGGGTGCCGGTGCGCTACGCGCGGCCGGCTGCGGCGCGCGGCTCGTGGTTCTGGGGGCGACGCCGATGCCGGCGTTGGCGGCGGTCCCGGCCGTGGTGCGCTCGGCACCGAACGTTTGCACCGGCGGCACCACCCGCAAAATCTGATCGACTTCGATCGCATTCGGATTATTCAAGCTATTCCAGCGGCCGAGATCACGTACGGTAGTGTGGTTGCGTTGCGCGATCGACGACAGCGTATCGCCGCGCTGTACGCGGTAATAGCCCACTCCCACCGGTCCGGGCGAGGCGCATGCCGACAGCAGCAGAGCGGTAGCGAGCGCCGCCATCAAGCGGTTGGTTTTCAGTTGCATTGAACCTCTGATCTAACAGCGAAGGTGGCACCGGGCGGCATGCCGAAAGCGCGATTTTAGCGGTAAATGGGCGGGCGCAGTGAGCCTGCTGCGCGCTTGGGCTACTCTGCCGTTGCACTCCTGTCCTGACGCCCACAGCGCGCTACGCAGGACTTCAACTCAGGGCTGGGGCGTCGAGTCGACGGTAATGCGCAAGGCGGCACGTTCCTCTTGGCCCGGAGCGATCCAGCGCAGGCCATGACCATGATGGATTGCATCAGGCAAACCGAGCCAGGGCTCGACGCAGTAGAAATCTGCATCGGGCCGTTCGGTCCAGGTGGTGACGACATACCATGGCGCATTCCCGGCGGCTCCGGCCGGTTCGACGTCAAGCGCCAGAGTAATGGTGCGGCCCAGCGCCGGCGTATGAATCGTCACGTTGCCGCTTTGCTCCAGCACATGAAAGCGGTCGATGATTTGCGCATCGTCGAGCCGGTACTGTTGCTCACCGGGAATCGCCGGCGAGGGCGAGCCGTCGGCGCTTTGGAACTGGCGCCGATTGCGAGGCAGGCTGAGCACGGTGTCGGCGCGTAAGCCGGCTGGCAGGGCAAAGTAAAAATGATGGCCCGCGTAGTAAGGCAAGGGCGCCTCGCCGGTGTTATGCGTGATGAACTCGACCTCAAGCGCGTTGCCGTCCAGGCGGTAATAAGTTTCGAAGCGAAACGCGAAGGGGTAGACGGCCCGCGTCGCGGGCGTGTCCGTCAGCGTCATCCTGATGGCCGAGTCCTGCTCTTCGAGCCGATAGGCAAACGGCAGGTCGCGCGCGAAGCCATGCATGGGCAGGGCGTAGACCTCACCGTGCGCATTGCGCCAGGCACCAAGCTTGCCGTCGACGAAATGGCGTCCGAGAAACGGAAACAAAATCGGGTTGCCGCCGCGGATCCGCGCCGGATTTGACCAGTCGGCGTGCTCCGGCCAATAAATCACCGGCTGGCCGTCAACGACCCAGCGCAACAAACGGGCGCCGAACTGCGGCGCAACTAATAGGCTGGCCCGTGGTCCATAGAGTGCCAGGACATCTTGCTGATCGAAGGAAATGTGCGTCATGGATTTAGAAAAGCGTGGCTGGTACCGAAAGATAACAGACCGGCGCATCGCCGGTCTTGGCGTGCATGCAGTCAGAGGGCATAATCGTCGCCGTTATCGCAGCTTAAGCGGTCGATCGGAATGGGTCGGTTAAACTGATGGGCGTTGGGCTTACGGCACTGAATTCAGACCTCCGATTCAGCCGCCTAAGCTGGATTCCCGAGCCAAGCGCCTGGCCGGGCGCACGAATTAGTCATATGAGGCTGGCCGCGAGGCCTGCCGGCATGTATTTTCGTTTCTACTGTTTTTGTCATTGAGGGTCGTCGCGTGAATTTACTCTTTCTATTGTTCCTGAGCGTTCTGCAAGGCGTTACCGAGCTTTTCCCCGTCAGCAGCCTCGGCCACACCTTGCTGGTGCCCGCCTTGTTCAATCACCCGCTGGACATGCATACACCGCAAGTCCTGCCGTTCCTGGTGGCGTTACACCTCGGCACCGCCTTTGCCCTGCTGTTTTATTTCCGTGCGCGCTGGATCGCCTTGATCGGCGGCTGGTGCAATTCGCTGCGCGGCCGTCATAGCGAGGACGGTCATCTGGCCTGGGCCTTGATCGTCGGCACCATCCCCGCGGGCATTATCGGCTTGCTGCTGGAGAAACGCATTGAAGTGTTATTCCATGATCTGCGCATCGTAGCCGGCGCGTTGATGGTCAACGGCGTAATCCTATGGGTGGGCGACCGGATGCAGCGCAAAAGCCTCTATGGCGGCTCGCAGCGTCTGGGTTTATGGCAGGCAACCTGGGTCGGCATGGCGCAGATCCTGGCCTTGATCCCCGGTTTCTCGCGCAGCGGTTTGACCATGGTTGCCGGTTACCGGGTTGGCTTGAGCGCCGAGAAGGCCGCGGAGTTTTCGTTTTTGCTCGGCACGCCGATTATCTTCGGCGCCGGTTTGCTCGAACTGCCGAAGCTGATGCATACGCACGGGCAGATGATGGATGCGCTGGTCGGCGGGGTGCTGACCGGCATCGCCGCTTATTTGAGTCTTCGTTTCCTGATGCGCTATTTTGAAGGCCGCGGCCGCTTGGCCAATTTCGGTATCTATTGCGTATTGGCCGGCGGTTTGTGCCTCACCTGGTTTGTCTGGCATCCGGGCGTGGCGGGCTAAGTATCGGGTATAATCCGCGTCGCAAGCACTCTGTGCGACGCGCACACGACCAATATCTGTCCGTAGCTCAGTTGGATAGAGCAACAGCCTTCTAAGCTGTGGGTCGGGGGTTCGATTCCCTCCGGACAGGCCAATAATCTGCGTTAAATCAATCGTTTATATCGGGCGTTTACGCTGACGGGTCAATCATCGCCGCAACTTGCAGCGATCATCCCCGCAACCTCGGCTATTGGGTCGGATTTATCTACTGCCCAGTCCCGCGGTATACGTCGGCGGTAATGCGTTGCCCTGCACGACAGCTCGTACCGGACCGGATTGTTAGCCCCGACCGATGCCCGCCAAACTGAATTCGGCGGAAGAAATCATATCTTTCGATATCGACCAGCATCTGCATCCGCTCCCAACTCTCGTTCATGGCCGAGCCGATGCCGGTAATCAATCCTGTATCCACCACCTACCCGATGTCGGGGACCGCACGGATATGCGCGAGGTCGAGGCGACTGCCATCCTCGCCGCAGTGGACACGATAAAGACTTGCCCGCTGACACAAGCGAAAAACGGGCTGATTTAGAGGGGGTAAATGTCCGACCAGATCGATTTACTTTTCGTAGAATTTTATTCCCGATGATTACTTTGAATTAACCGAGATAACTTTCTGCAATTTCTGAATTGCGCAGACGTCTTTACTTCTCACGTCCGAGCCATGAATGATAGGAAAATCATGTACCAAGATCTGGGTTTGACCGTGTTCGAAGAAGTTGTATCGTCGCAATTAATCCAGCGCATCAATGCCTCGATAGATGTCGCTCGCGCGCAGTGGCGGCCTGCCGATGGCAGGCGTGAGGTTGCTGCGGCCGCGTCTTTTGCCGAGTGGTTGCGGCAGTCGGACACCTTTCGTGCCGTCGAGGCTTATGCTTGCTCAACCACCAGGGCGTGGGCCGACGCGACGTTAGGTCGCTGCTTGCCGGAAAACGTTATCAATGTATTGCGCTGTGTGAATCATGAAACGTCACAACAGGCTCACTTACGCCATTTCGATTCGCATGCCCTGACCTTGCTGATTCCGCTGCAGGGGGCCGAAACCGGTGAGCGCAATGGAGATCTGCTGTTGTACAAAAAACAACGGCAATCGCTTTCCTTGTTGCACAACATATCGGATAAGGCTTGCCTGTTGTTTCAGCAGAATTTTCCGCTCTCGATACGCCGTGCTTTGACGCACCATGACATACGTCGGCAACACTGTGCTCGGATCGCATGTGAGCCAGGTAACGTCTATATGTTCAACGGCTTTACGACGTTGCATGCCAACCTTGAGGTTGCAGCGGGAGAGCGCCGCAGTCTGGTAATGCATTTCTATGATGCCGGTCTGACAGCGGGGTTGGGGCATCCACTGCGCCTATTGCGTGAGCTGCGCGATCATATCACCGACAAGTTATAGTGACGGCGTTGTCGGATTGTTGGCCGACCAGACCAACCATGGCGCGGGCGGCGGACCCGTCCTGACGTTCATCGCGGCGAGTATCTGATCGGTCTCGACGTACTGGCGCTGAAGTTCAAAGCGGCGATGACGGAACAAGCCAGTGCCGCGGCACAATCGCTGGAAGAGCAAGTTGAGTATCTGTATAGCGCGGTGCATGTGTTCAAGCTGAAAAGCCCCAACCGCGAGCGGATCTTGCTTTAGTCGGTGAGCGCACTGTCTTGGCACTAGACCGAGTTCGCGACGATCCAGCCGAACACTACCGCGCCGCGTCGCCCATACGATATTCGGCGCTGATTTGATCGAGCTGCGCTTTGAGCGCGGGATCGAGGTTCAAGTCCGCCGCGGCCAGGGTTGCCTCCAATTGCTCAGGCCGGCTTGCGCCGAGAATGGCCGAGGTGATGGCCGGGTTGGCCAGGACCCAGGCAACCGAGGCGGTGGTCAGGGACAGGCCGGCCTCGCGCACGGCGCTCTGCAGGTTTTCAATGGTGCCGAATTCGCGCTCGTGCCAGTAGCGCTGCTGGTACATGGACGCCGAGTTGCCGAGGGTGAAGCGGCCCGCAGCGGGCGTTTCGCCGCGCTGGTGTTTACCGGTCAACAAGCCGCCCGCCAGCGGGTTATACGAAATCACCCCAAGCTGCTCTTCGGCGGCGAGCGGCAGCAGTTCGCGCTCGATCTGGCGGAACAGCAGGCTATAGCGCGGCTGCACCGAGACCAGGCGGGTCAGGTGGGCGACGTCGGCGCGACCGAGTGCACGGGCCAGCCGGTAGGCCAGGAAATTCGACACGCCGACATAACGAGCCCGCCCGGAGCGGACGATCTGATCCAGCGCCGCGAGGGTTTCATCGAGCGGGGTGGTGGGGTCGTCGGAGTGAAGCTGGTAAAGATCGACATAATCGGTGTCGAGTCGCCGCAGCGAGGCATCGATGGCATCCAGCAGGTGCTTGCGCGATGCACCCTGATCCCAGGCGTTGGGCCCCATCTTGCCGACCGCCTTGGTGGCCAGGATAAATTGACTGCGCCGGCCTTTGAGCCAGGCCCCGACAATTTCCTCGGTGCGCCCGACCGTGTTCAAATCACCGCCGAGCGGGTAGACATCGGCGGTATCGATGAAATTGACCCCGGCGGCAGCGGCCTGGTCGATAATCTGGAATGACACATCCTGTTCCGTCTGCAGGCCGAAGGTCATGGTGCCCAGACACAGGCGTGATACCTGAAGGCCGGTTTGGCCCAAATTTTTATACTGCATCGCTAGCCTCCTGTCGCGTCCACGTCACATGCACGCCGGTCGGGCATGCGGCTGTTCGACCTCTAGTTTTACACATAATGCCCGGCAGGGTGGGCGCAGCCGATAACCATGCCGCGTCTTATGCTTGGCGTCACGGCGCGTGGTCAAGAACGGCGATGTTGCGGCTTATTTGCGGCTTATGTCTGAGTTTTCCACAAATCAGGCCGAAATCGGTGAATCACGTGATATGGCTCTTGTTGCTTAGTGCTTCCTGTAACGGCTCAGTACGCGTATAAAACACACACCGACCCACTCCGATCAGGAATTTGCCATGAGCACCCATGAAGCTAAACAAGACCAACTCGACGTGCTGTACGCTGAATTGGCCGATATGCAGACCCGCCACGCGACCGAAGAGGCCGAGATTCAAGACCAGATCGACAGCCTGGAACAGGAATTGGACGACGGCGCGGAATAGGCCTATCGATTGCATAGGAAGGACACACACCAAATGAATCTGGGGCTGAGATATTTTCTGTTGGCGGCGACATTATTGACGTTCGCATTCAATTGCCGCGCCACTACTGCCGTGGCCCAGGATTTCATCTATACCAGTAGCGGCGAACTGCAAAGCCATGAGCGCTTGCTGCGTCGCCCCGACATCGCCGGGGCTCAGGTGGTTTACAACTGGAAGCAACTGGAAACCGGCCCGGGACAGTACGACTTCTCTCGTATCGAAGCGGATCTGGCCTATTTGCAAGCAATGCACAAAACCTTGTTTATCCAGGTGCAGGACCGCTTTTTCAGCCCCGATGCGCGCAATATCCCCCGTTATCTGTTGACGGACCCGAGCTACGGCGGCGGTCTGGTGGCGCAAACGGATCAACCCGGCGAAGGCCGGCCGGCTGTTTCGGGCTGGGTCGCGCAGCAATGGAATCCCCAAGTACAACTGCGGTATCAGAAGTTGCTGCAGGCGCTGGCGGAGAAATTCGACGGCCGCATCGGCGGCGTGAACCTGCCCGAGACCGCCGTGGATATCAAGATGCGGGGCGACCGTACCGGTTTTAGCTGCGATAAATATTTCAATGCAGAGTTGGAAAACATGAAGTTCGCGAGGCAGGTTTTTCGTCAATCGATGGTGGTTCAGTACGTCAACTTCTGGCCCTGCGAGTGGAATAATGACCACAACTACATGGGCCGCTTGTTCCGCACGGCGGCCGAGCAAGGGATAGGCCTGGGCGGCCCCGATATCGTGCCCTACCGCCGCGGCCAGATGAAAAATGCCTATCCGTTCTTTGCCAAATATAAGGACCGGCTGCCGTTGATCGCGATGGCGGTGCAGGAGCCGACCCTGACCTATATCAATCCCGATACCGCCAAGCCCTACACCAAGGCGGAGTTCGAGACCTTCGGTCGCGACTATCTGGGCGCGCGCATCGTGTTCTGGAGTACTTCCGCACCGTGGCTGAAGTGATAAATTCTTCGGCGACGCCGGTCCTTACGCTCCTTTTTTATTCTTTAGGCAGCGCCACCAACACCGGCTGAGTTTGATAAACCTCAGGGAACAGGCGCTTCAAGTTATTCACTTTGGGGATATCGTTGATCGCGATATACACGTCGTCCGGATGCAAGGTCAGATAATTCTGGTGATATGCCTCAGCCGGGTAGAAGCCTTTGAACGGCGTGACGCGCGTTGCAATCGGCCGCTTGAATAACTGGCTCGCGCTTAACTGCGCGATGTAATGCAATGCCACTTTTTCCTGCATCGGATCGACGGCAAAAATCACCGAGCGGTATTGCGTGCCGGTGTCGGGGCCTTGTCGATTCATTTGAGTCGGATCCAGGGCGACCGAGAAATAGATTTGCAGCAAGCGGCCATAACTGATTTTGCTTGGATCGTAGTCGATCGCCACTGATTCCGCATGGCCGGTGTCGCCTCCGCTGACGGTGTCGTATTGTGCCGTGTCGGCACTGCCCCCGGCATAACCCGAAACCACACGGGTCACGCCGCGCACATGCTGGAATACCCCTTGCACGCCCCAGAAACAGCCGCCTGCCAGTACCGCGACCGCCTGATGGTTGGGTGCCGCCGGCACATCCAGGATGGGGGCCGGCAGCACCTGGTTGATTTCGGCCGAGAATGCCGGGGATTGCCAGCTCATCAGGCTGAACAGAGCGACCATCCCGAGCAGAGGGGCGAGTAGCCGCGCGGATGGTTTGCGACCGCGGTCAAGCGCAGAATGGGGTTGCCGGTTCATCAAGGTTTCTCGCTATTTGGACGTGGCTGGAATCGATGCTTCAATAGTACGCGCTTGGCGCGCTTCAGGGGCGTGTGTTCCGGCTCGACCGCGACTATCGCAATGGGAGTTTAGGGTTGCCGGCCGCGCCAAGCGGATTTCCTTTTTTTGGGGGGGTAATTTTGGTTAAGCGTATTCAACTGCTGCAAGTATTTGATACGCTCGCAGCACTCCGGTTCCGCAGGCTAGAATTGCGCTCAAGCGTACTCCCGATTTCTCCAGAACTCACTCATTCATTCCCCATTTTTCATGCCCAAGCAAAAACTTAACATCGCGGTGTTATTTGGCGGTACTTCCGAAGAGCGCGACGTTTCCATCGCGAGCGGTGCTCAAGTGGTGCGAGCCTTGCGTGACCAGGGCCACACCGTGCTCGCGGTAGACACCACGCGTGGCGTGCTGGGCACCGAGCAAGAAGCGCAATTCCTGCTCTCGCGGGTCAGCGAAGTGCCGCCCGATGCGGATGCGTTGGCCGTGATTCGCGCCGGCAACACCAGTGTGCTGGGTTCGCCCGCACTGGCTGAGGTTGATGTGGTGTTTCTCGCTTTGCATGGCGGCAGCGGTGAAGACGGCACCCTGCAGGCGATGCTCGATCTGGCGCAACTGCCTTATACCGGCAGCGGGCATGCCGGGAGCGCGGTGGCAATGGATAAAGATCTGGCCAAACGCTTGTTTGTCGCGGCAGGTATTGCCACGCCGAACTGGTTGATGGCACCGGCAGACGCGGCGCAGGTGGCCGAGCAACTGGGTTATCCGCTGGTGGTGAAACCGGCAAGCCAAGGGTCCACGGTGGGTTTGTCGATCGTACGCCATCCGCAGGCGTTGGCCGATGCAATCGCGCTGGCCCGCCGTTATGACACGCAGGTGATGCTGGAGCGTTTTATTGTTGGACGTGAAATCACGGTCGGCGTGCTGGACGATCAAGCATTATCGGTCGGTGAAATCATGATCGCGCCGGATGCCGCCTTCGATTACAACGCCAAGTATCAGGCTGGAGTTGTGTCCGAGGTATTTCCCGCCGACTTGCCGGCTGCCATCACGCAGGCCGCCCAGGATCTGGCATTGCGGGCTCATCGGGCGCTGAAACTGGACGGGTATAGCCGTGCCGATTTCCGTCTCGATCAAGAGGGGGTGCTGTGGTGCCTCGAAGTCAATACGCTGCCGGGTTTGACCGCGAGCAGCTTGTTGCCGCAATCCGCCCGCGCCAGCGGTATTGCCTTTGGCGAGTTGTGCGAGCGTATTTGCCTGCTGGCGATAGAGCGGCACCGGCGGCGTATTTGAGGATTTGAGGGGGTCGCGAACCGCGTCCAGTATCGGGTTGCGCTGCCGGCTCTTGGGCATCCTTCGCCCCCTTTGTTTTCGGCATGATTTAAGCAGAATCCTTATGACACCTTCCGCCCTTGCAGTGGTAAAACATTTTTGGCAATTGATGGCATCGAACGATTTCGAGTCGGTCGGCGCGGTGTTATCCGATGATTTTGTGCTGGAGTGGCCGCAGTCCAGGGAACGCATTCGCGGCCGCGACAATTTTGCGGCGATGAACCGGAATTATCCGGCTCATGGCATGTGGCGGTTTACCGTCAACCGCGTGTTCGGCGACGAATCTCGGGTGGTGTCGGACGTCAGCATCACCGACGGCGTGCAGCACGCCCGCGCCATTTCTTTTTTTACCGTGGAGCGTGGCCTGATCACCCATTTGCATGAATTCTGGCCTGACGATTATCCGGCTCCCGCCAACCGCGCTCAGTGGGTGGAAAACATCGAATAAAGCGGATGTGCGGCAAGTGGTTCATCGGCTTACCGGCTTACCGGTGCATCGGCCCAGGCGGCCTTCAATCCGGTTTTATTCCGTTTCCTGGGGGGTGAATTCAAATTCCCTCAGCACTTCCAGATCCAGCCATTCCAATATCTTCGCGTTGGTACTTTCCATCACGACCTGCGGTGCGACACCCGCTTGCCATGCTTCGACCCAGCGCTGGGCGCACAAGCACCATTGATCGCCCGGTTTCAGGCCGGGAAAGTGCCACTCGGGCCGGGCTGTGCCCAAATCGTTACCGCGCAATAGGCTGAAACGCAGAAAGGCTGCGCTGACCACCACGCAAACCACGTGGGTGCCGGTATCGTTGTCATCGGTTTTACAGCATCCGTCACGGAAAAAACCTGTCATCGGTTTGAAGGAACAGGCGACCAGCGGTTCGCCGAAAACATTTTTTGCGATCGGTAGGGCAGGGTTTGTCATGAGGATTCCGTATGGTCCATGGACTAAGATGTGGGCGCTAACGCGATGATAAACAGTTTTTCCGGCGCGGCGCGCTTAGCCGCAGTAGCATTCAGTCAGTCGCTTATTTTTAAAAATTACAGGCCCTGGAAACAGCCAGGTTTAGAGATGAAGGATGCAAGCGCAATACCGGCCGGTTGGGTAACAAGGATATTGTGTTGAAACGACAGTACTACCGCGGCTCTGACTTGACCCGTGTGCAGAGCATAGACGAGTTACGCGAACTGGCACGCCGTCGATTGCCGGCCTTCGCCTGGGAATATATCGAGTCGGGTGTCGAGGACGAGCATACCTTGGCGCGCAATCGCGAGGCCTTCCAGGACTATCGCTTTGCGCCCGCGACGCTGGTCGATACCTCGGCGCGCTCCATCGGTATCCGCTTGTTCGGCCGCGATCTGGCTTCGCCGCTGGTGGTCGCTCCAACCGGGTTTAACGGCCTGGCCTATCCCCGCGGCGATCTGGCTCTGGCACGCGCGGCGGCCAATGCTGGCGTACCGTTTACCTTGAGCAGTTTTGCCAATACCGCGCTCGAAACCATCGCGAGCGAAGCGCCGGGACACCTGTGGATGCAGTTGTATTTGCTCGATAATCCGGCCATCGGCGACGACATCGTACGGCGTGCCGACGCTGCCGGTTACGCGGCATTGGTGGTCACCACCGATGCGCAAATTGCCAGCGGGCGTGAATGGCAGCGGCGCTGTTATCGCGCCCCGGGCCAACTGACGTTACGCCATGCGCTTGATGCGGCTTGCCATGGACCATGGATGGCGGGTTTTTTACGTCATGGGACGCCGCGTTTCGAGAACCTGCGCGATTTTTTCCCGCCCGAACAACTGAGTGCCATCCGCGGTGCGCCGGCGATTACCGGCCAATTGAAACCCAAGGTGACCTGGCAGGATCTTGAGCGGGTCCGGCACCGTTGGTCCAAACCTCTGTTGATCAAAGGCATCATGTCGGTCGCCGATGCCCAGCGCGCGCATGAACGTGGGGCCGATGGCATCATCTTGAGCAATCATGGCGGCCGTCAGATGGATGACGCCATGGCGCCGCTGGAGATTCTCGAACAAGTCAAACAAGCGCTGCCCGATATGCCGGTGCTGATCGACAGCGGGTTCCGCCGCGGCAACGACGTATTGAAAGCCATGGCGCTGGGCGCGGCCGCGGTGATGGTCGGGCGTGCGCCGCTATATGGGCTGGCCGCGGCCGGGCAGGCGGGGGCGGAGCAGGCCTTGCGCATCTTGTTGGCGGAAATCGACCGCTCTTTGGGGCTGCTGGGATGCAATACGCTGGCCGAAACCGGGGCGTGCCTGGTGCGGGCGCATGCTCGTTCCTGATTAAAGCCGGAGCCGGGATGTTGGCCGCCCCGCGGCAAGTTTTGAGCGCGGGCCGGGGCAAATCTCCCGGACACGGTAAAATCTCGCTGGTTTTGTCTGTGGCCGCCGGCGGATGGCGCGGCTGGTTTGCTTCAGCTTCGACCCCGGTCGTATGCGTATTCGGATGTCTTTGGTTTTGGCGGGATGGCCGGCCCGGTTTATCGGCGGTGCCCAATAAATAGTTTTGGAGAGGGTGGTAATCATGGATTCAACGCAAGCGAGTGCGCTCTATCTTCAGTTGCTGGGCGAAACCGCCCGGATTAGCTGGAGCGAATTGGAGCCGTTGTTTGCTCGTGGCATCTTGCTGCGGGTCGCGGGCGCGCTCGATCTGGTGTCGGTTGCCGAAGCCGTGGCGCTGGACGCTAAACAAGAGGTGACAGCGTGGCTGGCGAGCGGCTTACTGGAGCGCCTGCAGGCGGACGAGGCAGCCGGTTATGTTGCACGCGACCCGGAGTTGTGGGCTGTGGTGGTTTCGCCCTGGGTGCTGGTGCAGGAGCGTGGCCCCGGGTCAGCTACAGATGTCGACTAAGCCGGATAGAACCCGTCACCATGCTCTCCTGGGTTAGTCCGAGGCGGACGAACTAGCTTTAATGTAAGGCCGGGACTTGTCTACGATCATAGAGGTAGGTTAGGGTCGCTCCATCAATGAGTCAGATTTAGGCGCAAATCAACATGCAATGATCTTTGCCCACGAATCTTAAGGCGACGCAATAACCCACGGGTTGACGTTGTTGCAATACCACGGCGCGTCGGCATGTTATTTATATTGTATGATATATATGATACATAAATTTGAATGGTAAGTGGTGCTCTCTTGGTTCGTGTTCACGGCCGGTATAGGTCGACGGTAATTATCTGTATCGGGTTGCGGTGCCTGTTCAGGCGCAGCTGAACGAGAGATGAACACCAATTTAAGCATGGGGTCGCAAAGCATCGGTAACGATGCCGCGGTCACGGCACAGCATCAAATCGCTTGGCAATGACAGATTAGGCAGCACGGACATCTCGAGGTCGTGCGCTGCAAGTCCTGCAAAGCGGCACCAGCACTTACGCGAGCATCAATGAGGGCAACTTCACCGCATCGGTACTTTTAAACCGGGCAACATCGCGATGCTACGCGCGGCATGCTTGCCTAACGATGCCAGTGATGCACCGACTGCGGGCGAAGCTGCGACGGTAACCTACCGTACCTTTTAGAGATTAAAGACCTTCATGTTAAAAAGATTACGTTTGCTTAAAATTACCGTCTTCGCGGTCGTGCTGCTGATCGG
>JAMFSV010000046.1 GCA_026225455.1 Burkholderiales bacterium | reverse complement strand
GCCTCGAATGCCCAGGTGGCCGCGCTGATCTACACCACGGGCACCATGGGGCCGCCGAAAGGCGTGATGCTCACCCACCGCAATCTGCTGTTTACGGCGACCGTCTCGGGCACACTGCGGGGCCTGCTGCCGACCGACCGGGCCTACGCCGTGCTGCCGATATCGCATGTGTATGGACTGGCGTCGGTATTGCTCGGCACCCTGAGCGCGGGTGCCTGCGTGCACCTGGCACCGCGCTTCGGACCCGAAGCCCTGGTCAGGGCCTTGCGCGATGACGGCTTGACGATATTGCAGGGCGTGCCCGCGATGTATGCGCGCCTGCTCGAGACGCTGGGCGGCGCCGGCACGCCGTTGCCGAACACCTTGCGGTTTGCCTACGCGGGTGGTTCGCCGCTCGATCAGGGCCTGAAACGCGAGGTCGAAGCGTTGCTGGGCGTGCCGCTGCATAACGGCTACGGCCTGACCGAAACCTCCCCCACGATCAGCCAGACCCGGCTGGCGGCGCCGCGCGGCGACACCTCGGTCGGTTTTGCCATCCCCGGTATCGAGATGCGCGTGACCGGCAGCGATGGCGCCGACGTCGCTGACGGTGTGCCCGGTGAACTGCACGTGCGTGGACCGAACGTCATGCACGGGTATTATCGCGCGCCCGATCTGACGGCCCAGGTGCTCGACGCAGCCGGCTGGTTCAATACGGGCGATATGGTCAGGCGCGAGCCGGACGGCGCCCTGTTCATCGTCGGCCGCACGCGCGAGCTGATTATCCGCTCGGGCTTCAATGTCTATCCGCTCGAAGTGGAAACCATCCTCAACGCGCATCCGGCCGTCACGCAATCGGCCGTGGTCGGGCGCAGTATCGACGACGGCAACGAAGAAGTCGTCGCCTTCGTGGAGATATCGCCCCATCACCGCATCGACGCCGCCCAGTTGAAAGGCTATCTGGCCCCCCTGCTCGCGCCGTACAAGTGCCCTTCGGAGATCATCCTGATGGCGGCACTGCCGGCGGCGGCCAGCGGCAAGGTGCTGAAGGGGCAGTTGCGCAGCCTGGCCGAAAGCATGCGCGGCCCCTGAAAATCAAGGCCGGGCCGGCGACGGCATCGTCGCGCGCCGGACGAAATCGAGCAGCGCCGGGTCCATGCCGGTGCCGCGCATCAGCCCCGGCTCACGTTGAAACACTTCGCGCAATTTGACGCGGAGCGCCGCATCGCCACCGGAAAACGAGGCCTCGAATAATTGCTGCCAACAGCGTGCGAGCTCGTTTAGCCTGACATCACCCGGTTCGGCGCCTTCGGCCATCATCTCGCGCATGGCCGCAATCAACGGCGGCCATTTTGCCGCGTTTTCGCCGCGGTTGCGCTGCACCCGCGCCATGTCGTCCGGCGTCAGGTAGCGGGCGTAGATATCCGCGCGCACCGCGGCCATGGCGGCGCTCACATAATCGATCATTGCCGTGCCGATGCCCGTCTGCGCCTGCGCGGCCGGTTCGGCCCGCGTCATATTGTTCAATTTCACCAGCAGCAGCGGGTCACCCCCCACGCGCCGTTCGAGCAATTCGCTCCACTCGCGGGCGCAGGCCATCGCCGCCTGATCGTCGGCCGCCACGCCGCCGTCCATCAGCCCCCGTACCGTCCGCACCAGCGCCGGCCAGCGCACGTCGATATCATCGGACGCCGCCAGCGCGTGGCGCTGCAGCTGTTCGCTTTCTTACAAATGGGGACCTCGAAAAACCGTCGCGAGCGAGCTCAATATCGCGTGGAGTAGCGGAGCCGTACTCTAGTACGGTGAGCAACGGATACGCGAGAGTGGGCCGCGCAGTAGGTTATTCGAGATCCCCTAAAGTATTTGTCATGCATGGTCATTAACTCCACAGTGGTCAGCCAGTCACCCAGCGCCGGTTCGCCGCCGCCCGCCAGTTGCGCCTGCAAACGCAGCAACTGCCCGCGCAACGCATGCGCCTGCGCGATGCGCTGATCGAGTGCCGTCAATTGCCGGCCCAGCAGCGCGGGCAACGGCATTGCGCCGCCAGCCAATAAATCCCCGATACCAGCCAGGTCCAGGCCCAGTTGTTTTAGCGCCTGGATGCTGTGCAGCCGGGCGACATCGGCCTGGCCATACAGCCGATAACCGGCATCGGAGCGGATGGAAGGAGACAACAAGCCAATATCATCGTAGTGACGCAAGGCCCGGATAGTGAGTCCCGTCTGTTTCGCCAGTTCGCCGATTTTCAATAGCATGTTTTTCTCCTTCTGAATCCAAGGTAAAGGCTCTCGCTGCGGGAGGGTCAAGCGCAATATTGTGCCCATCGCACGATATTTTATTAAATTAAATAAAATTCAATAATAAAAAAATGAAATATACTCAATAAAAAACGATTCCAAGAATACTCACGATCCGAAATGAATATCGATAGTTATCCAAAGATCTACCGTCCGAATAGCGTCATTCTCTGCTGCCTCGGGCTGCTGCTGATATTGCCGGGATTTACAGTCTTCAGCAGATATATAACGGACCCCTCCATCTACCTCATTCTCGCTGGCCTCGCCGGAGTCGGGATTTTTCTGATACTCGGCGCATTCAAATACAAAACGCTACTGTATCGTGACAGGATCACTCAAACAGGCGTGTTCTCGTCAAAGGAACTGCGGCGCGACGATATTCGCGCGTATCGCCAGCGAACATTCAAGGGAGCGCCATTTCTCGATTTGCTGCCGGCCGATTCCCGGCTAAAGACCATCACGGTAACGCGCACTGCTTTGAACGATCCCGCATTTACTGCCTGGCTTCGCGGCTTGGAAGACCTGGACGCAGCGGAGACGAAAGCAGTCGATCTGGCGCTCGCGCAGGACGACCATTTGAGCGGCACCCTCGAAGATCGCAAAGCCCAGGTAAAGGAGCTGCTCAAGGCGCCGAATTACTTCGCATATGGCTATGGGGCCGCCCTTGCTCTTGTCGTGTTCTATCCTCATCCCGCATGGTTGCAGGTGGCCGTACCAATGATGGGCCCGTGGATGGCGATCGCGCTCATGGCGACGCGCCGAAGGGATTACACGATTCTAGGAACCGGCGCCATTTTATTCCGCAAGGGTTCGCTCGTTCCGCTGTTTATGTTATCCGTATTTTTTATATATCTTGTTTTCAAGCTGGAAGCGGACGGCGGCCCCCGCCTCCCACTCGACTGGCAACGACTTATTACTCCGTCGCTTATCGGGGCGACACTGATCACGGCGATCGCATGGGTAGTCTCTCGCGGCGAAAAAATCAATCATTTCACACTGCTAAAAATATTTTTCCCGATGCTTGTGTATTCCGGCGGATCGCTCGCATTGATCAATTCCGTGTTGGACCACAACAAGGCCAGCATATTTACCCTGACGGTGAAAGGCAAGCACCAGACCAGCGGCAAAGGAGCCGCCAATTACCTTGACGTCTTCAGTAACGACCACGGCTATGACGGCGACACAACAATCCGCACATCCGCAGGCGTGTATCGCGCAGCCACCATCGATGACACCATTTGCGCGGCCATCCATCCTGGCGCCCTGGGAATGCGGTGGGAAAGCGTGACCACCTGTCCGATTGGGCAAGAATTGCCAGTTGCACTATCCGCGCCAATTGAAGCAGCACCACCGCAACGCGGGGAAACCCCGCACCGCGCCAAGAGCAGGCTTCCGCGACCTGCTCATCTACCGGTACAACTCGATGCGGCGACAGATGACGTTTGATTTGAATTCACGGCTTGTGCAAATTATTTAATTACGCATGAAGGACATGAAATGAAACCAAATTACGAGATCAGGGTTGAATCCAAAATCCCGCCCGCAGAGATGGGCCAGATCGCCAACGGCCTCGCCGCGTACAACGCATCAAAAGCCGATGGCGACATGCCGAACTATCTGTTCGTAACTATCCGGGGCGACGATGACAAGGTTGCCGGAGGTGTCATCGCGGCCACCTATCTGGGATGGCTACAAGTGCAGGCAATCTGGATTTGCGATGAATTACGGGGCCAGGGCTATGGGACCAGGCTGATGCAGGCAGCCGAAGACGAGGCGGTCCGCCGCGGTTGCCCCCGCGTTTTTCTCGAAACACTGAGCTTTCAGGCGCTGCCCTTTTATGAAAAGCGCGGCTATGTCATCCGTAGCACGCTGCACGATTTCCCGCCGGGCGGCGCCCGGTATGCGCTGACCAAGCAACTGGCGCCGAAATAATAGCGTCTGCGTCACAGGCCCGGACAAACAATCATCCCGAAAAAACAATTGAAATCAATCCTCCTTATTCCATCCATCGCCCTATTAACCCAGTTAGCCGCCATGCCAACTGCCGTTGCAGAAACGGCTGAAGAGGAAACACCGGCCATCCATATCAATGCCATCAAGAATCCCGAACTAAAGCCTTATCGCGTGATGCTGGCCGGTCTCGACGCCTTCGACGACTATCATTC
>JAMFSV010000008.1 GCA_026225455.1 Burkholderiales bacterium | reverse complement strand
TCGATCATTGTGCCCATTCCGCGACGGGCGGCGTCGCGCCACCGTCTCTTGTGATCTTACAGCGCTCCCACGCGCGACACTGTGGGTTCGACGCAACAGTCTGTTGCAAAAAGATGACTAAGATTGAGGCCACGCGCGCGCGGCATGGCGACGCTCAAGTTCCCGCCAGCCGTCAATCATCCCCGCGTGGCGGGCGGCGCAGGGATTTGTTGGCGCCCTGGGCGCGTTTGGAATCGTTCCACACCAACGGATCTTCGAGTTCCTTATTGACTTCGATCAGGCGAGATTTCTTCGCATCGTAGTCAAAGATACCCCCGTAGTTCGCCTGCGCGCGTGCGCAGGTCGGCCAGCGTGGTACCGATCGCGTTGAGTTGTTCTGCTTCCATGTCGATCGACCCTATTCGTAATTTGGTAATTTGATTAATTCGGAAAGCGTGAATTATAGCCGATCAGCCCCAGGCCAGGCAGGCCCGTCGGCGTATGCGTCACAGAATTTCGCCGGGCGCCGCGTTGCCGCTTGGATGGGGCCGGAAGACGTGGCGCACGGTTCCCGTTTGAATTGTCGGTGGAGCCCTAAGTTTGGGCTCCGGTAGTGATGGTCCCGCGCACTCGAAGCCGATTGTTCGCATGCATCGAGTCCGATTTTCGCTCAAGCACGTGGGGTAATTATGGGGTGGCCGGATGATAATATTTATATAAATCAGCGTTCGCGATAAACGGATTTCATTTCATCGGGATGCCTCCCCAGGGCGGCATCGACACGCAGGGTGACGTTTGAAATTGGGTTGCCCGGAGCATTTATAGGGGATTGAAAATGATCGATCATATCGGTATTGCTGTGAGCAACTATGAGTGTTCAAAGCAATTTTATATCAAGGCATTAAAACCAATTGGTTATGAATTATTAATGGAAGTGGAGGGATTTTCTGGGTTTGGCTCAAAAGACGCGAATGGTGCAATTGCAACCTTTTGGTTGCACGAAGAAAAAGAAAAAATAATGAAGGGGATGCATATTGCGTTTTCCGCCGCTGACAGGAAAATGGTTGATGAATTTTATCGTGCTGCCATCAATGAAAATGCTTTAGATAATGGGAAGCCGGGTATTCGCGAAATCTATCACCCGAATTACTATGCGGCATATGTGCTCGATCCTGATGGATACAACATCGAAGCAGTTTGTCATCGGCCTTAGCGTACTTTAATTTCTCATTTTTTCGTCAGACGTTCCCATTTATGTGGTCCGTCGTATCGGCAAACGCCTCAAGGCATGGAATAAATCCATTTACTACGTGGTGAAATGGACCTTGTTCGGCGGGATTGCGTTTGCCGTGTTTTGGCGTTAACCCAATGCGTGCTCGATGATCAACTGCACCCGGGCGGCGCCGTTCCAGGTGTCGCTCGTCAGCCGGTAGGCAAAAAAAGCACGCGGCGGCAAGGGGTCGGTATGGTTGAACCAGATCGCCTGAAACCGCTCGCGGCCGCGCATCAATTGCAATTTCAGGTGTTTGTCTTTGACCAGCGATTGGCTGGCGATATCAAATTCCCCGGAAAAGACCGGTGCCGGAAAACCTTGACCCCAGACCGCGCGGTCCATCAGTTCGACAAATTGCGGCGTGAAATAAGCATCTTCCAGTTCGCCGTCGGTTTCGATGATGCGCGCCAGCGAGTCGGGTCCGAGCAAAGTCTGGCCGACGCTCTCGAAGGCCTGGGTGAACAGGGCGACGTCGCAGCCCTTGATGGTAAGGCCGGCGGCCATGGCGTGACCGCCGAATTTCAGCAGTAGTCCCGGGTGTTGCTTGGACACCAGGTCGAGGGCGTCGCGCAAGTGAAAACCTGGAATCGAACGGCCGGAACCCTTGACGATCTCGCCTGTTTCATCGGCCGGGGCCAAGGTGAAAGCCGGACGGAAAAACTTCTCCTTCAAGCGCGAGGCCACAATGCCGATCACCCCCTGATGCCAGCCGGGATTAAACAAGGTAATAGTCGCGCCGCCGGCTGGGTCGATCTCGGCCAGACTGGCCAAGGCTTCCTGTTGCATCCCGGCCTCGATTTCACGGCGTTCCCGATTCATGGTGTCAAGCTGCTGGGCCAAGGCCCAGGCGCGGCCAGGGTCATCGGTGGTGAGGCATTCGATGCCCAGGGACATATCGGCCAGGCGGCCGGCCGCGTTCAAGCGCGGTCCCAGGGCAAAACCCAGGTCGAAGCCCGAAGCGCTGCGCGCGTCGCGGGCAGCGGCGCGAAACAAGGCGGCGATGCCGGCTTGCATGCGCCCCGAACGAATTCGGTTGAGGCCTTGAGCAACCAGCACGCGATTGTTCGCATCCAGCTTGACCACGTCGGCCACGGTACCGAGTGCAACCAGGTCGAGCAGGCCGTCCAGGCGCGGTTCCGGCGTTTCGGCAAATGCCCCGCGTGCGCGTAATTCGGCGCGCAGGGCGAGCAGCACGTAAAACATCACGCCCACCCCGGCCAGGTTTTTGCTCGGGAACGGGCAGCCGGGCTGGTTCGGGTTGACGATGGCGTCGGCTTGCGGCAGCGTCTCGCCGGGCAAATGGTGGTCGGTCACCAGCACCGCAATGCCGAGAGCATTGGCGGCGGCCACACCTTCGACGCTGGCAATGCCGTTATCCACGGTAATCAGCAGGTCGGGCTCGCGCGTGTGCGCCAGGGCGACGATCTCCGGGGTCAGGCCATAACCGTATTCAAAGCGGTTGGGCACCAGGTAATCCACTTGCGCGCCGAACATGCGCAGGCCGCGTACCGCGACCGCGCAGGCGGTGGCGCCGTCGCAGTCGTAGTCGGCCACCACCAGCATCCGGCTTTCCGCTTCCAGCGCGTCGGCCAGCAGCAGCGCGGCTTCCTCGATGCCTTTGAGCATGGTCGGCGGCAGCAAGCGGGCCAGGGTGGTTTCGATTTCGTCGGTGTGGCGCACGCCGCGCGCCGCGTAAAGACGCGCCATGACGGGGTGTAAGCCCTGGGCCATCAGCGCTTCGGTATCGACGGGTGCGGTCTTGCGGGTCTTGATTTCAGTCATTCGGAGAGGATCGAGGCAAAGGTGCGGCGGCGCCAGAATTTACGCAAGTCCGCGCGCGTGGTGTCAAGTGTCGCAAAACTGGTTTCGCCGCACAGTGTCAATGTCACCGCATCCAGCGTGCCGTGCGCAAGCGCCGCCAGCGCCGGTGCCAGCCAGTCGCGCTCCAGCGCGCTCAGCGCCTCGCGCCAGGCGTACCAGTCTTGATGTAAAAACGGCATGGTCAGGCTATCGAATTGCAGCAGGGCGGTAGCGCGAGCGGTCCCGGTATTGGGCGGCTCGCAATCGGTTTGCAATGCGGCAGCCAAGTTGGGCGGCAACGCCGCACCGCCTGCCTGGCTTGCCAGCGCCAGCCCGCGCGCCGCCGGGGCATTGCTGAATACTTGCGCAAAGGGGCGTTTGAGCGGCGCCAGCGCGCCCTGGCTATGGAGCCAGATCGAATTGGCGCTGAGCTGTCCGCGTTGTTCGCGGGCTTCGTTGACCGGGTGTTCGAACCAGGCCATCTGCACTTCATTTTGCAGTTTCATCCAGAACGGCGAGCGGCGCGAGCCGTTGCCGGTGGGGTTGTCGGTGGTCTGCGGCAGCCAGATTTCGACGCTGCGGCCGCTGGCGCGCAGCGGCGAGGCGCTGACCAAACCGCCCATCGCCGCGCCGCTGATATACCAGCGCAAGGGGTTGGGCGCGGCCAAGGTCAGGCCCAGTTCTTCCACTAGCGGCCGGGCTTCAGCGAGCAGGCGGGCGGCTTCATCGGGTTGCAGCGCCAGGGCATCGGGGTCGATCAGCACCAGATGATCGCGCGCGATCTGAATGTGCACCGGCTCGATACAGGCCCAGGTGGCGGTGCCCGGCGTGCCGCCGTCAGCCAGCAGCATGTGCGCGGCCAGCGGTGCTTCGTCGGCACCGGCGGGGGCGGCTGAGCTGTCTGCCAAGCCGAATTCCCGCGCCAGCCAGCGTTCGTGCGGCAGGGTGCGCTGGAAATCTTCGCCGGCCTCGCGTTCGACCAGGCTGGCGCGTTGCAGCAACTTTTCCAGCGCGATTAGCTCCAAGTCCCGTAGCAGTACAGAAGCATTGGCGCTCGCAGGAATCGCGAAGGGGATCAGCAGGTGGAGTCGTTTGGCGTGCATAGTGGGTCGCATTGTATGGCAAACTTCGCGTGGAGCCGATAACGAGTCGATAAGTAGCGGATAAGTACGGCGTCGCATGAATGCGGTAGTACCGCGACAAGATTTGCGAGAGACCTTGATTTCACTGGGTTTTTCGCCAAAAAGCGCAATCAGGCCGCGCCCTGGGCACGGCCATATAGTTAAAAAAAGGATACGCTTGAAACTCCCGTATGAGTGGCAGATAGGCTGGCGCTACACGCGCGCCGGCAAACGAAGCTCGGGCAACGGCTTCATTTCGTTTATTTCCTTGATCTCGATGGCGGGCATTGCCCTGGGCGTCGCGGCGCTGATTGTGGTGTTATCCGTGATGAACGGTTTTCAGCGCGATGTGCGCGACCGCATGCTGTCGGTGCTGGCCCACGTGGAAATTTTTTCGCCCCAGGGCGCGCTGCCCAACTGGCAGCAAACCGCCAAAGAGGCGCTGCTCAACCCGCAGGTGCTGGCGGCCGCGCCTTATGTCGAAGCGCAGGCTCTGCTGACGCGCAACGACGCCGTCAGCGGCGTGCTGCTGCGCGGCGTCGAGCCGGCGTTGGAGTCGCACGTGTCGGATATTGCCGCCGATATGAAATCGGGCCAACTGGCTGACTTGAAACCCGGCGAGTTCGGTATTGTGCTGGGCGGCGATCTGGCGGCCAACCTCGGCGTGACCACGGGCGACAAAATCACCCTGGTGGCGCCGCAAGGCACCATTACCCCGGCTGGTATGCTGCCGCGCTTGAAGCAATTCACCGTCACCGGCGTGTTTGAGTCGGGACATTATGAATACGATAGCTCGCTCGCCTTGATCGACATGACCGACGCGGAAGCCTTGTTTCGCATGAGTGCGCCCACGGGGGTGCGGTTGCGCCTGAAAGACATGCAACTGGCGCCGCAAGTGGCGAAGGAGCTGTCGCATACGCTCAGCGGCGATCTTTATATCCGCGACTGGACCCAGCAAAACAAAACCTGGTTTTCGGCGGTGCAGATCGAAAAACGCATGATGTTTATCATCTTGGCGCTGATTATTGCCGTGGCGGCATTTAACCTGGTTTCATCGCTGGTGATGACGGTCACCGATAAACAGGCCGATATCGCCATTTTGCGCACGCTGGGCGCGCAACCGGGCTCGATCATGAAAATTTTTGTGATCCAGGGGGTGACCATCGGTTTATTCGGCACCTTGCTGGGGGTGGCGCTGGGTTCGCTGATCGCCGCCGAAATTCCAGTGGTGGTGCCGATGATCGAGCATCTGCTCGGCATCCAGTTTTTGCCGCCCAGTGTTTATTTCATCAATGAATTGCCATCCGATCTTGAGGCTGGCGATGTGTTACGGATCGGTCTCATGGCCTTCGTTTTATCCTCGCTCGCCACCCTGTATCCAAGCTGGCGCGCGGCAAAAGTCCGCCCGGCGGAGGCGCTGCGTTATGAGTAATTTAATGCGGAATAAGCCAGAGCGCGAAGTGGTATTGCATGCCTCGGGCGTGACCAAAACCTTTACCCAGGGACGCAGCACGCTGGACGTGCTGCGTGGGGCGCAACTGTCGGTCTATCGGGGCGAAAAGCTGGCGATTGTCGGGGCCTCGGGTTCGGGTAAAAGTACTTTGCTGCATGTGCTGGGCGGGCTTGACGAACCGAGTGCGGGCAGCGTGGTGCTGCTGGGTAAGCCCTTCACCGCCCTGGCCGAACGCGAACGTAACGAATTGCGCAATCGGGCCTTGGGTTTTGTGTATCAGTTTCATCATTTGCTGCCTGAGTTCACCGCGCTCGATAACGTCGCGATGCCGCTGCGTATCCGCCGCATGACCACCGAGGCAGCCCGGGCCACCGCCGGGGCCATGCTCGAACGCGTCGGGATGTCGGCGCGGGCGCAACATCGCCCGTCCGAACTGTCGGGCGGCGAACGGCAGCGGGTCGCGGTGGCACGGGCACTGGTGACCGAACCGGCGTGTGTGCTGGCCGATGAGCCGACCGGCAATCTCGATTCAGCGACGGCCGCAACCGTGTTCAAGCTGATGCTGGAACTGAGCGAGACCATGAATACCAGTTTTGTGATCGTCACCCATGACACCGCGTTGGCCGCCCGCTGCGACCGCGTGGTCAGACTGGCCGATGGGCAATTGACCGAAGAGCTTCAGGTAGTGGACTGAGCTTGTAAGGTGAGGTTGTGAACTGAAGTGGTGAGCCGAGATGCCGTGGATCGATACGCACTGCCATTTTGACGCTTCCGAGTTCGATGCGGACCGCGATCAATTGGCGCTGTCGGCGATGGAGCTTGGAGTGTCGCGTATCGTGATACCCGGTGTTGAAGCCGCCAACTTCGACCGGGTGCGCGCTCTGGCGCGGCGGATTCCCGGCGGCGCTTACGCGTTGGGCATCCATCCGCTGTACACGCCGCGCGCGACCGAAGCGGATTTGCTCAGTTTGCGCACGCAGGTCGAGGCGGCGCTGGCCGATCCGCGGTTTATCGGTATCGGCGAAATCGGTCTCGATTACTTTGTTGAGCTCGACGAAGCGCGCCAGCAACATTTTTTTGTCGAACAGCTGCGTATCGCGCGGGACTTTGACCTGCCGGCTATCTGCCATGTGCGCAAATCCCAGGATCAAGTATTGAAAGGGCTGCGCCGGATGGGCGTGAACCTGGGTATCGCCCATGCGTTTAACGGTAGTTTTCAGCAAGCCGAAGCGTTTATCAAACAAGGTTTCCGTTTGGGCTTTGGCGGTAACCTGACCTTCGATCGCGCCCGGCAAATTCGCCGTCTGGCGCAGCAATTGCCGCTCGAAGCCATTGTGGTCGAGACCGATGCGCCCGATATCGCACCCTCCTGGCTTTATCGGCAGCGCAACGATCCGACGCAACTGGTCGGGATCGGCGAGGCGCTTGCCGCATTACGCGAGCAAAGCGCCGAACACATTGCTCTATGCACTACGGCCAATGCGCATCTCGCGCTGCCTCGGCTGCATCTTTCCCCGGCATAATTCCAGCAACGATTGAGTGTCCTGTTGCGGCACTTGTTTGATGAATGAAATTGTCCATTTGGCCGTTGCCGCAAAGCCAAATGGGGCGATTTGATCTCGAACGGATTGGCGCGACAGGATACTTGCTTTGAATCGGATTCGTGCCGCTTGCACCGGCCGCGTGAGCGGGCTTGCCTGCCGCTTGCGGAGTCGTCTGCCGTTTGGCGCTAGCCGCCAGCGGTTTGACGTTTTAGCGAACGGTGCGGGGGAGGCAGGCGATGGTGAAGCGGGTGCTCTTTGCTTTTGCTTTGGGCGCATGGTGTTTGCAGCAGTGTGCGAACTTGCCTGCGCTGACCCTATGCGCCGGACTGGCGATGCCGGCAGTGCTGAGTGTGGCCGGTTTGGCGCTAGCCTGCCGCTGGACCGGGGCGCACGGATATGGGCCGTGGCCGCGCTTGCTGCTGCCGTGCGCCATCCTGGCTCTGGCGTTGAGCGCCGGCTTCGGCTGGTCTGCCTGGCGCGCCGAACGGCGTTTACAACTTGGCTTGCCGCACAACTTGGAACAACGCGACCTGATCGTCAGCGGTGTGGTCAGGGGGCTGCCCGAATCGTTCGATTACGGCACGCGGTTCGTGTTTCAGATTATCCGTTATGAGCCACTCGTAGCGCCGCATGGAACGGTTCGGCAATCCCGCGGCGCGGCCGGCCGGGATGCGCCCACTGCGCCCGCGCCAGCGCTCAAACTGCCGCCCGATTTGCCGCAGACCGTATTGCTGACTTGGTATCTGCCGTCGCGGCCGGCGCAACCCACACAGCCGGCCGGCGGGCCGCAAGCGCGGCCTTTGGCAGCACGGCAGCCGCCCGAGCTTGAGGCGGGGCAACGCTGGCGTTTGGCCGTGCGGCTTATCCGGCCGCACGGCAATGCCAATGAATTCGGCTCCGACCGTGAACGCTGGATGTTGGAGCGTGATCTGCGGGCGAGCGGTACGGTGCAGTCGAATGCACCGTCCGAACTGCTAGGGTACGCACGCGGCTGGCAGTTGAATGCGCTGCTCGATGCGGTGGATCGTTGGCGCGGCCGCCTGCGGCAGCGCATCGAAACCGTGCTGGCGGGGGCGGCGCACGCCGGGGTTGTGGTGGCGCTGGCGACCGGCGCGCAAGCGGCCATTTCAGCGCAGGACTGGCAGCGGTTTACCCAGACCGGTACCAATCATCTGGTGGCGATTTCCGGTTTGCATGTTTCGTTGGTGGCCGGCCTATGTGCCTGGCTGGCCGGTTGGTTCTGGCGCAACGCGGCGCGGCTCGGACTGCCGCTGCCTTTGTTGTTGCCGGCACAGTATGTGGCGGCGCTGGCCGGGGTGGCGGCCGCGGGGGCTTATATCGCACTGGCCGGCTTCGGCGTGCCGGCTCAACGTGCCTGGTGGATGCTGTTGGTGGCCGCGCTGGCGTTGATCAGCGGGCGCAATACCGGTGTCGCAACCATCTTGGCCTGGGCCTTGGGCTGGGTGGTGTTGATCGATCCATGGGCGGTGGCGTCGCCCGGCCTTGCTCTGTCGTTCAGCGCTGTGGCTGCGGTATTGCTGGTCGCAAGCAGTCAGCGCCGAGAGGTGTTGCCGGCCTCGCCCAGTCGCTTGTTGAATAGTCCAATGAGCGGTCCAATGAGCAGTTCAGTGAGTCGCTTAGTGAGTCGCTCAATAAACCAAATCGGCGGCTGGTTGGCGCGTGCCTGGCGACATTTGAATGCCGCGCTGCGTTTGCATTGGGCCGTCACGGTCGCGCTGCTGCCATTGAGCATTGCGTGGTTTTCACAGGTGCCGTTGGCTGGGGTGCCGGCCAATTTGGTGGCGATCCCCTGGGTCAGTTTGCTGGTGACGCCGCTGGTGTTGCTGGGCGTACTGCTCCCGGCACCGCTGGACGCCTGGGCTTACCGTGGCGCGCACCAATTGTTGAGCTGGCTGAGTATTTATTTCGACGGCTTGATGCGTTTGCCCTGGGTGGTATGGCACGTGCCTACGCCGGACCCGCCGGCCTTTTTGCTCGCGCTGGCCGGGGTAGGGTGGTGGTTGATGCCGCGCGGCTGGCCACTGCGGCGTTACGGCTTGATCCTGCTCGGACCTTTGCTCTGGCCCTGTCGCGTTGAGCCGGCACCGGGCGAATTCAGAGTGACGGTGCTGGATGTGGGGCAAGGCGGATCGACCTTGATCGAAACCGCGACCCATCGCATGCTGTTTGATGCGGGGCCCGGCCCCGAATCCACCGATGCCGGGCAGCGCGTGGTATTGCCTTTTTTACAAGCGCATGGCATCGCCAAGTTGGACCTATTGATGATCAGTCACGGCGACAGCGACCACGCGGGCGGCGCGGCGGCGGTGCTGGGCGGCGTTCGGGTGGCCCGTGTGCGAGCTTCGGTGCCGCCCGGGCAACGTTTGTGGCAGCAAGTGCAAGCGGCGGGCGTCGCCGATCAGGGGGTGTGCCGGGCCGGTACGCGCTGGACCTGGGATGCGGTGAATTTTGAGGTGCTGTGGCCGGTGAGCCAACCGGATCCGGCGGCGCCCAACCAGACCGCCTGCGTCTTGCGCGTTTCAAATCGAGGGCCAAGCGGCGCGCATGCGGTGTTGCTGACGGCCGACATCGAAGCCGCCGCGGAGCAGGCGCTGACCGACCGGATGGCGGCACTTGAGCCCGGTGGGCTTGCCGCCGAGGTGGTGCTGGCACCGCACCACGGCAGCAAGACATCTTCTAGTGGGTTTATTCTGGAGGCGATTATGCCGCGCGAGGTGGTGTTTCAGGTAGGCTATCTGAACCGCTTTCACCATCCGCATCCCAGCGTGGTCGAGCGGTACCGCGCGCTCGGCGCGTCGCTGTTTCGCAGCGACGCCGATGGCGAAGTGCGTTTCGAAACTCGGGGCGCACGGCTTGATGCCATGCGCTACCGGGTCCGGCATCGGCGCTATTGGATGGGGCGCTAATAAAAATTTCATCTACGGCCCGGCGCATGGGTTTAAGGTTTTGCCTGGATGCTGGGCGTTATCAGGCTGCATTTCCTGGCTGCATTTTCCACCGCCGCGCCGGTTGCCGCCTTTTTTGTCGCCTTGTTTGCCGCCCTATGTGCCGCCATAGGTATTGGCGCGTCGCCACGTAATCCGCAATTCGCAGGCCCTTGGGGGTAGTCATTGAAAGACATCATTCATTTTTCGCACGCGAATGGATTTCCTGCCTCAACGTATCGCACCATTTTCGCCGAGCTATCCGACCGGTATGAAGTGCGCGCTATCGAACGTTATGGCCACGATCCGAAATTTCCCGTGACGCGCGATTGGCCGCATCTGGTCGAGCAGCTCCTGGCCTCGATCGAGGCCGGCTATGAACGTCCGGTCTGGCTGGTGGGCCATTCCCTGGGCGGTTATCTGAGCCTGATGGCGGCACTGAAAAAACCGCACTGGGTGAAAGGCGTGGTGATGCTCGACGCACCGGTGATTGCCGGCTGGCGCAGCAGCGTCTTGCGCGCGAGCCAATGGACGGGGTTGGACGAAGGGCTGTCGGCGGCCGCGGTGACTAAAAAGCGGCGCACCCACTGGGCCAGCCGCGACGAGGTCTGGCGGCATTTTGTCGAAAAACCGGCATTTGCCCGCTGGGATGAGCGCATGCTGGCCGACTATATCGATCATGGTACGGTTGCCGCTGCCCAAGGCGGTCTGGAATTGGCGTTTAATCGCGAGATCGAATATCGCATTTATAGAACCTTGCCGCATACCGTGGGCGCCCGGGTTGGCTCCGGCGTGCCGGTGCCGGTGGGTTTTCTGGGCGGATCCCGCTCGCGTGAAGTGCGTGCCATCGGGCTGGACGCCACCCGGCGCATCATCGGCGACCATCTGCTCTGGCTCGACGGCGGTCACCTGTTTCCCATGGAGCGGCCGCTCGAAACCGCGCGTGCCTTGCAGGAGATGCTGCACGGGCTGGTGCCGGTCGCCTGATCCGTGGGGGCAGTGCGGCGGCCGGGGGCCGACCCCGGTCATCGGCATGAGCCGCGCCGGATCGCCGAGCGGCCCGTTTGCCGGGGGCTGGCGGCTATTTTTGCAGAGCGGCAAGAAGGGTTTTCCAGCAAGCGGCGCGGCGTCAAGTAAAAAATCTGCATACTTATCGCGCCTGGGAGCTAAAGCTGCGGCTCGTCTTACGGTATAATCCGGCTTTCTCGCGAACACTCCAGCGATGACCAAATATGTATTCGTCACTGGCGGCGTAGTCTCTTCCCTGGGTAAGGGAATTGCCGCCGCCTCACTGGCCGCCATTCTAGAATCGCGCGGCCTGAAAGTTACTCTCCTCAAACTCGATCCGTACATCAACGTCGACCCCGGCACGATGAGTCCTTTCCAGCACGGAGAGGTATTTGTCACCGAGGATGGCGCTGAAACCGATCTTGACCTGGGTCACTACGAGCGCTTCATCAGCACCAAGATGCGCAAGGCCAACAACTTCACGACTGGCCAGATTTACGAATCGGTAATCCGCAAGGAACGCCGCGGCGAATATCTGGGCAAGACCGTGCAGGTGATCCCGCACATTACCAACGAAATCCAGGCTTTTGTCGAGCGAGGCGCGTCGCTGGCGACCTCCGGCGAACCGGATGTGGCGATCGTCGAAATCGGCGGAACCGTGGGCGACATCGAGTCGCTGCCGTTCCTCGAAGCGGCGCGGCAGATGAGCTTGCGTCTCGGGCGCAATCATTGCTGCTTTGTGCATTTGACCCTGGTGCCGTACATCACCACCGCGGGCGAACTGAAAACCAAGCCGACCCAGCACAGCGTGCAAAAGCTTCGCGAAATCGGGATTTTGCCGCACGCCTTGCTGTGCCGCGCCGATCGACCGATTCCGGACGACGAGCGGGCGAAAATCTCGATGTTCTCGAACGTGCCTCAGGACGCCGTAATTTCGGTCTGGGATGCGGACAGCATCTATAAGATTCCGCAAATGTTGCATGACCAGGGCCTGGACGCAATTATTTGCGAAGAGCTCAAGCTCACGCCGAAGCCGGCCGATTTGTCGGTCTGGAACAAGCTGGTGTATGCCATCGAAAATCCGCTTAACGAAGTCACTATCGGCATGGTCGGCAAATATGTCGAACTGACCGAATCGTACAAATCGTTGATCGAAGCCTTGAAACATGCCTCGATCCACACGCTGACCAAGGTCAATATCGAATACCTCGACTCCGAGGAAATCGAGAAAAACGGCCCGGGCGCGCTGGCCCATCTCGATGGCGTGCTGGTGCCGGGCGGTTTCGGCCGGCGCGGTACCGAAGGCAAGATCGAGGCGATTCGTTATGCCCGTGAAGCCAAAGTCCCCTACCTGGGTATCTGTCTCGGCATGCAACTGGCCGTGATCGAGTTTGCCCGTCACGTGGCCGGGCTTGCGCGTGCCAACAGCACGGAATTCGAGCCGGCCACGCCGAATCCGGTGGTGGCGCTGATTACCGAATGGTATGACCGCGACGGCCGGGTCGAACAGCGCAGCGAACATTCGGATCTGGGGGGCACCATGCGCCTGGGTTCGCAAAAGTGCCCGGTCAAACCCGGCACCAAGGCTGAACAGATCTATGGCGCCGAAGTGAATGAACGCCATCGTCATCGCTACGAAGTGAACAACCGCTTTGTGCCCAAGCTTGAAGAAAACGGCATGATCATCAGCGCGCGTACGCCGAGCGAAGATTTGCCCGAAATGATGGAGTTGTCGGATGCCTTGCACCCGTGGTTTGTCGGCGTGCAGTTCCACCCGGAATTCACCTCGACACCGCGTGACGGACATCCTTTGTTTACCTCCTTTATCGACGCTGCGCTCAAGCACCATCAAGGGCTGCAGCCGGCGGCTGAAGTTAGCCAGCAAGGTAGCCAGAACCTTGCCACCGGGAGCTGAGCCATGAAACTATGCGATTTTGAAGTCGGTCTTGATCAGCCGTTTTTCCTGATCGCGGGCACTTGCGTGATCGAGTCCGAACAAATGGCGCTCG
>JAMFSV010000329.1 GCA_026225455.1 Burkholderiales bacterium | reverse complement strand
TGACCAGGCGGCTGCTTTGCACCAACCCATTGCTTAATGCCAAGATGCTGTCTAGCGCTGCCATAGCCTTGCCTTGAGCTGTTCGAGCCGAGGATGTTAGCTTAAGGGCCTTGCGAAAGCCTTACAGCCCAGCCACCACAGCGCATTATCAGACTAGAGGAAGCACACAATAATAGTTCTGCCGGTCAGGTTTTAAGCACTGAGTCGAGACGACGCTTTCACTTAGCGAGGCCGCATTTCTCCGATTGGCGGAGCCTGTTCAATCTAGCTGATTTGTGAGAGAACCAATTTTGATAGGCCATCTGATGGGGCGAAAAACAAAAAACCCCGTAAGTCGTTGAACTTACGGGGTTTTTAAGCCATCACTGGCGGAGACGAAGGGATTCGAACCCTTGATCCAGGTTTTGGCCCAGATGTTCCCTTAGCAGGGGAGTGCCTTCGACCACTCGGCCACGTCTCCTGAACTTCTGGTGCTGAGTTTGCACTCAACAACCGAGGCGCTATCATAACGAGTTCGCGGCCAGCGGTCAAATCCCGTGGCGGATTTTTTTGAGAATCCCGCGAATTCAGGAGCTTAGCGCCGGGGCGCCGCTCCCGCTATCAGCCTTGGTCCAGCTCGAATGCTTTGTGCAAAGCACGGACTGCCAGCTCCATGTATTTCTCGTCGATCAGCACCGAGATCTTGATTTCCGAGGTGGAGATCATCTGGATGTTGATGCCCTCTTCCGACAGGGTGCGGAACATGCGGCTGGCGATGCCGACGTGCGAACGCATGCCGACGCCGACGACCGAGATCTTCGATACTTTGAGGTCGCCCAGCACCTGCTCGGCTTGTACGTGGCCTTGTACCTGGCTGCTCAGGATATCCATCGCGCGTTGGTAGTCGCCGCGGCCGACAGTGAAGGTGAAGTCGGTTTTGCCTTCGATGCTCTGGTTCTGGATGATCATGTCGACGTCGATATTCGCGTCGGCGACGGGGCCGAGGATCTGGTAGGCGATACCGGGTTTGTCGGGTACGCCGGCCACGATGATGCGGGCTTCGTCGCGTTGGAAAGCAATGCCGGAAATGACAGCTTTTTCCATGGTCTCGTCTTCTTCAAAAGTAATCAGGGTGCCCGAATTCATCTCGATTTCGAGCGCAATCAGAGGGTCGGTCAGACTCGACAATACACGCGTCTTGACCTGGTACTTGCCGGCAAATTCCACCGAGCGGGTCTGCAGCACTTTGGATCCGAGGCTGGCCATTTCCAGCATTTCTTCAAAAGTGATGCTGTCGAGCCGGCGCGCCTCTTCGACCACGCGTGGATCGGTGGTGTAGACCCCGTCGACGTCGGTGTAGATCAGGCATTCGTCGGCCTTCAGCGCCGCCGCCACGGCCACGGCGGAGGTGTCCGAACCGCCACGCCCCAAGGTGGTGATGTTGCCGTCCGGGTCGACGCCCTGGAAGCCGGTGACCACCACCACGCGCCCTGCATTGAGGTCGCGCATGATGCGTTCGTCGTCGATCGAGCTGATGCGCGCTTTGGTGAAGGCGCTATCGGTTTTAATCGGGACTTGCCAGCCGGCATAACTGACGGCGTCGACGCCCAGGTCTTTTAAGGCGATGGCGAGCAAGCCGACGCTGACTTGTTCGCCGGTGGAGGCGATCATGTCCAGTTCACGCGGGTCCGCTTGCGGCGAGATTTCGCGTGCCATGCCTAGCAGGCGGTTGGTTTCGCCCGACATGGCGGACGGTACGACCACCAGCTTGTGCCCTGCTTGATGCCATTTTGCTACGCGCTTGGCGACATTCTTGATGCGCTCGACCGAGCCCATCGACGTGCCGCCGTATTTATGTACGATGAGTGCCATTGTCGTGATTTAACCGATGAACCGAGAAAGAATCCGCCATTTAAGGCGGATACGCCATGGCAAGCGATGCGCGGACCGGGGCCCGTACGACTGCGTTCGGCGAAAGCGAACCTAGAAAAGTACCCGAACCCTGTGCGAAAGACAAGACCGGATGGTCGGGGAATCGTCCGAGGACGCTACGTCAACGTGGTAATTGGGGCGGATAATGCCTTTTTTTGTTAGGCGACGGTCAGGTCTACGCGCCACTCAATCGTCAGCCACGGGCCTGCGGCGTCTGGAGCGATGGGTTCGCGGGCAAAGGCGTCGTAGTTAAATCCCAGGCCGGGCACCCAGAGTAGCGTGTCGCCGATGAACAACAGCGGCAACTGCCGGTTCCAGGCGGCAATGCGGTTTTCCTGGAACAGGTTTTTTAGTTTGCGCAGGCGCCCCGCCGGCCCGGTGCGCATCCGTTCGCCGCCTTCACGGACCAGCGCGCTCAGCGCTTTACCGTTGAGCCAGGCGGCCGGGATTGCGCCGCCGGCGCCGGCTTGTGCCGGGGCAAAGACCAAGGTGCCGCGCCATTCGGGCAAACGCCAGACGCTTTGCCCGTGCCAGGTCAGATACTGCGGCGCGGGCAGATCGTCTTCATCCACCGGTTTGACACCGAGCTCCCAGCTAATCAGGCCGCGGTAGATGCGCAATACATGTCCGGCATGATCGACGCGAATCGCCGCACCTTCGCGCGCCGAGCGGATCTGGCGTAACGCGGCATCAAGCCTGGCTGCGGGCGCAGCCGGCAAGTCCAGTTCGCGCATCCAGTAGCGCAACAGGTTGGCGGCACGCGGTTCGCTCAAGCTGGTGAAGGCGGCACGTGAAATCAAGCGATATGGGCCTGCGGCAGCGGCGTCCACACCTAGCGCGGCGAAGTCGGGCAAGGCCGGGTTGCCGACCATGGCCAGATCGAGACGGCCCAGGTCCTCGACCAGCACTTGGGCATCGGCGGCATGGCGCGCTGCGCGGGCCAGTGCCTCGCGGTAACCGGGAAAGTGTTGTTCGAGTTGCGGCGTGACCTCGTGACGCAGAGCATTACGGGCAAAACGTGTATCGAGGTTGGAAGCGTCTTCGACCCAGCTTAAGCCATGATGGCGAGCGTAGGCTTCGATTTCGCCGCGGGTGCACGCCAGCAGCGGGCGCAGGCGCTGCATGCCGTAACCGTCGGCCGCTTGCGCCCCCATTGCAGCGAGTCCAGGCAAACCGGCGCCGCGCAATAATTGCAGCAGCACGGTTTCGGCTTGATCGTCGGCATGTTGCCCAAGCAATAAAGCGTCGACGCCATAGTCAAGATACAAGGTCGAAAGCGCGGCATAACGCGCGTCGCGGGCATGCGCTTCAAGACTGCTGGCAGAACCACGGATAATATGCACCCGGCGGCTGGTAAAGCTCACGCCCAAGGTGTCGGCAAAGGCCGCGGCGCGGATCTGCCAAGCGTCGGCATCGGGGCTTAAACCATGGTTGATATGGGCCGCAATGCAGCGGTCCACGCCCAGATGGGTCACGGCGGCATGGAGCAGCACCACCGAATCGACCCCACCGCTAAAGGCGATCAGAAAACGCGCTTCCGCCGGAAAAGCGGCCAGTGCGCGTTCAAGCGCCCGCGCTATGGTTTTGCTGACGCGCGGCGCATTGGAGACAGGATCTGCTGCGGACATAAAGCCTCCCGTGAATGTCGTGGCCTGACGCGCCGGTCGCCGGTACCAGCCGCCGGCGTAGCAATTACCGGGTCATGAGAGAGGTCGCGCAGCTTGTTCCCGGGGGGGGATCGAACGGACAATTCAGCATGGCACAGTCAGCGCCGCGCCTTCAGACACATACCCCGGCAGCGCGCCGCCGGGGTATGTGCGACAGCACCATCAAGCGCTTATCGACGTATCTTTAAATTTTCCGTAACTCATCAGGCGTTCGAAGCGGCGTGCCTTCAAGTCGGTAACGCTCATGCCCTGGAATTGCCGCATCGAATCGGACAAAGCCCGGCGCAGCATGGCGGCCATCCCTTTAGGATCGCGATGGGCGCCGCCCAGCGGTTCATTGACGATTTTATCGATCAGGCCCAGCGCTTTTAAACGATGTGCGGTCAGGCCCATCGCCTCCGCAGCTTCCGGCGCTTTGGCGGCGCTTTTCCACAGAATGGAGGCACAACCTTCCGGTGAAATCACGGCGTAGGTCGAGTATTGCAACATCATCACCACGTCGCCAACCGCAATTGCCAGCGCGCCGCCCGAACCGCCCTCGCCGATCACGGTGGCAATAATCGGCACCTTGAGTTCGGCCATCACGTAGAGGTTATGCCCGATCGCTTCCGACTGACCGCGCTCTTCGGCGCCGATGCCGGGATAAGCACCCGGCGTATCGATAAAGGTGAACAAGGGCAGACCGAATTTCTCGGCCAGGCGCATCAGGCGCTCAGCCTTGCGATAACCCTCGGGGCGCGACATGCCGAAATTACGCAATGCGCGTTCTTTGGTATCGCGGCCTTTTTGCTGGCCGATCACCATGCAGGGCTGGCCGTTGAAGCGCGCCAAGCCGCCGATGATCGACAAGTCGTCGGCAAATGAACGGTCACCGTGCAATTCGTGGAAATCGGTGAACAGTTCGCTGATGTAGTCCAGCGTATAGGGACGTTGCGGGTGCCGGGCAATTTGCGAAACCTGCCACGGCGACAACTGCGAATAGAGATCTTTGGTGAGCTGCTGGCTTTTTTTGGAAAGCCGGTCGATCTCTTCCGAAATATCGACGGCCGAATCGTCTTGGACAAAGCGTAGTTCTTCGATTTTCGCTTCGAGTTCAGCGATGGGCTGTTCGAAATCCAGAAAGGTGATCTTCATCGTGGAAATCCTTGGTCACTAGGCAGCGCGTATTTTAACCGCGTCGCCCAGACTGCATGCATAGTTACAGCTATCGACTTTGTAAATTAATAGCTGCAACGCCGGGCCGGATACAATCAGCGGGGATCGAAAGCCACACGATGCGGGCTTGGTTAAGGCTCAATAAGCCACGGGCAAGGGGTCGAGACTGCGCCACATATACCAGGTGGCGACGGTGCGCCACGGCTCCCAATTCGCCGCCACTTCGCGCGCTTCGCTGCGCGTCACGGGTTCGCCGCTGAAATAATTGACGCTGATGGCCCGGATCAGGCCGACATCGTCGAGCGGCAAGACATCGGGACGCACCAGATTAAAAATCAGGAACATTTCGGCAGTCCAGCGGCCGATGCCGCGAATCTGCGTCAATTCGGCAATCACCGCCTCGTCGTCCATGGTGGTCCAGGTCGCGACGTGCAAGGCGCCCGAGACAAAATGCTGGGCCAGATCCAGAATATATTCCGACTTGCGCTTGGACAGGCCGCACGCGGCCAATTTGTCGTGACCGGCCTTGATAAATTGCGCCGGCGTCAGCTTGGGGCACACGGCCTGAATCCGCACCCATACCGTTTGCGCCGCCGGCACCGAAATTTGCTGACCGACGATGGAGCGCGCCAGTGTGACAAAGGGGTCGCCGCGTGTCATCAGATGCACCGGCCCAAATTGCGGGATCAATTTTTTCATGATCCGGTCGCGCTTGACCAGGTCGGCACATGCCTTATCCCAATAATCGGGACGAGCGAATTCGGGTGTGACCGCCGCCGGCGCATTTTTACCGGCTCGCGCCGGCGATTTTGCCGTGGCAATAGCTTCCGCCGGCACCACGCTCACAGGCGTCGCGCCGAGCTTGCGGCGCACCGCTTTTTTAGCGGGCGCGGCCAACAGCGCGTCGGACTGCGCCGCGGTTCGAGCCGAACCATTAGCTGCATGCACTGCGGACGTCGCCGTTTCGGATGTCACTGTGCGCAGGCCTTTCGCGGTTTTTACCGCGGCGCCAACCTTAGGCGCACTTTTTTTCACAGCCACTTTTTTAAGGGCTGTTTTGCTGGCCGCTACCATCTTGCCTCCCGCTTGGCTGACCGATTGATTAGGTGCGGCCGCATTAAATGCGGCGCCACTCGGTCGCCCCGCCTGGTTTATCTTCGAGGATCACGCCACCGGCAAGTAACTCGGCGCGGATCTGGTCTGCTTCGGTAAAATTTTTGGCACGCTTGGCATCGAGACGCGCGGCGATGCGTGCCTCGATACTCTCTACGCTTAAGGCTGTCCCCTGATCTTGTGTGCCCGCCGTTGCCTGCAAAAACTCACGCGGCTCTCGCCCGAAAAATCCCAGCACGCGTCCCAACGCCTTCAATTGCCGCGCCACGGCAGGGTCGCCGGTGCGATTCAGCTCGGCGGCCAGATCGAACAAGACCGACACCGCCAGCGACGAATTAAAATCGTCGTTCATCGCCAGCCTGAAGCGCTGTGCGTAAGCTTCGTTCCAATCCAGCATCGCGGCATCGGCCGGGTATTCTTTCAGCGCCGTATAAAGCCGGGTCAATGCGCCCCGGGCATCATCGAGGTGAGCGTCACTGTAATTGAGCGGACTGCGATAGTGTGCGCGCAAAATAAAAAAACGTACGACCTCGGGATCAAATTTTTCCAGGACTTCCCGGATGGTGAAAAAATTGCCCAGCGACTTAGACATCTTTTCGCTATCGATCTGCACAAAACCGTTGTGCATCCAATAGTTGACAAAGGTGGTCTGGTTGGCTCCTTCGCTCTGGGCAATTTCGTTCTCATGATGCGGGAATTGCAAGTCCTGCCCGCCGCCATGGATGTCGAAATGCTGACCGAGCAAACTGCAGCTCATGGCCGAACATTCAATATGCCACCCGGGGCGCCCCGCACCCCACTTCGACTCCCAGCGCGTCTCCGCGGGCTCATCCGGTTTGCTCTGTTTCCACAGCACGAAATCAAGCGGGTCTTGCTTGGCTTCGTTGCTCACCACACGTTCGCCGGCGCGCAAATCGGCCAGCGACTTGCCCGACAATTTGCCATACCCGGCAAATTTTCGCACTGCGTAGTTCACATCGCCATCGCTGGCTTGGTAGGCATACCCATTGCGCTCGAGCATTTCGATCATGTTCAGCATCTGCGGCACGTGATCGGTGGCACGCGGTTCCAGGGTCGGCGCTTCGACGCCCAACGCCGCGGCGTCTTGGTGCATCGCCGCAATAAAGCGCGCCGTCAGCGTGCCGATGGTTTCCTGGTTCTCGCCCGCACGGCGAATAATTTTGTCGTCGATATCGGTAATGTTGCGCACGTAGGTCACCCGATAGCCGGCCTCACGCAGCCAGCGCTGTACCATGTCGAACACCACCATGACCCGCGCATGCCCGATATGACAGTAGTCGTAGACCGTCATGCCGCAGACGTACAGGCGGACTTCGCCGGGCGTCAAAGGAACGAAGGTTTGCTTCTCGCGAGCAAGGGTGTTGTAGATGCGAAGAGAATCCATAGAAACACAGGGCGGTAAGTTAGAGGCGGTCGACGGTAGGCGGTACAATGCGCGACGCACTCGGTGACGTCAGAAAAAGGGAGCAATCCAGGGCCAGCGCCAAGCAATCCACGCCGTTGCCAGACCTTTTGTTAGAATGCGGCGGAGTATAACATTCCCGGTTTAAGCCAATGAAGACCTATCGCGGCCGTTCCGCACTTGCTGTATCCGTTCTTTTCGCTGCCCTGCTTTGCTTGCAAAGTGGCGTGGCATGCGCCCAAGCCCAGGCCCAGCACGTGCCCGCGGTTGCCGACGGCACACCGGAAATCGATCGGCAGATTGCCGCCACGCAACTGGATCCGGCGCTGCATGCGCTGGATCAGCGTATTGCCAGCAACCCGTCCGATGTCCAGGCCAAATTCAAACGCGCGACCGTGCTGGCCCGGCTGGATCGCGACACCGAGGCGATCGCCGCGTTCACCGCGCTGACCCAGCAATACCCTGAACTGCCCGAGCCGTACAATAATCTCGCGGCGCTGTATGCCAAGCGCGGCGACCTGAACCAGGCCCGCGCCACCCTGGAAACCGCGGTTGCCGCCAACCCGGCCTACGCGCTGGCGAACCAGAATCTGGGCACACTCTATTTGCGTCTGGCCTTGCAAACCTACCAGCGCGCCACCAAAGTGGACCCGCGCGACGCGCTTTCCGCGCAGCGCATCGTAGCGCTCGACAGCATGCTGCATCTGGCCGCTCCCGTGGCGATACCTGCCGCCGCTTCGGCCGCCTCGGCGCCGACGGCCTATAAGGCACCCGCTTCGATCAATAGCAATCCCTTGACGCAGTCGTTGATGAACCCGAATCAGGGTCGCTAAGCAGACCCTTGATTCCACCTGTGCTTCGACCCATTAACGCCGGCGCCACCACGCCGCTCACTCGTACCTACACGTTGGAGAACTCAGCATGAAATTGTTGGCCCTCGCATTCGGCTGTGCTGCCTTGATCGCTACCGCCCCCGCTTTCTCGCAAACGGCGGCAGCGGCTGCGCCGACCGTCCTGATCAAAACCTCGATGGGCGACATCAAGGTTGAACTCAATCCACAAGCGGCACCCAAAACGGTAGCCAATTTCCTGCAATATGTGTCCAGCGGCCAATACAACGGCACGGTGTTCCATCGTGTGATTCCCGGCTTCATGATCCAGGGGGGCGGTTTCGACCCCAGGCTCAACGAAAAATCGACCCGGGCGCCGATTCCGCTCGAAAGCAATAACGGCTTGAAAAATGCCACCGGCACCATCGCCATGGCGCGTACCAACGACCCCGATTCGGCCACCGCCCAATTTTTTATCAACACCGTGAATAACAGCGCGCTCGACTACCCGGGCCGCGACGGTCACGGTTATGCGGTATTCGGTAAAGTCACCAGCGGACTCGACGTGGTGAAGAAGATCGAGCAAGTGCCGACCTCCTCGCAAAACGGCATGGACGATGTACCGGAAACGCCGGTCCTGATCGAATCGGCCAGTGTCGTCTCGAAGTAAACTGTCCGGCCGCCGCGCGAACCGCCAACAGGTTCGCCGGATTGCCGGGTTTTGCAAGCAGTACCCCATGCGCATTGAGCTTTAGCACTTTTGCGCAACTTATTTGAAGGAATGGCAATGATCGAACTACACACGAATCATGGCGTGATCAAGATTGAACTGAACGCCGAGAAAGCACCGAAGTCGGTGGCTAATTTCATTAGCTATGTCGAGAAAGGTCATTACGACAACACGGTGTTCCATCGTGTGATCGACGGTTTTATGATTCAAGGCGGCGGCTTTGAGCCGGGCATGAAACAAAAGCCGACCGACGATCCGGTCGACAACGAAGCCAATAACGGCCTGAAAAACGTTAACGGTTCAGTCGCCATGGCCCGCACCAGCGACCCGCATTCGGCCACCGCGCAATTTTTTATCAATGTCGGCGATAACGAATTTCTCAACCACACGGCACCGACCAACCAAGGTTGGGGCTACTGCGTATTCGGCCAAGTGGTCGAAGGTCTGGATGTGGTCGACAAGATCCGCAAGGTCAAGACGGGTAACAAGGGCCACCATCAGGACGTGCCGGTCGACGACGTGATCATCGAAAAAGCCATCGTCACTGAATGATAGACGACACCCGTTCGCGTCGTACGCTGCGGGCGCTGCGCCCTCTGCGCTCGCGCTCCCTCGCCGCTCATCGCCGCTAACGGACAGTTCGTTTATGGCCGCCGTTCTTCCTTTGCCGCAACGCGCTGACGCGGCACCGGCACACGTCGCCGGCTCGCAGGCAACGCCTGCGGGTCCGGTCGACCCGCTGCCTGCGGCGCCCTCACGCGCCCTGGACGCCAGGTCCACCGCCGTCGACGTCGTCACTGACACCCGGCCGCTGCTGTTTATTTCGGACTTGCATCTCAGTCCGGCGATCCCACGTACGGTTGCAGCCTTCACCCACTTTATCGAAGTCACCGCGGCCAATGCGCAAGCCGTCTATATCCTCGGCGATTTGTTCGAATATTGGATCGGCGACGATGAACTCGGCAGCCCGCGCAAAAAGCAACTGACGACTCCCTGGGCTCTGCAGCAATGTGAATTGATGCGCAGTTTGTCGGCACGTGGCATACCCCTGTACATCATGCACGGCAATCGCGATTTTTTATTGGGCAAGCGTTTTGCGGCCGCCGCGGGCGCCACGCTATTGACCGATCCGTATCGGCTGGAAGCGTTCGGCCGTAGACTGGTGCTGACGCATGGCGACGCGCTGTGCACGCTGGATTTGCGTTATCAGCGTTTTCGCCGCATCACCCGGCAGCGCTGGATCCAAGGTTTTTTTCTCAGTTGGCCGCTGACCTGGCGTCTTGCCTTGGCGCGCAAACTGCGCAATCGGCCGATGCAGGTGCAAACGCGCAATCCGCTGTGGGATGTCACCGACACGGCCGTGGCACAGTTGTTTGATGCAAGCCATACCCACACCATGATCCATGGCCATACGCATTTGCCGGCGCGTCATTTGCAAGGCAATAGCGAGCGCTGGGTCTTGCCCGACTGGGATCTCGACCACGGTGCTGCGCGTGGCGGTTATTTGCAATTGGACGCCGCCGGTTTGCGCGTGTTGCCGTTGCAATCCCTTGCCGCCGGCTAGCCGCGCTTATTTGTCTTCCAGTTCCTGGCCCAACTTGCGCAAGCGGGCCACATCGCAACTGGCCTCCTGCAATTGTTCCAGGTGCGCGCCCAAACGCTCAAGCGCCGCCACCATCTCCTCGATTTTTCGCGACTGACCGGCGGCATGATCGATCAGGCCATGTATCGCCAGCGACACCGGGTCGTCGGCGTTGGGCGTAATGCCATACGCCGAGAATTCGCGTTTGAGCGGATCCGCCGCACCCTCGCCACCGGTGCCGACAATCACCCGCGCCGGATTACCTACCGCCGTGGCACCCGCGGGCACGGGTTTGACCACCACCGCATTCGAGCCGATCTTGGCGCCCTCGCCCACGGTGAAACCGCCCAGCACTTGCGAGCCGGCACCGACGATCACGCCCGGTCCCAGTGTCGGGTGGCGCTTGGCTCCGCGGGTGAGCGAGGTGCCGCCCAGCGTGACCCCTTGATAGATGGTGCAGTCGTCGCCGATCTCGGCCGTCTCGCCGATCACCACACCCATGCCGTGGTCAATAAATACGCGACGGCCGATGGTGGCGCCGGGATGGATTTCAACGCCGGTCAAAAAACGCCCCAGATGCGAGATAAAACGGCCCAGCCATTTCAGTTCGGCTTGCCAGCACAGATGCGCCAGACGATGCAGCATTACTGCTTGCAGGCCCGGGTAGCAGGTCAACACCTCCCAGTTGCTGCGGGCTGCGGGGTCTTTCTGCCTGATGGCGGCGATATCTTCGCGTAGTCTTGAGAACATGGAATGGGCTAAGGATAAGAGGCGCATAGGTGCACCGGCATCATCGTGCCGGCACAGCGTGCCGACACGTCTTCATGAAAATCCGCAAGCCATTGTATGGGCTTTTGCCGATAGCCGCTCGGCGCACCCCGGATCGGCGAGATTACCGCCGGGCCACCTGGGCCCAATCAGTCTTCGCTTGTGTGCGGCAACTGCACCAGCCCGGTCATCAAGCGCCTGGCACTGCGCTTCATGGTAGCCGCGTACATGCTCCAACGATCCGCTTGCCGCACCAGTTTGGCGCCCACATTCAGCACCCCTGACGGATGCCCGATGCGTACCGCTCCTTGCACCTCATCGGCCAGTTCCGACTGCTGCCCGGCATCCGCTCCGGGATGCAGCGCCTGCCATACCAGCGAGCCCGGCAGCACCGCTGCCGCTGCCAATGCAATCGAGCCGGTGCCGGTGAAAGCATGATGCAAGCGTCCCATCGACATAATCCGTGCTACCAGATCGATCGCCTCGGGAGCAATGGTCTTGCCCGCGCTGCTCTGATAGGTGCGCGCCGGGGCAACCCAGGCGATCTTGGGCGTGGCCGGGCGGGTGGCGGTCGCGGTTGCAGCATCCGGCACCAAACCCATGCGTACCGCAGCCGCGGCGCGAATCGCTTCGAGCCGCGCGCAAAGTTCGAGATTAGCGTCGACCGCCGCCGCGATTTCAATGCCGCTCAAACCCACATCCGCAGCGCGGATAAACACCGTCGGGTTGCCGGCGGTGACCAGCGTCGCTTCGATCTGAAAGCGCTCGCCGGTGGGCAGCTCCGGCTCCAGCAGGTCGACCGGATTGCCACTGGGGCACAGGCTTTGCGGCCCCTCGGAATCCGTGACGGCCAGATATTGCAAACGGATCTCAGCGCCGCCGAAAGGCACGCCATCTTCACCGAAGTGCCCCGCCTCGACCGGCCATCCTCCGGCGACCGGGACTTCGGCGATAATCACCTGGCCGATATTTTCCTGCCAGATCCGCACGCTGACGTAACCATGCTCATCGGGCACGAGGTCGCGGGCCAGCAAGCGGTTCCATAAGGCAAACGGTCCGACCGCGGCCGACAAGTTGCCGCAATTACCGGACCAGTCGATCAACGGCTCGCCGATGGCGACCTGGCCGAAGCGATAGTCGACATCACAATCGGCTCGCAGCGAGGGGCTGACCACCGCCACCTTGCTGGTGCTGGAAGTGGCACCGCCCATGCCGTCGGTGTGGCGGCCGTAAGGGTCGGGGCTGCCGATCACCCGTAACAGCACAGCATCGCGTTCAGGGCCGTGCAGAGGCAGGTCGCGGCCGACAAAAAACACCCCTTTGCTGGTGCCGCCGCGCATGTAATACGCCGCGATCGAGGCGCCGCCGGCAAGCGTTGCAGCGAGGTCGGTGTGGTGCGATGCAGGTAAGGGATTCACGATTTGATTTTCAGCAAAATATGCTTGGCGATGCCACGCAGGATATTTACCTCTTCGCGCTCCAGTCCGGTACGGGCGAACAAGCTGCGCAAACGGGGTTGTAATTTCTTCGGGTTGGCCGGATCGAAAAAATCCAGCGCGGTCAGGGCCTGTTCCAAATGGACGAACATGCCTTCGATCTCGTCGCTGGAAGCCAGTACCGCCACCGGCCGGCCGCTAACGGGAGGCTGCTCGGCGCCGTCGAGGTACGCCAGGCGCAACTCATAAGCCAGCACCTGAACCGCCTGCGCCAAATTCAGCGAGGTATACACCGGGTTGGCCGGTACATGGGCAATCGCGCTGCAGCGCTCCACGTCTTCATTGGCCAAACCCGTACGCTCATTGCCGAATACCAGCGCCACCGCAGCCCGCCCGTCGCATAAAGTGGCGGCGGCCTGGGCCGCGGCGACCCGCGGCATGATGATGGGCGGGCCATATTCGCGCGGTCGCGCCGACAGGGCCAGCGACCATTGCACCCCCACCAGCGCTTGTTCCAGCGTGTCCACCACGCGCGCCGCCGCCAGTACGTCGTCGGCGCCGCTGGCCATCGCAATCGCCTCGGGCTCGCGTTGCACCTCGGGCAGCCGCGGGCGCACCAGCACCAACTGGCTGAAACCCATGGTTTTCAGGGCTCGCGCGGCAGCCCCGACATTGCCCGGGTGGCTCGGTTCGACCAGCACAAAACGGGTCGCGGCAAAAGCCGCCGGGTTGGCTGAATGGGCCGGATGGACCGCAAGATTCGCGGCCGGCTGCCCGATGGGCATTTTTTCTGTCTGTTCCAAAGTATTTTTAAGCGCTTATGCAGCGTGAAATGAGAAAAATAACAGGTCTGAGCGGCTGCCGCCGGGGGTTTTTGGCCGCAGGGCCAGGTTCATCCGCAGGCGTAATGGTAACGCGCCGGCGGCCCCCTGCGTAAATAGGTCGGGCAAGCCCGGCCCGAGTCGGCTAAAATAATGCCCATTGCGCAATGCGCACCCGTACCGAGCCGCCCGCGAGCGGTGCCTTGCCCGATCCCCGATCGAGCAAACCCGGTACGGCCGGGGCGCAAAGACGCGCAACGTGCTCTTTTCCAATTTATTTCCGTCGAACGCTGCGTATGTGCTTAAGCAGCCCGCAAGCGTAGTGCGCCGATAAGCGGCCAACACCACGCCGGGCTGCGGCTTCTCAAACTCAGATTGCGGCTGGCCACTCGCTACCGAACAAGGATTCCGTTATGCATCCCATGCTGAACACTGCCGTCAAAGCAGCCCGCCGCGCAGGACAGATCATCAATCGCGCGTCACTGGACCTGGATTTGCTGAAAGTCAGCAAAAAACAGCACAACGATTTTGTCACCGAAGTCGACAAAGCGGCTGAAGCCGCCATTATCGAGACCCTGAGCACAGCCTATCCGGATCACGCGATCCTGGCCGAAGAGTCTGGCGCAACAGAACGCGAGTCCGATTTCCAATGGATTATCGACCCGCTCGACGGAACCACCAATTTTATCCACGGCTTCCAGTACTACTGCGTGTCCATCGCGCTGGCCCATAAAGGCCAAGTCACCCAAGCCGTGATTTTCGATCCCACCCGTAACGACCTGTACACCGCATCACGCGGCAGCGGCGCCTTTCTCAACGAGCGCCGGATTCGTGTCGGCCGCCGTGACCGCATCGCCGACGGCCTGCTGGGAACAGGCTTTCCGTTCCGCCAAACGGACGGCATCGATACCTATAACGAGCTGTTCAAAGAAATGACCATGGCCTGCGCCGGCCTGCGCCGCCCGGGCGCCGCGGCACTCGACCTGGCCAACGTCGCGGCGGGCAGGCTGGATGGCTTCTTCGAACAAGGCATCAGCGCCTGGGACGTCGCCGCGGGCAGCTTGCTCGTCAGTGAAGCGGGCGGGCTGGTCGGGAATTACACGGGGGAATCGGATTTCCTGCATGTCGGCGAGATTGCCGCAGGCAACCCAAAGATATTTGCGCAGATGGTGCCGATACTCGGCAAATACAGCCGTACGCTGAAAACCAAGCAGGCTTGATCCACAGGCGGTACAGGTGCCGGGCGCCAACTTCTGGCACCCGGCTCGGCTTATCGCGATGTTGCGTTACGACTTGCCTATAAAAAAAATGCCCGCAACCAATTGGTGCGGGCGTCTTTTTTATTTCTTCTTGTTCACTGCGTTTTTGAAAGTCTGACCGGCGCTGAAGCGAACTGCCTTCGATGCGGCGATCTTGATGACTTCCCCAGTCGCAGGGTTGCGGCCCTTACGCGCTGCGCGCTTCGTGAAAGAAAAGCTACCGAAACCTGTAATTTGCACTGTCTCGCCTTTCGTTACCGCCTTGGTGACGATATCGATCAGCGTATTCAATGCATCCCCAGCCTTGGCTGAAGTCAGGCCAGTTTCTTTGGCGAGGGCCTCAACGAGTTCACCCTTGTTCATGTGCTCTGCTCCACTCGGTTAACGTACACGACCAAATGGTCGCGTTGCGAGCATAACCGAGCAAGGCCTTACCCCGCAATGGGGTTGAGCTCTAGTGTTGCACCAAATTTGAGGCTATTACGCGATTTGTTTATATCCAATCGGCAATAAGCCCCATTTTTAGCGGCGGCGGAACTGTGGATTACGCGCCGGAGCCGGACCGCGCTCGTCTTTATGCCGGAAATTAATTCGACCTTTGGTCAAATCGTAAGGTGACATCTCAAGCGTCACACGGTCGCCCGCCAAAATCCGGATACGGTTCTTGCGAATCCGTCCCGAAGCGTAAGCGGCAACCACTACGCCATTTTCCAGCGTGACCCGAAACCGCGTATCCGGCAGAACTTCTTCCACCACGCCGTCCAACTCAATCAGTTCTTCCTTCGCCATCTGTACTCCCATCATGTTGGCCGGCATAACACCCGGCAGACCCTATGCGAGGCTACACACACGTGGCGGTTAAACCACGCGAAACCTGCATCTGATGCAATTAAAAACTGTTGGCCGCCACTGTCGTACTGCACGCGAGGCGGCAGGAACCGGATTACCCAGGCAGCGCCGATGCCGAGCCGGTAAAGGCGCACACAGACACTTGCAGGAATCACGCAGTTCAAACAACGGCTATAACGGGTTCAAGGGGGCAGCCCATCCGCCGCGATCGAACAATGCTGATCGGCTGGGCCGCGCAATGCGCGCCATCGATGTGCGTAATACAAGACCCATGCAGCGACCCATGCAGCATTACGCCACGCGCTTGAACACTTCGTTTAGAGAAAGGGTGCCGCCAGGAGCGACTACCTTGTAAGGAGGGGGCTGCCCATACAAACTGGATATGCCATCGCTTTACCAACGCCCGTATATTACGCCTATTTCTCTCGAAACACGAATGAAGAATCGGGGCAACGCCATTTGCCCCGCCGCTCGCGGCGATTTCGATAGGGCTAGCCACCAGTTTTGATATATTATAACACTTTCAACATTCCTCACCGATACCGGCCCCATGCGCGGCGTCGAGCCCGAGAACCGCCATGCCCTCCAACACTCAAGCCCCAGCACGCCTGCCCGTTACCGTACTCTCGGGTTTTCTCGGCGCCGGCAAAACCACCCTGCTGAATCACATCCTGAACAATCGCGAGGGCCTGCGGGTGGCCGTGATCGTCAATGACATGTCGGACGTGAATATCGACGCGCGCCTGATTCGCGAAGGCAGCGCCTTGTCGCGCGCCGACGAAAAGCTGGTCGAATTAAGCAATGGCTGCATCTGCTGCACCTTGCGCGAAGATCTGCTGATCGAAATCCGGCAGCTTGCCGAGGAACGGCGCTTCGATTATCTGCTGATCGAGTCCAGCGGCATTTCCGAGCCGCTGCCGGTGGCCGAAACCTTTACCTTTTGTGCTGAAGACGGCACCAGCCTGAGCGATATTGCGCGACTCGACACCATGGTGACCGTGGTCGACGCGCGCAACTTTCTGGCCGACTACAGCTCTACCGACGCGCTGGCCGATCGCGGCGCGGCTTTAGGCGATGACGATGAGCGTAACGTGGTCGATCTGCTGATCGAGCAAGTCGAATTCTGCGACGTGCTGGTGCTCAATAAAACAGATCTGCTTGGCGCGGCCGACCTGGCTCGGCTCGAACACATCCTGCACGCCCTGAATCCACGCGCCCGGATCATCCATTCGAGTTTCGGCCAGGTGCCGCTGGATATTGTGTTGAATACCGGACGCTTCGATTTCGAGGCGGCGTCCAGTGCGCCCGGCTGGCTGCAGGAACTGCGCGGCAGTCATGCGCCGGAAAGCGAAACCTACGGCATCTCCAGCTTTGTGTATCGTGCGCGCCGCCCGTTTCATCCGCAGCGCCTGTGGCAATTGATCCATGAAGACTGGCCTGGGGTGATACGTTCCAAAGGTTATTTCTGGCTGGCGACCCGCCCCGATTTCGCCGCCAGTTGGTCGCAAGCCGGCTCCGTCGCGCGGCACGAGGCAGCAGGTCTGTGGCGGGCCGCCGTGCCCGTCAGCGAATGGCCGGAAGATGCCGAGCCGGGTGCCAAGCCAGATGCGGATTGGGACGACCGGTACGGCGACCGGCACCAGGAAATCGTCTTGATCGGCATCGAAATGGACCCGGCGGCCCTGACTGCACGCTTCGATAGCTGCCTGATCAGCGATGCGGAAATGCTCGCCCACGGCGACGACTTCTCCAGCTTGAACGATCCCTTTCCGCTGTGGCAAGTTGAGGGCGAGGCAGAGGAGACGGAAGACGACGGGATGGAAGACCCGCACGCTCCTGTCTGATTTAAAGCGATTACCGGCAATAAATTCTACTAACAGCCCCTTTTGCGCCCAAAAACGCAAGCCTATTCGGCGCGTCTTTGTTTAACATAAGCGTATCGTCAGCGCCGTTTTGCCCTGGCCTTCTTGCCTGGCCTGAGACCAAACCCCAACACTCCGTAGCGCCCCAACCCGAGATCGCCCATGAGCACGCCAGAGCACCCCCCCGCGCCGGAAAAATCGATGCATGCCAGTTGGCATAATGCCGAGATGAATTTTTCCAAGACGATGGATTATGGCGATTATCTCGGCCTGGATGCCGTATTGAGCGCCCAGCACCCGCGCAGCAGCGACCATAACGAAATGCTGTTTATCATCCAGCATCAGACCAGCGAACTGTGGATGAAACTGGCCTTGCATGAACTTGCCGCCGCCCAGCACAAAGTACGCGCCGACCACGTGGCCGACGCGCTCAAAATGCTGGCTCGCGTATCGCGCATCCTCGAACAACTGGTGCAAGCCTGGACCGTGCTGTCGACCATGACGCCCTCGGAATATGCGGCAATGCGCCCGTCGCTCGGCATGTCGTCGGGCTTCCAGTCCTATCAATACCGGCAGATCGAATTTATCCTGGGTAATAAAAATGCGGCCATGTTGCAGCCGCATGCCCATCATGCGCCACGCCATGCCGCCGTCCAGGCCACGCTGGAAAGCCCGTCGCTGTATGACGATGTGGTGCAATTATTGGCCCGCCGCGGTCTGCCTATCGCCCCCGAACGTCTGGCGCGCGACGTCACGCTGGCCACCGCCTACGACGAATCGGTCGAAGCCGCCTGGCTGACCGCCTATCGGGACCCGGCGCAATGGTGGGAAATTTACGCCCTCGCCGAAAAACTGGTGGACCTTGAAGACGCCTTCCGCCTGTGGCGTTTTCGCCATGTCACCACCGTCGAACGCGTGATCGGTTTCAAACGCGGCACGGGCGGGACCGCGGGCGTCAGTTACCTGCGCAAGATGCTCGATGTGGTACTGTTTCCGGAACTGTGGGGCCTGCGCACGCTGATTTAAGCTTTCCGCGCAGCGGGTCCGCAGCCCGGCTTACCCCGCCGGCATTGATCCACCCCAATACGCACCACCCGATACGCAAGACTTTCTTTAATTCCCTGACTGGAAACACCATGTTTGAACATGTCGATCTGTACGGCGGCGACCCGATCCTGTCGCTGCTTGAAACCTTTCATGCCGACCCTCGTCCGCACAAGGTCAACCTGAGCATAGGTTTGTATTACGACGCCGCGGGCAAAATCCCCGTGCTGGGCAGTGTGCGCGAAGCCGCCGAAATGGTTCGCGCCAAACAGGCACCTCATACTTACCTGCCGATGGAAGGCTTGGCGTCGTATCGCGAAGCGGTGCAAAAACTGGTATTTGGCGCGGATAGCGAGGTGGTTCGCCAGCAACGCGTCGCCACCATCCAGTCTATCGGCGGCTCGGGCGCAATCCGGGTGGCGGCGGAATTCCTCAAAACCTATTTCCCCAACAGCGGCGTGTGGGTCAGCGACCCCACCTGGGACAATCACCGCGCCTTATTTGCCGGCGCCGGCACCGCCGTTCATACCTATCCGTATTACGACGCGGCCACCAACGGGCTGAAGTTCGACGAATTGATCGCGACCTTCGATGCGCTGCCGGAGCAGAGCATTGTGCTGCTGCAACCGTGCTGCCACAATCCGACCGGGATCGATCTGTCGCAAGATCAATGGCATGAAATCATCCGCGTGGCTGCCCGGCGCAAGCTGATTCCGTTTATGGACATGGCCTATCAAGGATTCGGCGACAGTCTCGACGAAGATATCTGGGCCATCCGCGCCATGGCCGATGCAGGCCTGGTGTTTGTCGTCAGCAATTCGTTTTCCAAGAACTTCTCGCTCTATGGCGAGCGCGTCGGCGGCCTGTCGGTGGTCTGCCCAACCCAGCAGGAAGCCGAGCGCGTGCTGGGCCAACTCAAAGCCACGGTGCGACGCATCTACTCCAATCCGCCGTCGCATGGAGCCCAGTTGGTCGCCACGGTATTGCACGACGCGCGCCTGACCGCCTTGTGGCATGCGGAAGTGACGGATATGCGGGAGCGCATCAAAAGCATGCGCACCAAGCTCAAGCAGGTCTTGCAGCAACGCCTGCCGGAAATCTCGGCGGACTATTTCGTCACGCAGCGCGGCATGTTCAGCTACACCGGCATTTCGGCCGACGAAGTCGACGTATTGCGCGAAGAGAAAGGCGTTTATCTGGTGCGCTCGGGTCGCATGTGCGTCGCGGGCTTGAATGACGGCAATATCGATTACGTCGCCGAATCGATCGCCGATGTGTTGAAGCGCCGCTAAAGTCCGCGGTGGTTCCGGCCGGCAAGATTGCGGCCGGAACACTGTGGGCCGGGGTACGACAACAAATTTGCGGAAATAAGGCTCCGGCGCCGTACTCGGCAGGAATCCGCGCCATCGGGCACAATCGGGTTTTACGCCGAAGCCCACCATGATTCCATTTTCCGTACTGGATCTTTCCCCGATTACCCAAGGTTCGAGCGCCGCCGACGCGCTGCGCAATACGCGCGATTTGGCGCAACAGGCGGAGCGGCTCGGCTATCGCCGTTACTGGCTTGCCGAACATCACAACATGACGGGCATTGCCAGCGCGGCTACGGCGGTGGTGATCGGACACGTGGCGGCCGCCACCTCGACCCTGCGCGTCGGATCCGGCGGCGTGATGCTGCCGAATCACTCGCCGCTGGTGATCGCCGAACAATTCGGCACGCTGGCGTCGCTGTTTCCGGGCCGCATCGACCTGGGCCTGGGGCGCGCACCCGGCACCGACCAGGCCACCGCGCGCGCCCTGCGGCGCGACCTGCAAAACAGCGCCGAGTCCTTTCCCGAAGACGTGCTCGAATTGCAACGCCTGTTCGGTCCGGAAGAACCCGGCCAGCGCATCCGCGCCGTGCCCGGCACCGGCTTGCAAGTGCCGCTCTGGCTGCTGGGCTCAAGCCTCTATAGCGCGCAACTGGCGGCAGCGCTGGGTCTGCCCTTCGCGTTCGCCTCCCACTTCGCGCCGGACCAATTATTTACCGCTCTGGAACTGTATCGCAGCCGTTTCCAAGCGTCGGCGCAACTGGCCAAACCGTACGCGATGGTGGGCGTAAACGTATTTGCCGCAGCCACCGACGCCGAGGCGCAGCGCTTATTTACCTCGTTGCAGCAGCAATTCATCAATTTGCGCCGCGGTACGCCCGGCCCGTTGCAAGCGCCCGTCGAGCAACTCGAAATGCATCCCGGCGAACGCGCGGGCGTCGAGCAGGCCCTGGGGTTCTCGGTGATCGGCTCCCCGGCCACGGTCGAAGCCGGCCTGGCCGAAGTGATCGAACGCACCCGGGCGGACGAACTGATGGTCACCGCACAAATCTACGATCATGCGGCGCGGGTGCGCTCGTTCGAGATCGTCGCCGAGGCGCGCCAGGCACTAGCGGCCAAGGCTTGAGCGGAAGATAGCGGACGGAAGCGAACTTAAGGCCTGGCACCGGATGCGATGGCAGCCGGCAAGGTGCTTGGTTGCTCATCACGCCCGGCGCCCGTGCCGCGCGCGGTTTATTCCGCCGTTGTGGGATAGATCGCGTGGGCCGCCTTGAATTGCTTTAAAATCTCAGTCTCGTTCAGGTCGTTATTTCGATGAACACGAGTCTTTCCAGCGCTGGTTCTTGCGCGTCTTCGAAATGCAAGGTGCCGACCTTGCCGATCACCGCAAGGATGGTCGCCCAGGTCTACATCGGACCTACATATCATGCGGGCATGCGGCACGACCGAAAACCGATTAAACCCATATTCCAAAAGGCTTTGGATCAAACAACGTGCTAGAACAATCGGCCCCCAAGACCCCTGAAATCCACACCCCGATGATGCAGCAGTACCTGCGCATCAAGGCCGATCACCCCAACACGCTGGTTTTTTACCGCATGGGGGATTTTTACGAACTGTTTTTCGACGATGCGGTAAAGGCATCGCGCCTGCTCGATGTCACGTTGACCCAGCGCGGTTCATCGGGAGGTCAACCGATCAGGATGGCGGGGGTGCCGCATCACGCGGTCGAGCAATATCTGGCAAAACTGGTCAAGCTCGGCGAATCCGCCGCGATTTGCGAACAGATTGGCGACCCGGCCACCTCAAAAGGCCCGGTCGAACGCAAGGTGATGCGCGTGGTGACCCCGGGCACCTTGACCGATGCGGCCCTGTTGTCGGACAAGACCGATGCTTTTTTGCTGGCACTCTCGGTGGCCCGCAATCGGCGCGGGACCGTGCTCGGCGTGGGCCTGGCCTGGCTTAACCTGGCCAGCGGCGCGTTGCGCCTGGCCGAAATCAAGGCCGACGGCATTGCCGCCGCGCTGGAGCGCATCCGCCCGGCCGAAATCCTGGTAGCAGACCAGAATTACGACACCGATAAAACACCGGATGCCGGTGAGCCCAGCGTGCCCGCAGGTTACGGCGCCATCACCCGGGTGCCCGGCTGGCATTTCGATCCGGTGACGGGCAGCGAACGTCTGCGCGCTCAACTTGGGGTCGCCAGCCTGGACGGTTTTGGCGCGAGCGTCCTGAGCAGCGGCCCGCCCGGCTCGGAGCCGGTGTCGGCCGCCCTGGGCGCCGCCGGAGCTTTGCTGCTCTACGCCCAAGCCACGCAGGGCCAGCAGTTGCGCCATGTCCGCAGCCTTAAAATCGAAAACGAGTCCGAATATATCGGGCTGGACCCGGCCACCCGCCGGAATCTGGAACTGACCGAAACGCTGCGCGGCACGGAAGCGCCGACCCTGATGTCGGTATTGGATTGCTGTGCGAGTTCCATGGGTAGCCGCTTACTGCGGCATTGGCTGCATCATCCGCCGCGCGACGCGCGTATCGCCCAGTTACGCCAGCAAGGCATCGGCGCTTTGTTGCAAGGCCGCACGGGTGCCGATACCGACGCGGTGCGCGGTGCGCTGCGGCAAATCGCCGACGTCGAGCGGATTTCCGCCCGGCTGGCACTGCTCAGTGCGCGCCCACGCGACCTGGCCAGCCTGCGCGACACCTTTATCCGCCTGCCCGAATTACGCAGCCTGCTGGCCCCGTTGGCGGCGCAGTCCGACAGCTTGAGCCGGATCGCCGCCGACCTGGAACCGCCGCTGCCCTGCGTCGAACTGCTGCAACGCGCCATTGCGCCGGAACCGGCGGTGATGGTGCGCGACGGCGGCGTGATTGCACGCGGCTATGACGGCGAACTCGACGAGTTGCGCGATATTTCCGAAAACTGCGGCCAGTTCCTGATCGATCTCGAAACCCGCGAACGCATACGCACCGGCATCGGCAACCTGCGCGTCGAATATAACAAGGTGCATGGCTTTTATATTGAAGTCACGCGCGGCCAAACCGATAAAGTCCCGGACGATTACCGGCGGCGTCAGACACTGAAAAACGCCGAACGCTACATTACCCCGGAACTCAAGACCTTCGAAGACCGCGCCCTCTCGGCTCAGGATCGCGCTTTGGCCCGCGAACGGGTGCTTTATGACGCCCTGCTGCAGACTTTGCTGGAACATATCGCCGCCTGCCAGCGGGTCGCCGCCGCCCTGGCCGAACTCGATGTGCTGGCTGCGCTGGCCGAGCGCGCGCAACGCCTGGACTGGGTTGCGCCGCAATTCGACCAGCACGACGGCATCTGCATCGTGCAAGGCCGGCACCCGGTGGTCGAGGCGCAAGTGGAACGGTTTATCGCCAACGATTGCGAATTGACGGCGCAGCGCCGCCTGCTGTTGATCACCGGCCCGAATATGGGCGGTAAATCGACCTTTATGCGGCAGACCGCGTTGATCACCTTGCTGGCGTATGTCGGCAGTTATGTGCCCGCACAAAGCGCGCGTTTTGGCCCGGTCGACCGGATTTTTACCCGCATCGGCGCCGCCGACGATCTGGCCGGGGGCCGCTCGACCTTTATGGTCGAAATGACCGAAGCCGCCGCCATCTTGAACGAAGCCAGCCCGCATAGCCTGGTGTTGATGGATGAAATCGGCCGCGGCACCTCGACCTTCGACGGTCTTGCGCTGGCGTGGGCCATCGCCCGCCATTTACTGTCGCACAACGCTTGCTATACGCTGTTTGCCACGCATTACTTCGAACTGACCCAGTTACCCGAGGAATTTGCCCAAGCCGCCAACGTGCATTTGTCGGCGGTCGAACACGGCAAAGGCATTGTGTTTTTGCACGCGGTCAGCGACGGACCCGCGAGCCAGAGTTACGGCTTGCAGGTGGCCCAGCTTGCCGGCGTGCCGGGTGCGGTGATCCGCGCGGCGCGCAAACACCTGGCCTTGCTCGAACAGCAATCGCTGGCTCATGCCACGCCGCAACTGGATTTGTTTGCCCGGCCCGATACCAGGGATGAGGTGGATCTGCCGCAGCCCATCGACCCCGAGAGCCCGGCTGACGCGGCCCTGGTCGATGCCCACCCGGCGCTGGAGCGGCTGCGTGAGATCGACCCCGACGAATTGCGCCCGCGCGAAGCACTCGACTTGCTTTATGAGTTGCGTGGCTTGCTGGCCCCGCGCGATCAGCCGCAAGACGTCGGCTAAACCCCGCCCCAACCATGCAAGCGTTCCGCCCCAGCTATCATGCGCGTCGCCCCCGCCCTGGCCGTCCAGCCCGACGCGTGCGCTGGCTTGCCCGCTGGGGATCGATCATGGTGCTGTGGCTGGCGGCCGGCAACAGCATGGCAGCCCAGCCGGTGCATTTTGCGGTGCTCGGCGGGGTTCCGGCCAACCCCTCCCAGGAAGCGCCGGTGCGCGAACTGCTGGCGGCAATTGCCGCCCGGCCCGGGATCGATTTCATTCTGGACGACGGCAATCTGAAAGGCGCGCAAGAACCCTGTACCGATACGCTGCTGCAAGAGCGGCAGGCGCTGCTGAACAGTTCGCCGCTACCGCTGGTGTTTGTCCCCGGCGCCCGCGACTGGGTCGATTGCCAGCAGGCGGCGGCAGGCCAGTTCGACCCGCTGGAACGGCTCGACCAATTGCGCGACCTGATCTTTGCCACCTCGGATTCGATGGGTGCCGCGCCCCTGCCGTTATTGCATGAAAGCGAAGTCACGCGGTTTCGCAACTTCCACGAAAATACCGAATGGCAACAAGGCCCGGTGTTGTTTGTGGCACTCAATGTGCCCGGCAACAACAATCATTATGTCGACGCGGGCGGGCGCAACGGCGAATTTGAAGATCGCACCGTCGCCAATCGCTTCTGGCTAGAGCACGCGTTGCGCAGCGCCCGCCAGCACCATCCGGCAGCGGTGGTGATTGCGCTTGAGGGCGACCCGGGCCTGGGCGTGCAATCGCGTCATGGTCCATTTGATTGGCTCGATTTCCGCACCCCGTCGCAACGCGACGGTTACCTGGAATTCAAGCAGGACCTGCTCAAATTCGCCCAGCAATACGACGGCCCGATTCTGTTGATCAATCAGGCGCATGGACATGCGGGCAATCCGGCCCAGGGCGCCACGGTAACGAACCCCGCGTTTCGCCTGAGCCAGCCGCTGCATCGCAAAAACGGCAGTGCGTTGAGCAAGATCTGGCAGCTTGAGCTCAACGCTCAAAACGACCCGCGGCATTGGGTCAGCGTCGAGATTGTACCCGCGCGCGAAACCAGCTTCAAAGCCAGTCTGCAAACCGTACCTGCTCATCCGGCAACGCCGGCGGTCGAACCGACCCCAGCCCCGGCTGCATCCGCTTTGCCGCCCGTGGCCCTGCCGGTACCCGTATTGCAAATCCCCGGGACGAACGATGACGACAGCGCATCGAGCCCGCGGCCGTGAATAAAATCACAGTGAGTGAAATCAAATAGTGGGAACAACAGACACGCGGTGAAGCCGGTGTGGGAATGCGGCATGTTCAACCCGCGCAGGTCGCACCCGTGGCGAGACGGCAAGTTAGCCAGGCAGCAGCAATGCAGCGGGGAAACAGAAAAACAAAAAAGCTGCGGACCGGACGAATCCGGCCCGCACCGGCCCCAGGCCGCGGCCGCACTAATTCAGGTCCATCCCTTAATGCAGGGTCGGGCCTTCATCCTCTTCTTCATCTTCGAGATGCATCACTTCGACGCCATCGGCGCCGTGCGCGTGCTCATGCTCGATTTCTTCGGGCGTGGCGCCCCGCACTTCCGTTACCGTCAGGTCGAAACGTAGCGCCATGCCGGCCAAAGGATGATTGCCGTCCAGCACAACCTTGTCTTCGGCGACGTCGGTCACGGTGTAGATCAAGGCGTCGAGATCGTCGTCACCTTCTTCCGGCGTGCCTTCGAACTGCATGCCGACTTCCAGCGGTTCGGGAAAACGCCCGCGAGTCTCGATTTTGACCAGCTCGGGATCGTATTCGCCGAATGCATCGGTGGGTTCAAGCTGGACTTGCGTCACAAACCCGGACTCCTGGCCGTCCAGCGCTTCCTCGATTTTCGGGAACGTGCCATCATAGCCGCCGTGCAGATACACCATCGGCTCATCGCTTTCCTCGATCAGATTGCCTTGCGCGTCCGACAACTTGTAAGCCAGCG
>JAMFSV010000328.1 GCA_026225455.1 Burkholderiales bacterium | reverse complement strand
GGTATTCATGCTCAGGTCGAGGATCGAGGTCAATTCGACTTTCGGCGCCGCGACATACGTGCCCCGAGCGCCGCGGCCCTCCAGCAAGTTGCGGCGTCTGGCTTCGTCGTATGCGCGCGTGATCGTCGTCAGGTCGACGTCCAGCTGTGCCGCCAACTGGCGCTGCGGAGGTAGACGGTCGCCCGGGGTCAACGACCCGTCTACCACCGCCGCTTGCAGCGCATCGGCAATCTGCAAAAACCGTGGCCCTTTGTTCCCGGCCAATCGCGGCAGCCAGATCGGCGAACTTTCATCTTGCATGGTTTTTAACTGGGACATTTTGTCTCAATGTATGGAAATTGCTTTCAGGTAGTATGCCTCAGAACCTGCAGCAGCACCGCCCTTGCACGGCAGTCGCTGACGTTTCTGCTCCCTCGATAGATCGCGTCAAGTCATAGCCTGGAAATACATAAAATGATGGATTGGATCCCGATAGTCTTCGTTACGTTCAAGGTTCTCGTGCTCGGCACGGGCATGTTCTTCGCCATCAAGTGGCATTACGATCAAGGGAAAAAGGAGAAGCAGATGGAGACGGGCGCGGTACTACGCGCGGTCGGCAAGGTGGCCGCAGTCTTCGTGCTAGCGCTACTGGGCCTGTTGTTCTTCACCTTCTTCCTTGGCCGGACGCTCGGTTTGGACTTGCCCTTCCCTTAATGGAAAAGACTAGCCGGCCGATCTCCAGTGATGCGGCAGTACTGCCCCGATGCGGCTATCGGGCACCGTACGATCAGAAGTGATCATCGTTCGTCTCTTTCACGGCGCGCGCGCAAGCGGACTCTTTGCCCATGTGCCATAGGCCTGGGCCAGGTTGCGTAGAACGATATCCAAAACGCCGAGCCTATTGCTATGCCGACAGGTGTGTGCCGCACCAATAGGAAAGCTTCCCTCATCCCTTCGGTTATTACGACCATTCGCGCGGTTTGCACCGGTTCGTCACCGCCAACCCAAAACCTGATAGCTAAAAAAAATTTTAGTTAATATGTTGCAACAAAAGATTGCGCAACACTTTATGAAGTGGCAAAATCGTTGTTAACTATTGGTAGCGGAAATCTGTGCCAATTTAGTGCAAGTAATATGGATTGAGCAAATCGGGAAAAAATATTGCGGCGCGCTCAATAGGCTTTTTTCTCAAGAGGCGAGGCTCGGAGCTTGTTTTGTATCGCGGTTAGCGGTAATGACGACACCATAATCGATAGAAATCTTGGTATCACGGTACGACGTAACAGCAAGTGCCTTAATAAATTGCTCCCGCAAATCTCGGAATCTGCATAAGACGTGGCTACTATTTTTTAGCGTAGCTTGAATTGAGTAAAACTTTGAATAAGTTTTGCTGCCTTAAAAGTCTGAGAAATCCCTGAAACCATCCATCAATTCAATCACTTTCCTTCCTATATGCCATCATTTTTCTCTCCCGCAATCGCCCTGATGGGGCGGTTGCGCTTCAGCTCCAAATTCGTCGTGGCAGGCATCATCATGATTGGTCTCTTGATGTACCTGGGTTTATCAGCCTTTTCCACATTGCACAAACGGGTACGGCGGATTGAATCGGAACAGGCCGCGGTCGCCCTGATGTCGGATTTGATCGAGTGGAACAAGGTGCTGATCGAAAGCCGCCATATTGCCATCCAGGCCAAGCCTGGCGACGCAATGGCAGGTCAGCGGTTCAAGCAGCAAGAAGCGGTGATCGATAAAAAACTGGCTGACATTGAAGCTGCGGTAACGCGGGACCATCCTTATTTCGACATGGGCAAGCAGTTACAAGCCATGCGCGATGGATGGAGTGAACTGAAAAACAAGGTCGAAGCGTTACCGGTCGATGCGGACTTTGCGCAGAAAGCTTTTGCCGCCCATGCTCCGGAATATAGCCGCCTGTACAAATTCATGCGCGATCTCGGTGATGCTTCCGGCATGTCACTGGAGCCCGATCTGGACCTGTTTTACCTGGGCTATCCGCTGGCCAACAACACGCCAAATACCGCCGGCATTGCGGTGCGCATAGCCGCTTATAGTGCGTTGAACATAGCACGCGGCAGTCTCACGCCAGCCGACAAGGTATTTTACGAAGTGACCGAGGCTCGCCTGACAGACACTTTTGGTAATGTGGAAAATTTGCTGTCGCAATCGATGAATGCCAATCCTGTCGTTGCCGAACGTTTGCGCAAGAACTTCGAGACGTTAAAGGATACATCCAGGACTTATGTCGACTTTGTACGCAAGAGCTTCACCAACAGCGACGGTATTCAGATCACGGCTGAACAGTCCGAGGAGGCGGCTCAGCCCACCATCAATGCCGCTTGGGCATTGGTGGAGCAAAACCGCGCGGTGCTGGCCGACCTTCTGACGGAACGTCGTGCCAGTGCGGCCACACAGCGCAATTTCACCGGCCTGCTCCTGCTGCTCGGTATGCTGGTATCGATCTATCTGTATATCGGCATGTATCTGGGCATACGCCAATGCCTGGCCCAGGTGGCGAGCAGCGTGCGCGCCATCGCAGCCGGACAACTTGGCCGTGTTGAAGAGGTACCTAGCAGCGATGAATTCTCCGATCTCGTCGACGATCTCAAGCATGCAGATCAGTCCCTGACTTCCATGATCGCCAGTGTGCAGCGTGGAGCAGATGAGGTCGCGACCGCCAGTGCGGAAATCGCCCAAGGCAACCTCGACCTGTCCTCCCGCACTGAAGAGCAGGCCAGTTCGCTGGAAGAAACGGCATCGTCGATGGAGGAGCTCACTTCCACCGTCAGACAAAGTGCCGACCATGCACGCCAAGCCAATCAGTTCGCAACCGATGCATCTGGCATCGCCAGCAAGGGGGGCACTGTGGTGTCGCAGGTGGTGGAGACGATGGGCTCGATTAACGCATCCTCGAAGAAAATTGTCGACATTATCGGCGTCATCGACAGCATCGCTTTCCAGACCAATATCCTGGCGTTGAATGCCGCAGTCGAGGCGGCCCGTGCCGGCGAGCAGGGGCGTGGCTTTGCGGTGGTCGCTTCGGAAGTGCGCAATCTGGCGCAGCGCTCGGCCAGTGCGGCCAAGGAAATCAAGGTACTGATCGATGAATCCGTGACGCAGGTCGATGCGGGCAGTCGATTGGTGGACCAGGCCGGCTCCACGATGGACGAGGTAGTGGCCAGCATCGAGCGGGTGAGCAGCATCATGGGTGAAATTACCACCGCCACGCAGGAGCAATCCGCGGGCATCGAGCAGATCAATCAGGCTGTGGTCGAAATGGACAATATGACGCAACAAAATGCCGCCCTGGTCGAACAGGCGTCGGCGGCGGCACAAGCCTTGCAGGATCAGGCCACACGATTGGCGCAGGCAGTCAGCGTATTCAAGATGGATGGCGCACAGCCAGCGGTGCCGACGCCAGCCCCCCTTCGCCGCGCGGTTCCGACGAAGGTGGCTACGCCGGCCAAACCGGCTCGTCAGGCCGTGCCGCCTGTGCCTGCCAGAGTATCACCTGCCAAAAAAAGTGCCGCAGGGTCCGATTGGGAAGAGTTCTGAAACGTGGCTTTTCCCCGCGACATGACCATGGGGCGATACGCCTGCGCCGGCACGGTGGGGCAGCGCCGCATCAAAGCTTTTTGCTCCGAAGCCAGGCGCGGATGGCCTCGATGTGTTCTGCCTTGCGCTCCAGGGGCAGCCAATGTCCCGCGGGCAAACTTGTCACGGTAAGATCGGCGCAGGCCGCGCGCATCGGGTCGCCCTGGCGATTGCCGTTGATGCTGCAGATCGCATCCCAGTCGCCATTTACGTACAGCACCGGCTGCGCCAGGCGGCCGCCATCGGGCGCCTGGCGGGCGTAGGCGATGTTGGCGTCATCGTTCAGGTACCAGGCGTTGGCGGGGCGGAAGCCCCTAGCCTTGAATGCCTGCACCAGCACCGCGAAGTCTTCCGGCGGCCAGAGCGCCGGGTCGGCTTCAGTCGGCGGGGCGCGGTGCGCGGCGCCGTAGCGTCCGCCGTTGCGCGTGATCACCGCCGTTGGGGACACTTTGCCGATGGCGGCGAGGCTGCCCGGTCGATAGACCGACGCCAGCGTTGCCGCCTGGTCGGCATCGAGGTCGGCGGCCGCTGCGTCGAAGTGCGTGGTGTAGTAGCGGAAATAGTCCCACTGGCCATCGGGATAATGGTCCGCCGGATAAAGCGTCCGGTCGACCAGGTCGATGAGGGTGGGCAGGGCGAACGCGTCGGGAAAATACGCCAACGAGGTCAGCACCACGCCGCGGCAACGCCGGGGTTCATGCGCGGCCAGTGCACCGGCCACAGGACTGCCCCAGTCGTGGCCAACCCGGATCGCCGGCGTGCGGCCGAGGTGGTCATGGAGCTCCGCCATGTCCGCCACGGCTTCCCGGATGGTGTAGGCGTCGCGGGCTGACGGCGCGGAAGAGCCGCCGTAGCCCCGCAGATCAGGCGCTACGCAATGCCAGCCGTCGGCGGCGAACGCATCCATCTGGGCGTGCCATATCAAACCGTTGCCCGGCCAGCCATGGAGGAAGATCATCAGCGGTCCGTCGGCGGGCCCGCATTCGATGTAGTGCGTTGTGTGGCGAGGCGTACTGAACGTGCGTTCAAGCAAGGTGGAAGCTTGGTTGAGCGTCGGTCCGGCGGCAGAGCCGGGCACTCGGAATGGGCCTGTCATGGTCGAATACTCCGGTTCAATCCAGATGGTTTTTAACGTGCTGTGGGCGCGCGGGTCCATCGTACATTTAATGCCGCACGTGCATTCGGGACGCGGTTTCGCCATCAATGCGACAATCGCTTGTCAATCATACTGTCAACCATTCACCGAGTGAAGGCCGATTCATATGTCCCTACCCGCCCCGCGCCGTGGCTCCATGGTTCTGCTGATCCCCATTGCCCTGATATTGGCGGTAGTGGCCGCGCTGTTCGCGTGGGTCGGTGGCTGGATCGGCAACAAGAACCTGACCCCGCAAAAAATGATGGACACCGCCCAGGCCTCCGGCAAGCAGCAGCCGGGTTTCCGCCGCGCACACAGCAAGGGCGTCTGCTTTGCAGGCACATTCGCGCCGACGCCCGAAGCGGCGAAACTATCCAAGGCACGCGCGTTCTCGCAGCCGTCGATTGCCATCATCGGCCGCTTTTCCACGCCATCGAACAACCCGTACGCGCCGGACAATACCGCGCCGGTGCGCGGTATGGCCGTGCAGTTGAAAACGGACGACGGCCAGGAATGGCGTATCGCGATGAACAGCTTTCCCTTCTTCGCTGCAGCAACGCCGCAGGCATTCCAGGCGATGAACGAGGCCGGCCAGCCCGATCCCGCCACCGGCAAGCCTGACCCCGAAAAGATGAAAGCAGTACTGGCCCGCTATCCGGAGATCGCCGCCTTCCAGGCGTGGGCGAAAACGGCGCCCAAGTCGGGCAGCCTGGGCAATACCCGCTACAACGGCGTCAATGCCTTCCGCCTGACTGACCCACAGGGCGCCGAACGCATGGTGCGCTGGTCGATGCGGCCCCGCACGCCGTTCGTGGCGCTGAGCCCCGAGCAACTGAAGGCAGCCGATGCCGATTTCCTGTCGGAAGACCTGGACCGGCGCCTTGCGGCCGGCCCCCTCAAATGGGACATGGTGGTGCAATTTGCCGCGCCCGGCGACCCGATCACGGACCCATCGAAGGCATGGCCCGACACGCGTCCGGAGACGACGATCGGCACCCTGACCCTCGTGCACGCCGAGCCCCAGGCGACCGGCCCGTGCCGGGACCTGAACTTCGACCCCCTGACCCTGCCGGACGGTATCGCGGCCAGTGACGATCCGATCCTGCATGCCCGCTCGGCGGTCTACTCGGTGTCCTTCAACCGGCGCGAACGCGAAATCAGCGAAGGAAAGACTGCCAATCCGATCGGCCAGAACGGGAGCGCCCGATGATTCGTCCACACCACTTCAATGTCCTGGCCCGCCTGCTGCACTGGGCGATGGCCGTCGCGATTTTTGCCATGCTGTTCGTCGGCGCCGGCATGGTCGTCTCGCTGCAGTACCGCGCGCAACTGCTTGCCTTGCATCGCCCGCTCGGTATGGCCATCCTGTTGCTGGCCATCGTCCGGCTGGTCAACCGCCTGACCCGGCCGACGCCGCCGCTACCGGCCGACCTGCCGTCGATCCAGAAGTTCGCCGCGCATGCCTCGCACTGGCTCTTGTATGCCCTGATGCTGGCGATGCCGCTGATCGGCTGGGCCATGCTCTCGGCTGGCGGCTATCCGATTCCCCTGTTCGGCGCCGTGCACCTGCCCGCCATCCTGCCGCACAGCCCTGTGGTGTACGGCTTTTTGCGCCCGCTGCACGGCGCGCTGGCGTACCTGCTGTTCCTGACGATCCTGGGCCACCTCGGCGCGGCGCTGTTTCATGCATGGGTGCGGCGTGATGAGGTGTTCGGTCAGATGGCCAAGGGCGATCCCCGTTAAGGCCCGCGTCCCGCACTGAAGATCGTCAGTGCGGGGAAAGAGCGTTCTGACGTAATGCCAAATCGACGGTGGCCGCCAGGTCGACAAGTTGAAAGGGCTTCTGTAATACGGTATTGGTACCGATCACCTTATCAATCGCTTCCATGTCGGCATAGCCCGTCGCGATAATCATCGGCAGGCCGGGAAATTCGCGGTTGGCTGCACTGACCAGTTCGGCTCCCGTCATGCCAGGCATCAAAAAATCGGTAATCATCAAATGGGGCTTTTCACGCCGGAGTTCGGTTAAACCGGATTCCCCGTCGTGCGCCTGACTGACTTGATAGCCGAGCGCTTCGAGAGACTCGACCATGGACTGTCTCACTGAACTGTCATCCTCGACCACCAGAATGCGCGCACCAATGCCCGCCAGTTTTGGATTGCTGTCGGCCTCCTTGCTATCGGCCGCTTTGAAATCTGCCGCCAGTTTCAGCCATATTTCGATCGAGGTACCGGCACCACGCTCACTGAGAACCCGGGCGGTACCACCGGATTGCTGCGCCATGCCATAAACCTGGCTCAGGCCCAGACCGGTCCCTTTGCCCACATCTTTGGTGGTGAAAAAGGGTTCAAACACTTTTGCGAGAATGTCGGGATCGATGCCCGGGCCGTTATCGGTAACGGAAATCAGGCCATACACACCGGCAGGCAGCAGTCCTTCCGGCGCAATTGCCTTGCCTGCTTTAACGGTAAGCTTTCCCCCACCCGGCATCGCGTCGCGGGCATTGATCGCCAGATTCAATAACGCCATTTCCATCTGATTCGTATCGGCCATGACGAATTCCGACTGGCTTTCCATATCGAATACCAACTCAACCGACGAACCCAGCGATGCAGTCATCAATTCCCTGACACCGTCGAACATCGCGCGAATGTCGGTGGGACGCAGGTTCAGCCGCTGATTCCGGGAAAAAGCCAATAGTTGACTCGTCAGCTTTCCGCCCCGGTCGCACGCGCGCCGGGCGATCTCCGCCTTGCGCTTCGCATTCTCGTCGCTGGAAAGGAACAGGATCAAATCCATACTTCCCTGAATGACGTTGAGCAGGTTGTTGAAGTCATGCGCGATGCCACCGGTCAAGCGTCCTACCGCTTCCATTTTTTGAAATTGCACCATGGCCTGCTGCACCCGTTCGCGTTCGATGACCTCATTCATCAACCGATCGTTCGCCTGAGCCAGAGCGCGCGTTCTTTTCTCGATGCGCGATTCCAGCGTTTCGTTCAGCTGGAGAAGTTGCGCTCGGCTTTCACGCAGGTTTTCGGACGACAGCATCCTTTCCTGAAGAATTTCACGCGCTTCATACTGGCGCTGGCGACCACGCAATGCGGAGGCAACGGCACTGCGCAGCGTCTCAAGATTAAGGGGGCGTTCCAATAGAATGATGTTGCCGAGCTGATCAAACATACCCCTTGTGGTGCGGGGCGCGCTGCCCCCACCTTTGGAAATGAGGACGATGAACGGAAAATCAGACCAGGGTTCCTGTGTTTGCAGCCATGAAAGAAGAAGCCGCAGGCTGGCATCGTGCAATGCCTCTTCTGCGATCACGCAAGCACCGGCGCCGAGCGAAAGTTCGGCGACCATGGTGTCGAAATTCGACACAGCCGCACTGCCGAAGCCATTCCTTACAAGAACTTGACGAATGACTTCCGCATCGCGGCCATGCGGTGCAAGGATTAAAATACGGTCGTCCGACACACGATCAGTTAATGCCATCGGGATCTGCCCCCATCATCGGCGTGACCCCACGGTATGTCGGCAAGCCTGTGAGCACGCCTTCAAAGCCGATCAGCGCTTCACCAATCATGATTCCACCGGCACCGAGTTTCAATTCGTGGATCGTCAATGCATGGTTGCTGGTTCTGCTTTTGATGACCGTGACTGCGCGGCGCAATCTGCCATTCGATTCAAAAAACCGCAGCAGGACAGTGGTATCGCTGAGATAGCTGAGGTCCACATCCGTTCGCACTTCGCCGATCAAACCATGCTGTCCAAGGACCAGCACGGTCGTCACGCCCTGCTGGTTCAGATACGACAGCAGTTCGTGCATTTGCAAGGTCAGGAAATGCTCGCCTGGCATGGCCTGAAGGTAGGCATTCAAGCTGTCGATCACAATAAACTTCGCGTCCGATAGTTCGACCGCGTCACGGAGCATCTGTGCAAATTCACCTGGAGCGAGTTCGGCCGGATCTATATGGTGGATAGCCAGTTGGCCGCTGTCAACGAACGCCCGAAGATCCATATCCAATGAGGCACATCGCGCAAAAAAGGTGCCGAGACCCTCGTCGAACAAATAAAACGACGCCCTTTCTCCCCGCTCCAGCGCAGAGAGCAGACAGCGTACGGATACCGTCGTTTTGCCGATGCCGGAAGGGCCCACGACCAGGGTATTGGTGCCGGATGCAAGTCCGCCGCCAAGAAGCTCGTCGAACCCTTCGGAGCCGGTCGAACTCATGCGGGCGCTGAATTCGCGAGTATGTTCGGCCGCGACCAGCCGTGGAAATATTTTCAGCCCTCCCGTTTCCAGAATATAGTCGTGGTATCCGCCCCGGAATTTCGTGCCGCGCATCTTGATGACATTTACGCGGCGCCGCTCCTTGCCGAATTCTTGCGCGATCTGTTCCAGACTGATGACGCCATGGGCGATGCTGTGAAGCTGCTGATCCGGCGTGTTGGACTTGTCGTCCAACAGCAAAACCGTACAGTCACGAAGCGAGAAAAATTGTTTCAGCGCGAGGATTTGCCGCCTGTAGCGTAAAGGATTCTGCGCCAAGAGCCGCATTTCGGACAGGCTGTCGAAAACGATGCGCAATGGCTTGAGAAAATCGACGCGCTCCATCACGTTTTTGGTCGTTTCACCGAGTTCCACTTCCGAGGGAAGAAAGACGGATTGCTGGGCATCCGGGTCAAGCGCGCTGTCGCTTGCAAGTTCGAATACCTCGATTCCACTCATGTCCCAGCCGTGGCTGTCCGCCACCGCATCGAGCTCGTCGGCCGTTTCCGAGAGGGTGATGTAGAGGCCAGTTTGTCCACGGGCGGCGCCATCGAGTAAAAACTGGAGCCCGAGGGTCGTTTTTCCCGTGCCCGGCGAGCCCTCGACCAGATAGACGCGCTGCGCGGTCAGACCGCCGCACAGGATGTCGTCAAGGCCCGCTACGCCAGTGGAGATCCGTGTGGTCGGCTTACGCGGTTGTCGAGTTGGAAAGCTAGTATTCATATGGGTCAGCCTCAGATGGGACAAGGTAAACATCGATTGAATAGAAGTCGAGTATCACTACGTTGTCTGGGGAGTGTTTGCTGACAGCTATGTTTGTAACTAAATTTTAATTCCGTGATGGAAAATTTTATGTGCGTTAACGTACATAAATCGGCATATTCTGTCCAGGACAAGGGTGCGGTAGCGGCTTGCGCAAACCGCATGTTCACATGCCATGATCGGATTGCCTGTCCTCGCGAGTTGCGTGCCATGCAAACGCCGCACCATGTCGGCGGCCGCCCGACGCCTGGCGCTGCGGCCGCAGCAAGTTATGGAACTGGCCGCACTTCAGTCTGTACCCGCATGCGGTCTTCGCTGAACAGCACGGGGCCGGAATAACTGGCCCGTATCGACGCCAGTACGGCGTCATGCGCGCTGTCGATGGCAGGATTGAGGTGCGCCAGCAACAGTTGGCCCACACCGGCGTCGCGGGCCAGCCGGCCGATGTCGCGCGGCGGCGTATGAAGTTCATATAGTTGCGGCGGCGAGCCAGGCGGATCCAGCACCACGCTGTTAACCACAAGCAGGTCGCTGCCTTTGGCGATGGCGGCCAGAGACGGCCACGCCTGCGGGTCGATGTCACCGGAAAAAGTGATGCTGCGGCCACGATAATCCACGCGATAAATGACGGCCGGCGCTTCACGGTGGTGTCCCGCAATGGCTGTCACCGAGAGGCCGTCCTGTTCAAGCAGCACGTGCGGCCGCCCATCCGGTGCCTTCACGTCGCTGACCCGATAGCTCAACGGCGCGGAAAAATCGCGCAGATAGGCAAATGCACCGTGCTTGCCGAACAGAAGGTCCATAAACCGTGTCGTCGAAGGGTAGGTGCCGTCCCGGCTGGCGCCTGGACCGAAGACGCGAAATTGTACCGGGCCACGTTGCGATACGGCCCGCGCCTTGAACAGGCCGGGCAGTTCGCTGGCGTGGTCGATATGCAGATGCGTCAGCAGGACGATGTCGAGATTTCGCAGCGACAAGTGCTCCTCGCCGGCGCGCACGAAGGCGCCGGCGCCGGCATCGACCAGCAGGCGTGCCTGGCCATCGACAAGCACGACAAAACTGGCACCCGCCCGCCCCACCGCACCGGGGCCGCCCGAGCCCAGCACCAGCAATTCCAGCGCCGGCGGCGGGACCGCGGGCGCGCCGCTTCCGGTATCAAGCGCCATGGCCGGCAGCGTCGTCGCCCCCAGCGTGACCAGGATGGCCGCCAGCAGACGCCGCCGTTGCGCTTGTTGATCGGCGTCGTCTCGCCCCTCGCGATTTTTTCGAAACATCGCTTCTATTGTGTGCTCCCGCATAAATTTTCCCCACCTGATTTTCACGAAGAAAGTATAGGAGCGGAAAATATACCGGTCAATCGCCCAATTTTGAATATTTTGTGAAGTGAAATCGAATGATGTGGGGCGTCGCGAGAACGCCAGTCGTGCAAGGCGTTTCCGCTTGACACAGGTTATAAATGCTTTATGCTAATTGTACTAGTCATATATTTTTTTGTACTGGTACAAAATTATGCGAATGCTTATCCGGACAAACTCACCGGTGGACTACAGGCCTGTTCAGTGCCCGACTGCACCGGATGATCGCCACGGCGACATCGCGCGGCCGGAATCGGGCCGAAGGACCCGTCTGTTCCTGGACCGTGCATTGTTCCCCTTGAAAAAACCGGGCATTGGTGTACTTGTGCCGGTAGGCGCGGGCCTTCAGTACTGTATGAATGTAAAGGAAAACCTATGAGTACGCTTCCCAGCGACGTTCACCTGAACGTAGGCGCGTTAATTTTTCCAGAAATGGACCAGGCTGATTTTACCGGCCCATTCGAAGCGTTGTCGCGCATCCCGAATTCCACCTTCTACACTATCTGGAAAGACCTCGCCCCGGTGCCCGACATGCGCGATATGCGCATCGTACCGGACACCACGATCGCTGACGCGCCCCAGCTCGACATATTGCTTGTGCCCGGTGGTTATGGCCAGGAAGCACTCATGCAGGATGAAGAAGTGCTGTCCTTCATCCGCCGTCAGGCAGCGTCGGCACGCTATGTGTATTCGGTCTGTACCGGTGCGCTCCTTTGCGGCGCAGCCGGCCTGCTTCACGGCAAGCGCGCCACCACCCATTGGACGGCGATGCAGACGCTGCCCCTGTTCGGCGCAATTGCCTGCGACGAGCGGGTGGTTGTCGATGGCAACATGATCAGCGCCGGCGGCGTGACCTCCGGCATCGACGGTTCGCTGGTCCTGGTGGCGATTCTGCGCGGTGACACCGTCGCCCAGGAATTGCAGCTGTATATGGCTTATGATCCGCAACCGCCGTTCAACGCCGGGCACCCCGAAAAGGCGCCACCCGATGTGCTCAGCACCGTTTCCGGACGTGCGCAACAAATTACCGAGGCGCGGCTGAAAACCGCTCGTGCCTATAAAGCCAAGTGGGACCGTCCCGGCTGAGCGGTCGCATCGGCAGGTGACGCATGGCGTCGCAACGTGGCGGCGAAAGGGGCCGCGCACGGGTCTATAATCCGGGGCCGCGCACGAAAATAGGACGAAACAATGTTTGACCTCAGACAGCTCCAGATCAAGCATAAACGTGCGGCCGACATTTTCAATGCATTCGAGAGCGCGATTTTCACGGGCCAGCTGGCCCCGGGCGATCAATTGCCACCGTTACGGGTGCTTGCGGAACAGCTTGGTGTCAACAAAAACACGGTCGCCGTATCCTACCGCCTGCTGCAGGAAGGAGGGCTGATCATCGCCGATGGCCGACGCGGCTCAGTGGTTGCGGGAACGGGCGCGCGCCGGCCAGAGATGAGCATGACGTCGATGGACATTGCCGGCGACGCGATTCGCCTGCATGATGGCAATCCCGATCTCACGCTCCTCCCTGACGAGCGAAACTTGCGTGCCGTCCTCAAGACGGTATCGTTGGCACCGCGCCTGTACGGCGAAGAAAGAAATTGCCCTGAATTGGTGGCGTGGAGCCAGCGTGCCTTTGACAAGGACGGGATAGCGGCCCGATCAGTCTTTGTTTCCGCCGGCGCGCTGGATGCGGTGGATCGCGTATTGAAAACCAATCTGCGGGTCGGCGATAAAGTGGCGCTGGAAGACCCCGGCTACATGACCACGATTGCGCTGTGCCGGGCTTTGGGGCTGCGTCCCGTCGCCATGGCGATGGACGCCAATGGCATCGTGCCGGAAAGCCTGAGCGAGGCGATTCGAGGCGGTTGTCGCGCAATCATCTTTAGCGCGAGGGCGCAAAATCCCACCGGCATCGTCACGTCGGCCAAACGGGCGCGCGAACTCGCCCTGATAGTCAAGAAGGCAGATGGCGTCATCTTTATCGACGATGACCATTCCGGCATGCTGGAACTGGCGCCCCATGCTCACTGGCACACCGCGGCGGCGCGCTGGATCGTTATCCGTTCTTTTTCCAAATGCCTCGGGCCGGATTTCCGCATTGCCGTCAGCGCCGGCGATGCGACGACGATCGAGAAGCTGGAACTGTCGCAGCGCTTAAGCACGGGCTGGGTCAGCAATCTGGTTCAGCGTATCGTCTGGGGCCTGATCACCGACGAGAAAGTGATGGCGCGCGTGGCAGCGGCGGGGCGCGCGTATTGCGAACGCTACCGGGCGCTCGCGTCCGAATTGGTGACCATGGGTTTTCCGGTAGTCGGCAGCGCCGGCTTCAATATATGGATACCGTTACAGGATGGGGCCACCGTCGCGCAGCAATTGCTGGCACGCGGTTGGCTGGTACGCGCCGGCTCCGATTTCAGCGTTTCCGGTGCCGGCGGCCTGCGGATTACGACGGCGCGCATGGGGAGTGATCAACTGGGCGACTTCATCCGCGCGCTGAAAGACATGTCGGGCCGGCCGACCGCGACGTTATCAGCCTGACTGCGAGACAGGGATGCGCCGGGCGCCGCGCCTCTGCCCTGCGTTTACTGTGTTGCCGGACAAACCGGCGGTGTTACCCGTACGTGAGGGTCGCCATCGACGGTCGCGACAATCGGCCGGTCGGCGGCGTCGTGCCACGGCGCATCAGGCCGCCAGCGCAGTTGTGGCACATTGCGTTCGGGCTCGACGCTATCGCCGGGGCGCGGTATCAGCACGGTAACATGCTGGCAGCGCGCTGCCGCGAGCACCCGTTCGGCCGGCTCGGTCCAGCCGTGGTGCGCCAGTTTCAACAGGCCCCAGTGCACCGGCATCATCACCTTGCCCAGCACCCGCCGGTTGGCTTCGACCGCCTGTTCGGGGCCGCTATGCCAGTCGGGCCAGTCGGCATCGTATTGTCCCGCTTCAATCAAGGTCAGGTCGAACGGACCGTAGCGCTTGCCGATATCGGACATCGCCGGCATCAGGCCCGTGTCGCCCGAATAGTAAACCCGATGGCGTGCCCCACGCAGGGCATAGCCCGACCACAAGGTGACATCGCTTTGCGGATTGATGCGTCCGGAAGCATGCCGCGCGGGCATCGCGGCAATGTCCACGCCGTGCATGCGCGTGCTTTCCCACCAGTCGAGCTCGATAATGCGTGCCGGCGCAATGCCCCAGTAAGCCAGGTGCGCGCCGACGCCCAGCGGTACGATAAAAACCGTGTCCCAATCGCGCATCGCCATAATCGTGCCGCGGTCGAGGTGGTCGTAATGGTCATGCGAAATCAGCACGGCGTCGATATGGGGCAGATGATCGAGCGCGATAGGTGGCGCGAACCAGCGCTGTGGCCCGACCCAGGGCAGTGGCGAGGCGCGTTCGCTCCAGAACGGATCCATCAGCACGCGCAAGCCGTCGATTTCGAGCAATGTCGACGAGTGGCCAAACCAGGTCACGCGCAATCCCGTCGCCGGTGGGGTGCGCAGCGCTTCGCCATCGCTGTAGTGGACCGGAACGGCGCCGCCGGGACTGTCGCCCGGCGTGCTGTCAAAAACGTGCAGGAGCGCATCGGCATCGTTCCACATCGGC
>JAMFSV010000327.1 GCA_026225455.1 Burkholderiales bacterium | reverse complement strand
GCCGCCAGCGCCGTGGTCTGCTGGCGAACCGCTGTGTAGCGTTCGCAAAGGGAGGAAGCAGGCACGACAATGTCCTATGCGTGAGGGTAAAGGTAAAAGAAACGATAAAAAGCGCGAGCCTTAGGCGTTCGCGTAGAACACACCGAACCATTGCCGCGGATCGGTCCAGCTTTGAGTGCGAGTGAAGCCGGCGCGTTTTAACAAGGTTTCGAAGTCGCCCAGCCGGTATTTATAGCTGCTTTCGGTATGAATCCGCTCCCCGGTCTTGAAGTCGCGTTCGCCGCCGGGCCAGCTTACCGTCAGGTCGCGGCTGGCCTCCAGATACATTTCGATGCGCGACTGGGCGCTGGCATAACGCGCTCGATGACGCCATTCGCGCGGATGAAAGTCGCTGCCGAGCAAGGTATTCACATGGTTCAGCAGATTCAAATTGAAGGCGCCGGTGACTCCCAATTCGTCGTTATAAGCGGCTTCGAGGGTGGCATGGTCTTTGACCAGGTCAACGCCGATCAGCAGACCGCCCGAATTACGGCATAGATGCCGGATATGCGCCAGCAGGGCAATCGCATCGGGCGGGTCGAAGTTGCCGATGGACGAACCCGGATAAAAGAAGGTGCGTGACTGGGTATGTACCGAGGGCGGCAGATCGAACTGAGTCGACAGGTCGATACCGACAGCACTCATGTCGATGGTCGGGAATTTTTTACGCAATCCCGCCACGGCTTTATGCAGAAAATCGCTGGAGATATCGAGGGCAACATACTGGCTAGGTTGCAAGGAGTCGAACAGCGCCGCGGCTTTTTCGCAATTGCCCGCACCCAGGTCGATCAAGGTGCCGCCCTGGCCGATGGCGGTGGCGATGGCCCTGGCGTGCTCGACCATCACCGCATGTTCGGTGCGGGTTGGGTAGTACTCAGGCAACTGGGTGATCAATTCAAACAGGCGGCTGCCCAGCGCATCATAGAAATACTTGGGCGAGATCGACGCTTGCGGCTCGCTAAGCTGGTCGATGATCTCCTGATGCAGATGACGCGTCTCGGTGCTGTATTGCATGTGGCCTCGTAACGAACGACTTACGGTTTTCTGGGGTGACGCGGGTAATCGGGCAGTCTTCAAGCGGGGCACCGGTTATCGGCCGGGTTATCAGATTAACTCAAACTGAAAGAGTTCGCCGGAGGCTCCCGGTGCCGGATTGCAACGGATTCATGCGCGACTTCGGGTAAACACCGGATTTTTGGGGCCGGATGCGATATTGGACCGCCGAGGTTCCTGTTTGTGCCCGGTCCAGCTTGAAAAACGGTGGCTCGGCGTAATCAACGCCACGTGGACAGAGCAGGTTTGATATGCTCGGTGAGCCGTCGCCGCTCGGCGCGTAAGCCACTTGTCAGCCAAACGCGCTATATCTGGACCAGTAGAACGCGCGGCCCTTCAGTTTGGCCTTGATCCAGCGTTATACCTACAGACACAACACCGAGTACGTAACGCCGAGTTCCACCCGTTCTGTGCAGCAAACAACGCGCCCGGGAAATTCAGCGTCAATAAAAAAATCAGGAGACGGCGGATGACGGGTTTCGGATTTAAGCAACAAGGGCGCACCTTGACCGCCGTGGCAAAAATTGCCGAGCATGCCGGTAAGCTCGGCATCGAAATTTGCGATGTCTCGGGTCACGTCGAGGAAGTCGCGGTGCTTGCCACGCGCCAGACGACGTTGTGCCGCGGTTTGCAGCATGCCGCCACTTCAACCATGGAAGGCAACCAGCGGATTGCCGCGGCCGCCCGCCAAATGCGCCTGGTGGCCGATCAGGCCGCTTCCGACGTGAGCCAGTCGCAGGAAACCGTGCGGGTGTCGCTGGCGGAAATCCACAGCTTGGTCGATAGCGTCTCGGTGATGGCCGCCGAGATAGAAACCCTGCGCGAGTCCTTGAACAACGTCAGTAAAATTTCCGAAGAGATTGCAACCATCGCGCGCCAGACCAACCTGTTGGCCTTGAATGCGGCCATTGAAGCCGCCCGCGCCGGTGAATTCGGCCGTAGTTTTGCGGTGGTGGCGAGCGAAGTCAAAGCTTTGTCGGGCAAAACCGCCCAGGCCACCGCAGAGATCGGCTCGACCCTGGCCAAGCTGTCGGGCCAGGCTGACCGCCTGCTGGCCGAAGGTTCGGCGAGTGCGGAACGCGCCCATCGCGTCAAAGAAGGGACCCACGCGATCGGCGAGGTGGTGTCGTCGACCGGGAAAGCCATTACCGAGTTGAGCGTCGAGGCCGAGCAAATCGCGCTGCAAACCGAAGATATCGAACAGCAGTGCAGCGGGCTTGAGGCGCAAGTGTCCGAAATGGTGTCGGGCGTGGAGCAGTCAAGCACCAGTTTTACCAAGGCTCGCGATCAATTAAGCAAGTTGCTCGGGGTCTCGGAAACCTTGATCGAACTCACCGCCGAAACCGGCATAGAAACCCCGGATACCCCGTTTATCCGGGCAGTCATGACGGCGGCACAAAAAATCGGCCAGGCTTTCGAACAAGCCATCGCACGCGGCGAAATCTCCACGGCCGACCTGTTCGATCACGCCTATAGCCCCATCGCCGGCAGCGATCCCAAACAATTCACCACCCGCTATATCCAGTTGGCGGACCGGATCTTGCCGCCGATACAGGAACCCTTGCTGGCGCTGGATAAGCGCGTTGTGTTTTGTGCCTCGGTCGACACCCAGGGTTATTTGCCGACGCATAACAAGAAATTTTCCCAACCCCAGGGCGACGATCCGGCCTGGAATGCCGCGAATTCACGTAATCGCCGCATGTTCAATGACCGTACCGGTTTGTCTTCGGGTACCCACACCAAACCGTTTTTGCTGCAGACCTACCGTCGCGATATGGGCGGCGGACAATACTCGCTGATGAAAGACGTGTCTGCGCCGATTATGGTCGGCGGCCGTCATTGGGGCGGCTTGCGCCTGGCTTATAGCGCCTGATTTAGCTAAGGGGCGGCTCAAGTCCGGCAACTATCTTTATAATGTTGTCGCTGACACTAGAGGTCGGCACGGCGGTGCTTCAGTCTGCCGGCCGCGCCGCGCACGCAATACGGGAATCGAATTTGATGGATGAAGCCATTTTTTACCAGGGCAAGCAGCACGCTGTCTTGTTGATTCCGGGACTGGTGGGCACCCCGCGTGAAATGCGTTTTATCGCACGGGCGCTGGTCAATGAAGGTTATACGGTCTCGGTGCCGGCGGTGCCGGGTTATGCCATGGGCTCGCGCGCGACCGACTGGGAAGCCTGGGTTGAAATCCTGCGCGGCCATTACAGGGTGTTGCAGGAGACGCACGATACGGTATCCGTCGGCGGCCTCTGTATTGGCGGCACCCTGGCCCTGGCCCTGGCGGCACGCGAGCCTTCGGTGACCTCACTGGCGCTGTATGCAATCACCCTGAAATGGGACGGGTGGGCGATTCCCTGGTATCGGTTTTTGTTCGATTATTTGTATCACACGCCGATCGGCAAGCGTTTTGCCTTTTTTGAGCGCGAACCGTTCGGCCTGAAAAACGAGGCGTTGCGGGCCAGGGTGGCCAAAGCCATGCGCGAAAAATCGGGCTCGGAAGTCGGCGAGGCGTCGACCTCGTCCCAGCATATTTACCAGGCGCGGCAATTGGCGAAATATGTCGAGTCGCAGCTCTCGCATATCAAAAGCGACTGTTTGATGATCCATGGCGTGGACGACGATACCACCAGCCCGCGCAATACGATGCGGGTGCACGACACCATCGGGTCGCCCATCAAGCGCAAGATATTGCTCGACGACTGTTATCACATCATCACGATGGACAACGAACGCGAAACCGTGGCAAGCGAAACCGTGGCATTTTTTCGCGACAGCATCCGGCGCCGCACGGGTACCGGACGCGCCAGCGAGACGCATATCATTTCGAAGGCCTTGCGCCGGGCACAGCGCAATGTAAAGCGGTAGTGCCTGGGCGTACCGGCGGCAAGACGCAAGCACGGCAGCGGCACAAAAAACGGGACCCGAAAGTCCCGTTTTTTTAATTGTCCGACCAGTCGCCGCCGCCACCGCCCATATCGATGCCGCCGCCGCCATTGTCGCTCCAGTCGTTGTTGCCCTGACCGTAGTCGATGCCTGGGTCGGAGCCGCCGCGGTTGCGTTCGTCGTCGACGATGACATCGCGTTCGATTACCCGGTCGCGGCCGCCGCCCATCATTTCCCCGAGCAATACGCCTGTCAACAAGCCGCCGCCCATGCCCATTCCGCCACCGCCTTGCTGCACGATAACGGTCGGCGCCACGGGCTGCCGGTTGGCGCCGAAGCGATCGGCTTCGTTGGCATATTGATAACCGTCCGCGCTGTGCGGCGGGTAGGGGTCGGGGCGGCCGTCGACACGCGCTTTCAGGCTTTCGAATTGACGCGCCAGGCTATCGATGCGATCGTATTGATCGCCGTAAGCATTCGGTTGTCCGCTCAAACCCGCGCTCAGACTTTCGACGCTGCGCAGCAACTGGGCTTCGAGGTCCTCGGCTTCACGCGCCAGCAAATCATGGCCGGGCGCGGTCGAAATCCGGATGTCGAGCTTGAGGCCGCGCACCGCGTTCAGCAACTCGGTGGCCTGCTTTAACTGCGCCCGCAGCGTTTCCTGGGAGCGGTTTTCGTCATTGCGGCGCGAACGGCGCACGCTCCATACCAGTAGGCCGACCACGGCGGCCAGGACCACCATCATCAGGAGCCAGCTCAGCGCCGAGGTGCCGCTATGCTGCGCGGGTGCCGACATCACGCCGGCCGCGGTGGCCTGTGCCGGCACGGTGTTGGCCGACAGATCATTGTGCCGGCCGGCCTGTGCTGCGTCGGCGCGAATATGCTGTTCGACCGCGGCCAGCCGGTTCGGTTGGGTAAAACTCATGGCGGGATCGGCTTGCCGGGCCAGATCCAGTTGCGCCAAGGCGTCGGTGGCATGACCGTTGCGATCGAGTACCTGTGCATAAAGGTAATGGGCTCGCGCGTTTTTCGGATGGTCTTGCACCACCTCGGCCAGCATTTGCTGCGCCCCGGCAAAGTCGCCGCGACTCAGCGCGGCCTGCACCTGCTGCTCGGTCGGCGAGGCGGCGCTGGCCAGCGCGGAAAAGCACAACGCGGCACCGAATAGCGCAACGGCAAAGAATTTTTTCATGGCAAGCGTGGAGCGGGTAGTCCGCTACGTTCCGTAACAGTAATCTTGACCCAAATAAACCTGACGCACATCGTCCATAGCGAGGCCGACGGCGTCCAGGGCACATACCGGGCAAGTACGCCCGGTGCAACACATCTTCACGGTACAGCAAGCGGCCACCGCAGGGGTATCCAGCTTGGAATCCCTGCTTGGATCTCGTGAGGCATGACCCGGCCCGGTCGAGGCCGAATCAAGCCGTCAACTTACCGGCTCAACCGCCGTTGATTTGCTTTTTCATCGCCGCCAGACGGTCATCAATCGACGGTCCGCGCGTCAGTTCGGCAAGCTTGTCGTCGAGTGCCTTGCCGCTTTTATCATCGGCGGAATTCAAGCGGGCGTCGCTACGCGCATTCGACAAATTGACCTTGTCTTCGAGTTTGGCAAAATCCTCGGACAGGTTTTTGCCGCCGATCCCACCCAAGGCGGTCGCGGCGGTATCCTTGGCTTTGGCAATTTCTTGTTTCGCCTGCAGAATAGTCGAGCGTGAATTCAGGTCGTTGCGACGCTGGCGCATTTGGCCGATCTGGTCTTTCAAGGTGGCAACCGAAGGTTCCAGTGCCACCAGTTCGGCGTTCAAGGCGTCGCGTTCCGTTTCGGCCGCGGATTGAGCGGTCAAGGCTTCGCGAGCCAGCGTTTCATCGCCGCTTTGCAGTGCCCGTTTGGCGCCTTCTTCGTACTTATGCGCCTTCTGGTCGGCCAGATCGCGCTTGCTTTGCTGGGTACTGACCTGGGCTTCAATCTCGATCAGCGAATTTTCGGCTTTACCGATACTTTCGTCGAGTTCCCGCACAATCTGCCGCGCATCACGCGACGGATCCTGAACCGAATCGGCCGCATCGTTGAGAAAACCTTTCAAGGTCCGTAAAACGGTATTAAGTAGCGACATGAAATCCCCCAAATTAGGAACCAGATGCAGCGCACGCGGCGAAGCATCGCTATAACATCGAACGGTGAATCGCCTGGCTTCAAGATGAAAAACACTCGACCTTGAAGCGGCGGACCGCGCACCTTTTGCAGCAGCGGATCGCTCCACGGAGCTATGGGGCGCAACCTCCGGGTCGCAATGTGTTGCGCTGCCCCGTAACATAGATGGGTGTGATACCCCGTAAAACCAAGCCCGCATCAGCGATATTTATTGCTTGCCGCAAGTGGCGGCAAAGCCGCAGTATCAGATCGTCGCTGCTGCAAACTTGAGCCCCAGGCTGCTGCCGCAGTCTACACCAGGACCTGCCGCCCCCGATACGATATCCGTCGAGGTCGGACACCTTGCCCCGGAGCTGTTGCCAATGTCGAAAAGATTTTTCCTGGCCTATGGTTTTGCCGCCGCCGCGTTTCTCGCGCTGGATGCGCTCTGGTTAGGTTATATTGCGCGCGATTTCTACCAATCGCAAATTGGCGGGTTGTTGCTGACTCAGCCCAGAATGGGTGCTGCGGCCCTTTTTTACCTGATTTATCTGACCGGCATCGTGGTTTTTTGCGTCCTGCCCGGGCTGGCGTCGGGCCGCCTGGTCCAGGCCGCGAAGTTGGGCTTGCTGTTCGGGATGATAGGCTATGCTACTTACGATTTGACCAACCTGGCGACTTTGACCGGCTGGAATTCGACCGTTACCGGGATCGATATCCTGTGGGGCGGTTTTGCCACGGCGGTGGCGGCGAGTGTCTCCACCTGGGCTACCCGTGCGATTTTAGCCACCCCGAAACGCCGATAAAGAGCCAAAAACGGCTGAAAAAATGCCCAAAATCATGCCGCCGATGAAAAAAGACTGTGACCAGCGGCATGATTCATTAAAATGCGTGTCTGTCAGCGTGGACTGATCGCTGTGACAAAATAGGGCTCAAACGAGGGCGCACCCCGGTAACAGTAAGCGTGCACCCGTAACTGCCAAGGTTCGCGGCACAGTTCCAAACGATGTTGCCCATTGGGCGCGTCTCACTCACTACACTTCATGTCGACCAACACACCCCCGGATACACCGCGCCAACCGTCAAAACAGCCCAAAAAACCGGGGCGCTCGATTTTGGGCCATTTTCTACTGGGTCTGGCCGGCACCGTGGTGGCGCTTGGCGTGATCGGTGCGTTGCTGATCGGCTATGCGTTAATCGTGATGGAACCCAATCTGCCGTCGCTGGAAGTGTTGACCGATTATCAGCCCAAAGTGCCGTTGCGGGTCTATACCGCGGACCACGTGCTGATTGGCGAGTTCGGCGACGAGCGGCGCAATCTGGCGCGTTTCCAGGATATCCCCGATGTGATGAAAAAAGCGGTGCTCGCGATCGAGGACTATCGCTTTTATGAACATGGCGGTGTCGATTTCATCGGTATTTTGCGCGCCGGCCTGGAAGACTTGCTGCATGGCGGCGCGACCCAGGGCGCCAGTACCATCACCATGCAGGTGGCACGCAATTTCTTTCTGTCCAGCGAAAAAACCTATACCCGCAAGATCTACGAAATGATGCTGGCGTACAAGATCGAATCGGCCCTGACCAAGGACCAGATTCTTGAGTTGTACATGAACCAGATCTACCTCGGTGAGCGCGCTTATGGCTTCTCCGCCGCGGCCCGGGTGTATTTCGGGGTCGACCTGAAGAACGTCACGCTGGCGCAGGCCGCCATGCTGGCCGGCTTGCCCAAGGCGCCGTCGGCCTACAATCCGATCGTCAATCCCAAGCGCGCCAAAATTCGCCAGCAATATATTTTGAAGCGCATGCTGGAACTCGGTTACATCACTCAACCGCAATTCGATCAAGCGGCCCAGGAAGAACTGCATCCGCATGGCGCGACCAATCAATATAGCGTGCATGCCGAATACGTCGCCGAAATGGTGCGCCAGATCATGTACGCCCAGTATAAGGAAGACACCTATACCAAGGGCTTGGTGGTAACCACCACCATCGATTCCGGCGACCAGGAAGATGCGTATCAGGCTTTGCGCAAAGGTGTGCTCGATTACGACAAGCGCCATGGTTACCGCGGTCCGGAAGCGAATATCGCACTGCCGGTGAATCAGGACGACCGCGATCAGGCGATCGACGACGTATTGGGCGATCATCCGGACGACGGCGATATCGTCGCGGCGGTGGTGCTTACCGCCACCCCCAAGCAAATTACGGCACAGAGCGAAGACGGCGATACCCTGACCATCGATCCGGACGGCCTTAAATTTGTCGCCAATGCCTTGAGCCCGCGGGCACGCGATGCCGAGCGCATACGCCCGGGTTCGGTGATCCGTCTGGTGCAGGATGCCAAAGGTGCCTGGACCGTTTCGCAATTGCCGCAAGTGGAGGGCGCACTGGTTTCGCTGACGCCGCAAAATGGCGCGATTCGCGCGATGATAGGCGGTTTCGATTTCAACAAGAATAAGTTTAATCACGTCACGCAAGCATGGCGTCAGCCGGGTTCGGGGTTTAAGCCGTTTATTTTCTCGGCCGCTCTGGAGAAAGGTTTTGCCCCCGGTTCCATCATCAACGATGCCCCCTTGTACTTCCCGCCGACCACACCGGGCGGAGATGCGTGGGCGCCCAAGGATGACGACCAGCCGGACGGACCGATGACCTTGCGCGTGGCCCTGGAAAAATCGAAAAACCTGGTGGCGATCCGGGTCCTGAATGCGATCGGCGTGACCTACGGCCAGCAGTTCGTGGTGCAGCACTTCGGCTTCGACGCGGATAAAACGCCGCCCTATCTGCCTCTGGCGCTGGGCGCGGGCCAAGTCACCCCATTGCAGATGGCGAGCGCCTATGCGGTGATCGCGAATGGCGGTTATCGGATCAACCCGTTCCTGATCAACGACGTGACCGATTCACGCGGCGATATCCTGTTGAAAGCACAACCCGTGGTCGCGGAACAAAATGCGCCGCGTTCGATCGATGCCCGCAATAGTTATGTCATGACCAGCTTGCTGCAATCGGTGGCGCAAAAAGGCACCGGCGCAGGCACCAATATCCTGCATCGCACCGACTTGTCCGGTAAAACCGGCACTACCAACGAGGCCCGCGACGGTTGGTTCTCGGGTTTTCAACACACGCTGGTTGCAGTAGCGTGGATGGGTTACGATCAGCCCAAAAGCCTGGGTAGCCGCGAATTCGGCGCGCAGCTCGCGTTGCCGATCTGGGTCGACTATATGGGCCACGCTTTGCGCGGTGTGCCGCAGTACGTCGACCCCGTACCTGCGGGCTTGGTCAATGTCGATGACGAAATCTATTTCGATAACTTTACCCCCGGCAATGGCCTGATCACCAATGTCGGCATGACGGACGACACTATTCCGGTTCCCGTCGACGCCAACGGCCTGCCGGCCGGCGTAACCCCGCAGGCGCCCGTGCCGGTGCCCGCCAATCCGCCGGTAGACGACAGCGAACGGCAGCAGATTCTGGATCTGTTCAAGCATCATTAAGCCGGGCCACGCTCGGATTGATCGTAGAGGAGATAGCGTCGGCTAGACCAGCAACGGGTTTATGCCGACGTAAATTGCAAAAGACTATCGTGTCGGACGTTGCCCAGCGTAGTATCGCGATTAGGAATCGTAAAATTCTAGTGGAGTCGCACAGAATGAGCCAAATCATCATTGATCGCGAGACTGAGCAAGCCGTTCGCCGTTTTATCGACAGCCTCGTTTCCCGCTACGACATGGCTGGAGCAATTCTCTTCGGCAGCCGTGCTCGCGGTACCTACCAACCTGATAGTGATGCGGATGTAGCCGTGCTTTTGCGAGGTGAACATCAAAGATTTCTGACCACCAAGTTGGCGATGGCCGACATCGCATTTGATGTGCTGCTTGAGACCGGTATCAATATTTCTCCATTGCCGGTGTGGCTTGATGAATGGGAGCATCCTGAAACCTACTCGAATCCGGCATTGCTGCATAACATAGCGCGGGAAGGCGTGCGACTGTGAACGGTCAACTGACGTCTGTGATCTTGCTGGCTAAGGCTGATCGCGCTTGCAAATCCGCGCGCGCATTGCTTGAGTTGGGCGATGTGGACGGCGCATGCAACCGTGCTTACTATGCGATGTTCGACTCGGCGCGAGCGGCACTGTTGAAGTGCAACGCCCCGCTCAAGCAAGATATTGGTAAGACTCACCGAGGGCGTGATTAACGCATTTAGCGAGCACTTGATTAAGAGTGGGGCTCTATCTAAAGACCTGGGCGATTGTTGAAGCGTGCTGAGGAAATTCGTTTGACCGCAGACTATAAGAGCGACTCGGTCGAACTTAATGATGCTGGAGAAATGGTTGAGCAAGCCGAAATTTTCGTTGTTGCAATGCACGTTTTTGTCGGACAGCAGTAACGTCTGGAGACGCGAAGAACCTTGCCTAAATGGCAATTGCCTATATTTGAGCGGAGCCCAAAATCTGTCTCCTATCAATGACTTGGAATGTTTCTCCGCGGGTTATCAACAAATCTTTCAACATCATCTGGGGATAACTTTTCCGCTTCGCAGAGTCGCTTTCCCCCAATCGCCTCAAACGGTAGTTCCTCACCCGTGTATCTTGGCTCGGCTTGATCTTGCTCAGTATTCGCAGGAACAAATCTGCTATCGTGGAAACCAAGCCAAGTCGTGCTGCGTATTGCTCGATTCGCTCGATTCGCTCGATTCGCGCCGCGGTGGCTGAAGATTTCTGGCCTGTCGCCGCGTGTTGATCTAGCATGAATGTCCCCGGCTTGGATCTGGCATTTAACCATTTGGCATTTAAGCATTTACCCAGCGGCACCAAGCGTCCTTGAAAAAACCTATCGAAATCTGGCTGCTGAGCCGACGTGCAGCGATTCAATCCAGTCTCAATCTGGCATTGGCCTTAGGCTTGGGCGGGGGACTCTTGATCGTGGCGCAGGCGGGCTTGCTGGCGTGGGTCCTTAACGCGGTTATCCTGCGCGGTTTGGGGCTGGCCGCTGTTTGGCCGGCATTGGCGATATTGCTGCCGGTGTTTGCCTTGCGTTTTGTGGTGGTGCAAGCCGGCGAACGTGCAAGCTGCGCCGCCGGGGTGACGATACGCACCACCTTGCGCCAACAATTATTGAGTCATATCCATGCCTTGGGCCCGGCCTGGTTGGAAGGACAGGCCGGCGGGGATCTGGCTAACAGCGTGGTGGCCGGAATCGATGCGTTGGAAGGTTATTACACGCGCTGGTTACCGAATCGGGCCTTGACCGCCTGTTTGCCGCTGGTGATCCTGGTGGCGGTGTT
>JAMFSV010000326.1 GCA_026225455.1 Burkholderiales bacterium | reverse complement strand
CGTCCTGAGTGCGCGCACCTGGGGTGATATGGGTCTGACCTTGATGCCTGAATTCACCACCGGCTTCTCCAACTGGGTTGCCCCTTTGGCGGGCGGCGCAGCTTCCGGCTCCACCCAGGCGGCAGAACCGCAAACCGTGTTCGAGATGCTGCCGCAGCCTGCCAGCGGCGTGACCGAATACACTGTGGAAATCGACGGTCAGCAGATGCGTTATCGCAATGCACAGCCGCAATGGACGCACTTTGTCTGGCCCAATGCCCAAGGCACCCCAGGCGCCAAATTGACGGTCACCACCTTCGATGGCCGCACCATCGAAATCGTCAACGAGCCCGGCCACTTCGGCCTGGAGAAGTTGATCGATTCGGCACAGCGTACGCGCCAAGCGGATGGCTCATTCAACCTGAGCTGGACCAAAGGCAGCATCACGGTGACAGTCAGCATGCGCCTTATCAGCACCTCGCAGGCCGCGGCCGGTGGTGGCAACACACCTCAGACGCAAAGCTTGCGTGGTCTGAAACTACCATCGTCGATCGTCGACAGCAGCGCGCCGAATCTGCCGCCGCCGGCGCAACCGAACGCCCCGGCCTCGCAGGTGCCCGCGGTAACCGCACCCGCAGCACCGCGCCAGTCCACTGAGCGAAGCACGCCGGACAGCGCACCCAAAGCCAATGACAGCAGCAATCCCGGAGGTGCGGCATGAGCCAAACTGTACAAGCTCAGTTCACTTACTTCGGCAAGATCCCTTCACGCGGCGATTTCGTCAAGAGTTCGCATAATCCACAGTTGTTGCAAACCCTGGATCAATGGGTGGCACAAGCGATGGAGCTGTTGTCGGAAAATCCGCGCTGGCGCCTGGTCTACGAAAACATGCAACCGCTGCATTTTGCGTTCCTCGGCTCGCACAGCAAACTCGCGATTGCGGGCCATATGGTTGCCAGCAGCGACGCCTCGACGCGACGTTTTCCCTTTTTGGTTGCAGCCGCCCTGGAAGTGGAACGGCCCCTGGCATTTCTAGCGCGCAGTCCCTTGGCGCTGGCCCGTCTTTGGAGTCGTTCCGCCAGCCAGATACAACCTCTGCTCAGCATCAGCGAACCCGGCGAGGTGTTGCAATTGCTCGCCGAAACCCAGGTGCCGGTGGATACCAGTACGCATGGCAGCGCGCATGACGGGACCTTTGCCGATTTCGTGGAATTCCAGACCTTGCAGGGGCTGGAACAGATGCTGCGCGATAACCAAAATGCGGTGCGTGTACCGCGCATCTTGCTGGCCTTGGGCTTGCTGTTGCAGCCGGTAATGGCGAGCGGCTCAAGCCACCTGGAAAAAGGCCTGACCCTGCCGCTGCCGCGCGATCCGTTTTACCGCAGTTTGGTGGCAGCGTTCTGGTTGGAACTGATTACGCCGTTTGTGGCACGCGCCGATTTCGAGCTGGCGATATTTATCGGCACCTTCGAAGAGCATGACCGCCTGGTGGTCGGTTTCAACGGCGCTTCGGCCAAGACCCTGCATAGTGTGATCGACCCGCAAGCCTACCTGGCGCAAAACATCGAGATCGACGACCCGGAATGGGTCGACGATCATGCGAAGAACGATCACAAGATCAGCAAACTTGTCAGTTATCTTGACCAGCCTCAATTGTCGCTACGTGTTGCCATCGATACGTTCCGCGAAGTGTTCATCGGAGAATAAACACATGCGCACCTCAAGCGTCCTGGCGCTCACCTGTCGCATGGCCGCGATCGCGGCACTCGCCGCGGCATCCGCCAGCCTTCACGCCGCCGATGCAATCAACGGCGATGGCGTGGCGGTGCACGCAACCATCATGCCGACGGCCAATGTCACCGCCCTGCCCGGCCAAGTGGTAGCAGGCGGCACCGTCCCCGATGACGCCACCAAAGCCGCGGTATTGGCGCGCTTGCGCGAGATCTATGGTGCCGGCAATGTGCTGGATCAGATCGAAGTCGGCGAAGTGGCGACACCGGCCAACTGGGCCGACAACGTGCAAAAATTATTAAATCCGGAACTGAAGCAAATCAGCAAAGGCCAGTTGAAAATCGACGGCACGCAAATTGAAGTCAAAGGCGAAGTCGGCAACGAAGCCAAACGTCAGCAAATCGCCAGCGACATGGCCAATGCCTTGAATCCGACCTACACCATCAAGAACGGTTTGCGCGTCACCGCATCTGAACAAGGCGCGCTGGATTCGACGCTGGCGAACCGGACCATTGAATTTGAAATCGGCAGTTCCACGCTGGCACCGGAGGGCCGGGCCATTCTCGATCAAATGGCGGTAGTGCTGGCGGGCGTCAATACCAAGACGGTCGCCATCATTGGACATACCGACAATCAAGGCAATCGCGCGTCCAATATCGCACTGAGCCAAGCCCGCGCCGATGCCGTGAAAGGTTATCTGGTGTCCAAGGGCATCACACCGCAGCAACTGACCACGGCCGGCGTAGGTCCAGACCAGCCGGTGGCATCGAACGATACCGACGCCGGCCGCTCGCGCAATCGACGTATCGAATTCCGCGCCGGCCAATAGAGCATGAATAGAAGTTGAGCAGGCTTGGGCCCCTGCGCAGTGTCCACTGCGCAGGGGCCCAAGCTTTATCGAACCCTATTGAGGCGGCACGTCAGGCAGTTCGCTGATGCCCAGGAGTTCTCGAATATGTCCGAGCGTGCCGTGGTCCTTGACCACCGTGCCCAACCATTCATGCAAGGACATTTCGGCCCAATGCGCGGCTTTGTCGGCCAGGTAAGCTGCGGGGCTATGCGGTTCGGTACGGCGCAGAAAAGCGGCCACTTCCCGCAGTTGCGCCACGGCTTGCTCGCGCGTTTGTATTCCCTGTGGCGCGATTGCACGAGCCGGCTCGGCAGCAACAGGCGGGGTATAAAAACTCGGTTCGGCACGTTCCACCGGTAATTCCGGCACCGCCGCTTTAGCGGCTACCGGATTGACCAACACGCCCGCATCGCGCGCAAAACGCTCGACCAGACTAAAGACCGTTTGGTACGCATCCTTGACCTTGCGAAAACTCGGTGCGGCGTCTTTGG
>JAMFSV010000325.1 GCA_026225455.1 Burkholderiales bacterium | reverse complement strand
TGGCTTCAAATCTCGGCATTTCAACCGTTTCAATTTTCCCTCGGCCGCGTACCGCAAAGCGATGGCGTCCGATCTGGGCGCCGGGGTGCGTGGTCGCGCATGCCTGGTTACCTACGGGTGCGCTACGGCGGCGCTTTTGGCGATACACGGTCACGGTCGACCGGGTCATTAGATCATTGGAATTCTTGATGAACGGCTCAAGTACACCCTGCACAAACTGCTCCAGCACCGGATTAATCGCGCCTGCGCGCCACACGAACTCCACCGGATAAGACGGGTTCAGCTCGGAAAACAATGTATTGCAGCCAAGTCCGGCAAAGATCTAAACTACAGCACCGATCCAAGCCCAAGACTTATGAACAGTAAACCTTATCTGGCAATGCTTGAAGAACTTGGCGGATGTTATATCCGACAGGATGCCGGGCGTGAAGAATGGTGGCGTGTGACGGCCTCCGAACGCGCCAATCTATTTCACCTGGAACACGGCTTCGAGCGTGGCGCCGTCGATTTCGAAATGGAGGCTGACAGCGAGAACCTGAGCGCGAAATTTCTCAAGTGGGAGCGCGAAGGTTTTGTCCGCGAAACCATCGCGCCAAACGTAAGCGATAGCGCAGAGCAAACGACAAACATCGACTTCATGCAAGAACTTGCGCGGCTGCATGGTTTAACGCGACGTGCGGCGCAGCAGAGTCCTGCCGAGCATTATGTCTTGGTCAGCAACGTCAAGGTTCCACTCGGCGACGGTGGCCCGCTCACACCGACGGTGAACCGAGCTTACTTATTTCCGCCGCGTTATGACGATATCGTCCAGGACATCGTGGAGAATCGCCGCATCATGCTGATCGGTCACACCGGCTGCGGCAAGACCAGTTTGATTGAACAGGTCGCGGCGCGCTCGCAGCATGGGGTGATCCGCTCCAATATGAATGGTCAAACGACCATCGGCGACTTCGTTGGTTTCTGGACCATCAAAGGCGGCGAAACGATGTGGGTGGATGGCGTGCTGCCGGTGGCGATGCGCAGCGGGGCATGGTTGATTATCGATGAAATCGATTTTGCCGAGCCGGCGATTCTGGCGGTATTGACAGCGGTGTTGGAGTCGTCCGGTCAGCTGATGCTAAAAGAAAAAGGCAATGAGATTGTCGCGCCGCATCTGGATTTCCGCTTGTTTGCCACGGCTAACGCGGTGGGAGCGATGAGTCAATTCCGCCATATGTATCAGGGGTCGAACCTGATGAACGAAGCTTTCCTGGATCGATGGCGGGTCTATCTGATCAATTATCTGTCGCCGGAGGAAGAGGCTCAGGTTCTGCTTGAAACCTTGGCTCCTGCCATGACTCTGTCGTTGGCCAAGACGCTGGCGGCTATCGCGGCCGATTGCCGCGCGGCGTTTGACCGCGAAGATTTGTCCAGCGCGTTTTCGACTCGGCGGCTGCTGGACTGGGCCCAACTCATGGTGCGGGTGGGCGACCCGGAGCGGGCAGCCGAACCCACGATTTATGCCAAGGTCAGTCCGGTCGATGCGGCCCTGATCCGCAGCGTGATTCGCCATCATATTGCACCTGCCGTTTAAGCGATGAAACGGGCGATAAAACCAGCCGCGCCTTTTCTCGGTTTCGATTTTGAATCCACCCTGACTAAAATTGCACGCGTGCTGACGCGTCAAGATGAGGTGGAAGTGGTGTTCAGTCCGACCGGACCGCGGGTCGAACCCAACCGCATTATTCTGCCCGAGCTGGATCAAGCCGATCCGGCGCTACACGATGTTTTGATCGGTTATCTGGATTTGCTGGTTGCCCGGGCCAAACATTCGCAATTGGCGCAACTGGCCAAGCCGGGACCTGCGCTGGAACGGCGCTTGGCGCAAATTATCGAGGACCGGCGGGTCTGTGTCTTATTGCTTCACGATTATCCCGGCGCGCAATGGTTTTTGAACCGCTTGCGCGACCACGCACAGCAGGATGCTTCCGCGCGCTGGGAAAAACTCTCTTGGAGCGCACGTTTTGTCTGGTTGGTCGAATGCACGTTATGGCACGAGCCGATGCTGCCGCGCTTTGCCGATGAATCGCTGCAATCCAGCCTGGGCGTCTTGCATGAGGTGCTGGATGCCGCGCAGCATAGCCGCTCGACCCGTGCCAGCCTGGATGCCGCGCGCGAGATCATCAACCGGGTGCGAGTCTTGGGGCAAGGCCGGGTCAATAATATGATGCTGTCGGCCGACGCGGCACACGGATTTGAAGCCGAGAGCGGCGAGGCCGCCGAGCCCGGCCTCATCGACGATGGCGACGCTGACAGCGACCTGGCCACCGAGCCGCCGCCGGCAGAACCCCCCGCCAGCGGCGCGTCGCTTGAAAGCGAGAGCAGCGAGGCGGTCGGCATGAGCCAGTCGCTGCCGGGCGTCAGCCGGCTTGCACCGCAAGCCGCGGCCGGGGCGCAAGCCGATGCAATTTACCAGAGCCCGGTTTTATCCATTCCCCTCTCGACCGAATTCGATACGGTGACCGACCTGACCGGGCAGGGAGAGTCTGCCGTCTGGTTGCAGTTGCGGCGCACTGCGCGGGCCGAGACGGGCGCCTTGCAGGCCAAGCTGGAACGGGTGCTGCGGGCCGATGCCTGGACCCATTGGAAGCGTGAGCAAGAGCGCGGCGAGATCGACCGCAGCGCCTTGGCACGTTTGGTCAGCGCGCCGGGGTACCGCACGCCGTTCAAAGTGAAACGTGTCACTCAGGATCGCGACACGGCCATCACGCTATTGCTCGACCTGAGCGGTTCGATGGCGGGCCAGAAAATCGCGCTGGCGCGCTTATGTGCGGCGGCGTTGGCTGATGCCCTGACACAGCTCGACTTCGCTTGCGAAGTACTGGGTTACAGTTCGATCGAATCGGCCGGGATGCGCCGCTTATTCGATGCCGGCACCGCCGCGGGCCATGATTTGCGCCGCTACAACCGGCGTGTCGAGCGTCTCGATCTGCGCATCTACAAACGCTTTGATTCAACCGATCTGACAGGCATTGCCGCCATCGAATGCGGTCATGAAAACCCCGACGGCGAATGCCTCGCCTGGGCGGCCAATCGGCTGGCGGAACATCCCGCCGAACGCCGTATCCTGATGGTGCTGTCCGACGGTTATCCCGCCACCGGGGACGGCAATCCGGCAATCCTGCAAACCGATTTGCACCAGCGCGTACAAGCGATTAGCCAAAGCGGCATCGAATTGATCGGCATCGGCATCCTGGACGATGCGGTCGAGACTTTTTATCCGGTTGCCGTGGTGGTGCGCAAGCTGAGTGAGTTGCCCACTACCGCATTGGCCACGCTAAGCCGGATGCTGACGATGAGTGTGAGGCGTTAGTCGGGTCTATCGGTGCCTTAAACAGCCGCGGCCAACCCCGCCGTCAGGCTTTACATAACGACGCCATTTTATATGCCGCCTTAAATCCCATTTTTTCATACAGACGCAAGGCATAGTGGTCGTCCTCGGCAACGATGACCAACTGCTGCGCGCTAGTCGATGCGTCCAATGCGGCGGCGGCCAACAAGGCACGGCATAAACCCCGGTTTCTATATTTTTCCTGGGTATAAACCGACTGGAACCGTCCCACTTCGCCATCAAAAAAGAGGCCGAGATTGGCCACTTGCCGAGTGCCGTCAAATGCCCCCCACCACGCGCCGCGACCCTGTTTAATCAGCGTCATATAGGTCGCCTGGAGGAAACGCAAATAGGCATGATATTTCTCGTCGTCCTGCACCGCGTCTTTATCTTCCATCTGCAATGCATACCATTGCGTCCAATCGTCCGGCTGATGGTAGCGGCGAATAGAGAATCGGCTTTCCAGCGGGGTCGAGCTTATAACGTGTTCCGGCCGGGCGAGCAGTACCGTTTCGCACGCATAGCTATAACCCCGCTGCAGAAAACGCGCGATATAGAGTGGGGCGATGCGATCCGCTGACCAAACAAACACCGTATGAGCGATTGCCTCCTGCTTGCCGATCAGCGCCGCAAAGCGGCTCTCCAGCGTATCCAGGTCTGCGTCGCAGGGTGGCTGATACAGGATCAGGTAATTGCCGAAATAGTATTCGCGGCAGGTAGCTGAATTAATCGCGATGCAGGCGGGGGTGAAATCGACCGTGCCGGAAACTGCGTTGAAAAATAAATTGGTGCGCAATCCCGGATTCGATAACACCCGCTCAACCTGATCCTGATAGGTTGAGTCAATACTACTCATAATTTTAGTCATGCGGGGTTAATCCACCGGGTTAAACCGAAATGATCTCAAAAACCTGCCTATTGCGCCAATTCCGTCCATTCCGTCTTCTTCGATTAGTCGCTGGAGCGGAATAATGAATTTCCATAATCAGGGTTTATCCCTAGCATCCTAGGGAATACCATTAGCCCTGTCGATGTTGCACCACCACCCGTTGGCGGCACCGTCCCCTAAATTGCAGATAGACAGGAGCTACACCATGAAAACCCAATTAATCGCTGCGTTGATGATTTCCGGTGCACTTATCGCATCCCCCGCTTTTGCCGGCAATAATGCCTCGAATGCACCTTTCACCTCGTTTCCTGGCGTCAGCACCAAGAGCCGCGCCGAGGTGAACACCGAGCTGGTGGCCGCCGTCCAGGACAAGACCGCAACGCCCGCGGGTAACCGCGTAGACCCGTCGGACGCAGTCGTTGCACGTCAGGCAGCGGTTGCCCGTCCCACGGGATTGGCCCAGGGCAATGGCTTGATGGATCGTGAACGTCCGTAATTCAGTGATTCAGTGACTTCGGGCGCTTGAATGCCGCCTGGAGTGCATGCTGGGTGCCGGGCGGCACCCATAAAAAATGTGTGCCCCAGGTCTGAAGCGTGAACCGCACCCCAAAAATTGGATATCTGTCCAATTTTTGGGGTGTTTTTCATGGCCCACGGATTTTTACGCACTCGGTTTCCTCGTCCCAGCCAATCCCGGGGCGGATTGCCGCGCGTGATCCGCTCAGGGTGCGGTCAATTCGATCAAACGTTTCAGCGTCGCAAACGACTGGTCGTCCATCGGGTCCATTGAGCATCCCATCCGCGACCAGCCTGCCATATGGTCCTCGGCAACCCAGCGCACCGTCAGCCCGACTGCCAGGAAAATTTCGTCCGCACCGTCGAGCGGCGGCGATTGCAGCCAGCCGGCAATCGTTTCCCCGGCAGTAAACATGCCGCGGCGGGCGAACAACAGCGCGCCATGCAGGCTGAGGTCGGCGACCCGTGCCAATACCCGGCCTTCCTTGTCCAGCAGTAACGGGTCAAAAAGCAGCATGACCCGCGCACTTTCTCTGCGGGCGTTTTCTTCGGTTTGCCATGGCATAGCGGATTCCTGAGGTTTAGCTAAGAAACGGTTTGTCATCGAACCGGCCGCTGACATTGAGCCGGGCGTATGCCTCACTGCGGTCAAAAAGCTAACTTTGTTTCAGGGGCGTCATGCAATCCGTGCTACATGTTCTAGATGAACTGAAAGAAAAAGACCGCTGCGTCCCGATATCTTATGATTTTTACTTGTGATCAATAGCATACCGCCTTAATGGCTAGTTTGTCATGGCGCTGCCGATCTTGCCTGCCAGGCGCGGGCCGGAGATGATCGCTTTATGAGGAGAATCAGTTTTATGGTTAATCAAGTTGAATTGGTTTCGCGTTTACTGGTGGCGGCTGCCTTGGGTAGCGCGGTTGGCTTCGAGCGTGAACGTTTGTCGTGGGCGGCGGGTTTGCGTACCCATATGCTGGTCTGCGTCGGCTCATGCTTGCTGATGATTGTTTCCGCATTTGGTTTTGCCGACGTGCTGGGCACCAGTAATGTGGTGCTCGACCCGTCGCGTATTGCTGCCCAAGTGGTTTCCGGTATCGGGTTTCTGGGCGCCGGCGCAATTCTGATGCGCGGTGAGATTATTCGCGGCCTGACCACGGCGGCGAGCTTATGGTCGGTGGCGGCCATCGGGTTGGCGACTGGCGGCGGCTTATATACGCTGGCGATTGCGGCGACGTTGATTATTTTGATAATCCTGGCCGGGATCAAGCCGCTGGAAAAACGTTATTTTTCCATCCGGCAGCGGCGTGAACTGCGCATCAGCGTGGATCGCGGTGCGATGACACTGCAAGCTTTACACCTGACGCTTGGACCCAGCAGTGCGCGGGTCAAGCAATTCGTGATGCAGCAAAGCGAGGCGGACCCGGATACCGATGAGGTGGCGATTACGCTGGCCCGGGTTTCCGATGCGGAGTTTGAGGGTGTGCGCGTGCGCCTGGAAAAGATGGCCGGGGTGCGCAAGGTGAGCGACGCTTGAGTCTATCGGCCGGCCCTTGAGTCGGCGATAACAGGCGAGCGCCGCATGCCGTCGCCGATAAAGGCATGCCGTTATTTGATACTGAAACTATAGTCGCCCTGGGTGCGATGGCTGTCGGCCGCGACCGCGGTCCAATGCACCGTGTACTTGCCTGAGGGCAGGCTGGGCAAGGCCACGCTGATCAGTTTGCGATCCGTGCTATCTACTTGGGCGTGGCCGGTGCTGACGATATGGCCTTGGGCGTCGCTGACGCTCAGCGTGCTGAAGGCCGGCTCCAGCGGACCGTCGAATTCGATCTTGACGGCGGCTGGCGCGGACACTTCGGCGTTGGCGCCGGGGGTTTGAGTTTGCGGATGGACGTGGGCCGAGGCCAGGGTGCTGAGCGTGATGCCGCCGCAGACCAGTAATATCTTGAACAGTGTGCTGTTTTTCATGGTTTAACCTCGGTTTGGCTGGATCCGGAAAGCTGTTTGCGCCGCTGTGGAGTGGCCCGCCGGCGCCGGCCGAATGTCAGGCACCGGCTGCGTCGCCGCTGGATAAGGGTGGCGCTAATTCGGAGGGGGCACTGATGCGGCTGGTGTCGCTTCGGATGGCGCCAGTTCGCGCCAAGTCAGATACATCCGCAAGTCGAATTCCAATTGGTGATAACCGGGCTGCATGCTTTCGCATAAGCGGTAAAACGCTTTGTTGTGATCGTGTTCTTTCAGATGTGCGAGTTCGTGTACTACGATCATGCGCAAAAATTCCGGCGGCGCTTCCTTGAACAGGGCGGCAATCCGGATTTCCTTCTTGGCCTTCAATTTGCCGCCTTGTACCCGCGAGATCGCCGTGTGCAGGCCTAGCGCATGGCGGATCACGTCGAGCTTGCCGTCGTAACCGACTTTATGAATTGGCGGCGCGACTCGCAGATGCGCCTGCTTCAATTCGGTGGTGTACAGGTAAAGCGCTTTATCGGTTTGCACCGTATGCCGCTGCGGATATTTGGCCGCCAAGTGTTTGCCCAAAAGATCGTCGGCAATCATCTTCCTGACCTTGTCTTGCAAGGCCTCCGAATAAGCGCTTAAATATTTGAGGTGCGGCATGGGGACGGCCTGAAACCAGTGACAGGCCGCTATTTTGACACCCGCCGCGGCGGCTGTCGCGCGATACCTGCGACATGTGGGCGGCCTGCGTGTCGCGTGAACCGGCCCCAGATCAAGAGATTAAGCGCTGCGTACCCGTCCGGACAGCAGATTGGCGCGGACTTTGTCATACACCAGGTTAAAGACGAAGGTGTAGGGCAGGAAAAACAGCACGATACTGAAATCGAGCAGCAATGCCTCCAGCAGTCCGATCTCCAGCCACCACGCGGCAACCGGTACGGCGACCAGAATCAGGCCGGCTTCGAACAAGATGGCGTGGGCGAGGCGCGCCAGCAGACCGCGTTTAAAGCCCAGGCGGCGTTGCAGCCGGTCGAAGCCGAGATTGAAGATCACATTCCAGATCATCGCCAGCAGCGAAACCAGGAGTGTCAGCACGCCGGTATGGACCAGCGAGATGTCCAGCAGCCATGCGCCTACCGGGGCGCAAATCAGGATTGCCAGGGTTTCGAACGCCAGGGCTTGGAAAAAACGTTCCTTGAAAGATTTTGAGTGGTTCATGGCAGCCTCCGCTGCGGGTTGACTTGAAGATTGACCTCATTGTGATCGTTTTTTGTGATAGTTTAAAATCAATAACCATCTACTAAATCGATAGGTCATGCGCCATTCCCCTGAAGCCCTGCTGGCCTTTGCCGAAGCGGCGATGCTGGGTTCGTTTTCCGCCGCGGCCCGCAAGCTGGGTAAAAGCCAGTCCACCATCAGTAGTGCGATTGCCAACCTGGAGATCGACCTGGGCTTGACCTTATTCGATCGCAGCAGCCGCAAACCGCGCCTGACCGCGCACGGGCAGGTGATGCTGGGGCGAGTACAGGAAATTCTGGCTGCAGGCGACCGGCTGGACCGGTCGGCGGCTCAATTGGCGGGCGGTCTGGAGGCGCGGTTAAGTATTGTGTTGTCGGATACTTACCAGTCGGATCGTTTCGAGGAAATTCTGAGCGCGTTCGAGCATAAATTTCCCGATCTCGAATTGGAATGCCTGATCGCCGAGCATGGCGATTTGGTGGTGTTGGTGGAAAGCGGGCGGGCCCAGATCGGGCTGGTCGCAGCTCAAGGGTCTTATCCTCCCGATATCGGTGCCGCCACGCTGTCCGAGCTGTCGGAAATCGCGCTCTTTGTGGCGCGCTCGCATCCGCTCGCGGTTCAGGCCGATATTACCCGGGAGATGCTGGGCGATTATCGCGAATTGCGGCTGAATACTTATCTGGATGACGCCGAGCGGCAACCGCCCCTGCGCTCATGGTCGGCACCGAGTTATTTGATGCTGCTGGAAATGGCGGTGCTGGGTTTTGGCTGGGCGGCGATTCCGCGCTGGCAGGTGAATCGTTTTGCGGCTGACTCCTTGGTGGAGCTCAAGGCGCGCGGATGGCCTCAACGCGTTCCGGTCGACGTGGTGTGGTCCAGGCAATGCCAATTGGGGCTGGCCGGGCACTGGCTGTTGCAGGCTCTATTGGCCGGCAGCGGCCGGGCAATCGCGGCACAATGAACGCTTGAATCAGGATGTCGATTGAAGTCGGCAGCAGCACGTGCTGTACTGCTGCCGATGTACTGCTGCCGCTGAGTGCAGTCAATATGACACTGCGGTTTAAACTGCGCTTCAGGCTTGGGTTTTGCCGGCTTTCGATACTTTTGCGGCACCTTGATCGATGTCGTCGTGAGGTTCGCGTTCGTCCAGGTAAGCGGTGCGATAACCCGCATGCACGCCCCAATAATAGAAGGCGAGTGCCACCACCGCCACAAACAACATATCCCAGCCGTAGGGCAGCAGACCGCGGCCGCCGAATTGGGTGCTGCCGCACAAGGAGATCAAGGCCATCACGGGCAGATAGGTAATCAGCCACCAGGATGCTTTCAGGTCACGGCGCCAGCCGACCCAGCCATGTTTGGCGGTGTAATAGAAATACACCGGCAGGGCGACCACCATCAACAGGATGATTTCGCCCGTCAACGGCCACTTTGCCCAGTACAGCACCAGTGAAGCACAGACAAAAGCAAACGGTGCTATCAGCGGCATGCCTGCGATATGCAGCGGACGGTCCAGATCAAGCGCAGAACGGCGCAAGGACATCAAGCTGATCGGGCCGGTCAGGTAGGAGATCACGGTGGCCACTGAAATCACGGCGGCCAGCGAGCTCCAACCGCGGAAGAAGAACATAAAGATAAACGCGACCAGCAGGTTGAACCACATGGCTTTGCGCGGTACGCCAAAGAGCGGGTGGACATCGCCAAAAATCTTCGGCAGGGTGTTATTGCGTTCCATCGCGTAGATCATGCGCGAGGTGGTGGCCATATACGTGGTGCCGGTGCCGCTGGGGCTGATAAAGGCATCGACGTAGAGCAAAAACGCGAGCCAATTTAAATTCAAGGCCAGGGCGAGTTCGGCAAACGGCGAGGCAAAATTGAATTTCGACCAGCCTTTGGCCACATCCGCCGGGTTGACCGCGCCGATATACGCCACTTGCAGCAAGACGTAGATCACCAGTGCCAGCAAAATCGAGCCGATGATGGCAAACGGCACGCTTTTGGACGGATTACGCGCCTCGCCGGCCAGATTGATCGGGCTTTGGAAGCCATTGAAGCTGAACACGATGCCGCTGGTGGCAACCGCGGTAAACACCGCCGACCAGCCATACGGCGCGAAGCTGCTGACCGTGCCGAAGTTTTCGTGATGAAAGCCCGTCAGCATCAGGCCGAGAATGGTCAAGCCGGGGATGATGAATTTAAAGGCGGTGATCACCGAGTTGGCGCGGGCAAACAACTTCACCCCCCAATAATTCAGCATAAAGTAGCCGACTACCAGCAATGCGGCCAAGCCTAGCGCTATCGGCGTCAGCGAGCCGTTGCTATAGAGTCCGTGGGCCCAGCTATAAGGCCAGGTGCTCATATATTGGATCGACGCTTCGGCCTCGATCGGGATCACCGAAACGATGGCGATCCAATTGGCCCAGCCGCTGACAAACCCTACCAGCGAGCCGTGCGAATAGCGTGCGTAACGAACCATGCCGCCCGACTCGGGAAACATCGCGCCCAGTTCGGCATAGGTCAGCGCAATCGCCAATATCACGACGGCGCCGATCACCCAGGCGACGATAGCCGCGGGTCCGGCGATTTTGGCGGCTTTCCAGGCGCCAAACAGCCAGCCCGATCCGATGATAGATCCCAGACCGGTGAGTAATAGGGCAACCGGCCCGATATTGCGTTGAATTGAGCTTTTCAATGCGTCTCCAAATTTTTTTAAAAACAAGTTGCTCGATGCTTAAGCCATGCTTGGCGGCGTCGGGCATGTGATGCGCCGAGACAGACTAGTACCGCGAGGCCGGCGCACCAGATCAGGGCGCGTAGTTTAACGGCTACGCTGCCCAAGCGCAGCGATACAGGAAAATTTTTAAGCGTCGCGAAAATTTTTTTAGACTGAACGTCTCGGCCGGACGCGGCACAATACTTCGCTACCGCTGCCCAAGTGCGTCAGACGTCATGCTGGACGTTTAGTCCAGTTTGTCGCATGGAAGTTGCGGGAGATTGCAGCGGTACGTAATCGATGTAGGTGAAGCTGTAGGCGTTGTAGGCAACTCGGCCGCGAGCGATCCGCTTCAGCCGCAGATGTAAACTGCGTCAGTGCCATGAGAAATAAGCGTGGAGCGTGGCGGGCGGGGAAGTTAAATGGGCCAGGGTGGGACCGGGCGCAACCTGGCAGCGGCCGGCTTGAATCAGCAGGCACGGCGGAAAGCTCGGAGGCCGGCACCGCGGCAGGAGGCCGGGAGCAGAAGCGAGAGGGGAAACGCAGCGTGTAAAACGCAAGGCGTAAAACGGGGTACGCCTCACGGGGTATGCCTCAACGAGGCGCGCGCTCACACAGACTTGAACCCCTTACGACTAGCGTAATCAGTTCAAGTCCAGAGCGCGACCACATTCAAACAAAACAATCGGCCTGTTGCTGCCCATCGGCTTGCCGGCAGGTCCACACGGACCCTCAACACACAGCAGGCTTAAACCAGGCAACGCCAGACGCAGACTGCTTTAGTACATCTTTTTCGGCAGCTGTTCGTGACGCAGGCGTTTGCGCAGACGCGACACGGCAGACGCTTTCTTGCGCTTGCGCACGGCAGTCGGCTTTTCGTAGAACATGCGCGCGCGCAGTTCTTTGATCAGACCGTTGTTATCGATCGTGCGGCGGAAACGGCGAAGAGCCACTTCGAACGGCTCATTCTCTTTTAGGCGAACAGTTGTCATGTAATTCCTGAGTGGGCTTTCCTCTGGCAGTAATGCAGAGCGACCCGACATTATACTCTTTTATTGACGCTACACCATTTGTCGGGGTGTAAAACGTAGCAATTCCGTTGTACCCGGTTAAGCGCCAGGCTGCGAACTCTTATGTGACGGAGGTTTGCAGTTCCAGCGGCGTTAATCCGCCTGCGGCAAAAAACACACGCTGCATAGTCGTGTACTTGCGTTGGGACCGCCTTTTTACCTTAAGCCGAGGCGAAAATCAAGTGTTTCGCGTCTCGGGGCCCGCAAAAGTCGGCTGTGGCATGCGCGAACACCCCCGGGCGCCGCGGCCGACTGATTTATTTGCTGCTGTCGGGCGGGAATTCGACCGCAGCCAACTGCCATGACCAGAGGCCGGTGCGGCGGAACACAAAGGTATTGTCGGGGGACCACAGCGGATTCTTGGGCGCATGCGCCTGCGGGCTGCGGCCGGGCGAGCTGGCGGCCACGGTGGACCAGTCGCGATAGAGGATCAGGTAATGCTGCTGCCGATCGGCCTGAGGCGCCGGGAGTTGCCCCGCGGCGGCAGAGTCGGGCGCCGGGTTGGGCTGGAGCTGATTCGGCGCCGTGGGAGCGCTGGCTTCATCGGGGCCGGCATTGGCAAAAGCCTGTTCCACACTGGCAGGCGAAACCAGCGTGTCGACCACCGGATCGGTCACGTTGGAGGCAAGTGCCGCGCCCAGCGTGGCGAGAAACTTGCCCGGCAAACGCTGGTTCAGCTTGTCGCGCACTTTCGCCTGGGTCTGGGCCTTGACACTGGCTTGAACGGAGGGGAAGTCGATGTACGACGAAAATGCCGGGGCGTCGCGCCGGTCGTAAGCCTGTTTCATCTGGTAAATGGTCCAGTACGGACTGAAATAACTGGATGCCACGCCCAGCAGGATGACTGCCGCGATGGCGCTCAGGCCGGCTACTGCTTTCTTTTGCATGATTCGTCTCTTGAAGCGGGAACCCGGAGCGGGTGAGGTCTGCGTATTGGCGCTTAGCGTGCTGGACAGCTTCAGCGGCGATTTAACCGGGCTGGAGCCGCTCCGCCCGGTCGATCATGGCGGCCACACAATCGGCCGCCGCCGCCAGCATGGGGTGGCCTGGACCATAGGTCTGGCTGGCGGCATAACACCCCTCTATCATCAATGCGATGCCATACGCCAGGGTGAGCGGATCAGCCACCCCTGAGGCACCGGCGATCTCGGTAATGCGGGTCAGCAGCCGGGTTTTATTGCGCAGCACGAATTGTCTGGCGGGATGCTCGGGGTCGGCAAATTCCGCTGCGACATTGACAAACGGGCAGCCCCGGTAGTCGGGCACCGAGGCGCGCTGAGCCCAATCGCGCAAGAATTGCGGCAGTTGCAGCCGTGGCGCATCCGGATGTTTGGCGATACTGGTGTCGAATTTCTCCCAGAAGCACGCGTCCTGCCGTTCAAGATAAGCCAGCAACAGGGCATCTTTCGATTCGAATTGCCGATACAAGCTCATTTTATTGACGCCGGCGCGTGCCACCAAAGAGTCGACGCCGACGTTGCGAACGCCTTCGCGATAAAACAGTTCGTCGGCGGCATCCAGTAGGCGAGCCTGCGCATGCGCTGCGCTAATCGGGCGGCGTACGGGTTGATGCGGGGTTTGGTTCATCTTGACTCCGGTTGCGCTTGACATGTTACCGCTCGGTAACTACGATGGCAAACATGTATTGTTACTGATCGGTAACGTAGTGTCCCGCAAGTGCATATACCTTAGGACTCATCTTATCGTGCCGCCGTTCAGATTAATGATTTGCGGCGTTAGCGACAGACATTGAGCTCGCCGGTGCCCGGCGTCAGCTAGGACACTCGCCCTTCGAAGCGTAAGACAACCCGACGAGATGCAATGAATTCAGCTCTAACCGTGTGGCGCCAACGCCTTGCTTTGCGTGTCGGCCCGCATTTTCACTATGGCTGGCTGACCCTGGCCGTGACTTTCCTGGTCCTGCTGGCCGCTGCCGGCACGCGGGCCACGCCCGGGGTATTGATGTTGCCGCTCGAACATCAATTTGGCTGGAGCCGCTCGACGATCTCGCTGGCGATTTCGATCAATATTGCCTTGTATGGCTTGACCGGGCCTTTTTCGGCGGCCGCCATGCAGCGCTTCGGCGTGCGCCCGACAGTGCTGGGCGCGCTGGCCGCGCTGGCCGCCGGTGTGGCGTTGTCGGCACTGATGCAAAGCCCAACTCAGATGATCCTGATCTGGGGCGTCCTGGTCGGAAGTTCGACCGGGGTCTTGGCCATGACTTTATCGGCCACCATTGTCGGGCGCTGGTTCGTCAAGCACCGCGGGCTGGCGATGGGGATTCTGACGGCCAGCACCGCCACCGGACAGTTGGTGTTCCTGCCCATGCTGGCGGCCGTGGTTGAACATTTCGGCTGGCGCATGGTGGTGCTGATCGTGGCCGGTGCCGCCTTGCTGATCTGGCCGCTGGTGTTGTTCTTGATGCCGGA
>JAMFSV010000045.1 GCA_026225455.1 Burkholderiales bacterium | reverse complement strand
GCGGAAATCGCCATGCACCACGGCCACGGGTTCATTGATTTGTTGTGGGATGTGCTGCGGCAGCCAATCGATCAGAGCGTTCATGGCGGCAATCGGCTCGGTTTCCGAAGCCAGATATTGACGGCTCCAGCGGCCGATCTGGCGGCCGAAATAATTGCCCGGTTTGCCGTAGTCGGCAAGGCCCGCAGCATCCACATCAACCGTATGCAGCGCGGCAATCACGCGATTCATTTCTGCGTAAATCGCGCTACGTTCGGGCGGTGTCATGCCGGGCAGACTTTGATCCCATAACACTCGGCCCTCGATATATTCCATGATAAAAAAAGCGCGGCCGATGACCGACTCGTCATCGCACTGGGCGATCATGCGAGCCACCGGCACGCCGGTATCGGCCAGCGCCGCCATCACGCGATATTCGCGCTCGATGGCATGGGCCGAGGGCAGCAGCTTGGCGACCGGGCCCGGTTTGGTCCGCATCACGTAAGTGCCGCCCGGGGTCGTCAGTTTATAAGTCGGGTTCGACTGGCCGCCGGCGAACATCTCGCTGGCGAGCGGCCCCTCGAATCCAGGCACATGCTGGCGCAGCCAACGCTCCAGCGCGGCGCTATCGAACTGATGCTGCGGCGTGACCGCGCGGGTACCCTCGAATGCGGAAAAATCCTGGGTCATCGTTTTCTCCGCAACTTAATAGCGCGCCGGGCGTTTTTCGAGGAAGGCGGTAATGCCTTCGAGGCCGTCGCGGTGAAACAGCGATGCCACAAAACAATCGCGCTCGCTGATCAAATGGTCGGCCAGGGTTTGGCTGTCGGCTTGTTCGATCAAGCCTTTCATACGTGCCACCACCGCCGGCGAGATTTGCGCCAGTTGCTCGGCCCAAGCCACGGCGGCATCGCGCGCGGTGCCCGGTTTGACGATGCGATTCACCAGACCGGTCTGGTGCAGCCGCTCGGCGCTGACCGGTTTGCCTTCGATCAGAATTTCCGTGGCCAAAGCCCGTGGCAGGCTGCGGCTTAAAAACCAGGAGCCGCCGCCATCCGGCGTCAGCCCGACCCGGGCATACGCCATGACAAATTTGGCATTGTCGGCGGCCACCATCATGTCGCAAGCCAGAGCTAGGGAAAATCCCGCACCGGCCGCGGCGCCTTCGACGGCCGCGACAACCAGCTTGGATGAAGCGCGAATAGTGCTGATCCAGGCACCCAGCAGATCGATGCTTTGCGCTTGTACCGCGCGCTCTTGGGTGCGGTTTTCCAGCAAGCGGTTGAGGTTGCCGCCGGCACAAAAAAAATCGTCGGCGCCGGTAAGCACCACGGTGCGGATCGACGTGTCGCGTTCGGCCCGGTTAAACGCTTCGATGCCCGCGGCATACATGTCCGGGTGCAGGGCATTACGCACGCCGGGGTTGGACAGCGTCAGGATCAGCGTGCTGTCATCTTGCTCGGAGAGTAATTCTGCTGCCATGGGGACGCCTCAATGGGAATGCATCAAGCTTCTTCGACGGTGAGTGACAAGCCGAGCTGAGCGCGGCGCATCAGCCAGGGCGACGGACGATAACGCGGGTCGCCCGAAAGCGCCTGCAGGTTACGCAAGATCAGCAGGATTTGCGCGGCACCCAGGGCGTCGCCCAAGGCGAGCGGCCCCATGGGGTAACCGAGCCCGAGCGTCACCGCGAGATCGATATCTTGCGGGGTGGCGATACGTTGTTGCGCGATATCGCAACCGATATTGACGATCATGGCGATCACCCGTTGCGCGACGAAGCCGGCCGAGTCGCGGATCACCGTGACAGGTGTGCCGTCGGAGGCAAATAAGGCATGCGCCGCGTCGCTCGATACGTGGGTGGTTGCCGGGTTGGTCATCAGCGTGCGACGCCGGCCATGGGCGAACGGCAGCAGGGCATCGATCGCCACCGTGCGGGTCGGGTCGAGGTGTTCGCCGACCGCGGCACTGGTGGCGTCCAGTCCAAACGGCGTGACCACGATCAGCGAGTCGGGCGAGGGGTGTTCGCCGTCATCGAGTTGCGCGCCGCTGGCACGGATGACTTCGCGCACCGCATCGTGAGCGGCCGGCTGGGCCCGGCTGACCCAGGTGCGGGCCGGCAGGGTGAAGGGCGCCAATAACTCCGGGGATGGCAGCGGGCGGCCATCGTCGCCATAGGTGTAAAAGCCCGCGCCGGTTTTGCGGCCCAACAAACCGCCGGCCAGCCGGATGGCGGTGATCGGCGATGGCCGGAAGCGCGGTTCCTCGTAAAACTGATGGTAGATCGATTCCATCACCGGATGCGACACGTCGAGCGCGGTCAGGTCGAGCAGTTCAAACGGACCGAGCTTGAACCCCGCTTGCTCGCGCATGATGCGGTCGATATCGGCAAAACTTGCCACTCCTTCGCTGGCGATGCGCAGGCCTTCGGTATTCATGCCGCGCCCGGCATGGTTCACCAGAAAGCCCGGCATGTCCTTGGCGCGCACGGGGGTATGCCCCATCGTCCGCACCAGTTGCAGCAGGGTTTCGGTGGTCTGTGGCGCGGTACGCAGGCCGTCGATCACCTCGACCACTTTCATCAGCGGCACCGGATTGAAGAAATGCAGTCCTGCGACCCGCTCAGGCAGTTTGCAGGCTGCCGCCAGCGCGGTAATGGATAACGAGGAGGTGTTCGATGCCAGCAAGCAAACCGGGCTGACGATGGTTTCGAGTTGCTGCAACAAGGCGCATTTGATCTCGATCTTTTCGACGATGGCTTCAATCACTGCATCGCATACTGAGAGTTCGTCGAGTGCGGCGCAGGGTTTGAGACGCGCGAGGGCTGCGTCGGCATCGTCCTGGGTCAGCCGGCCCTTGGCGATCATGCGCTCGAACAGGGCCGCCAACGTGGCACGCACGCCCGCCGCGGCTTCCGCGTTGTTATCGTAAAGATAGACATGGAGACCGGCAAGCAGGGCGATCTGACCGATGCCGCGACCCATGGCGCCGGCACCGACGATGCCCAGGGTATGTATCGAGTTTTCACTTGTTGTCATGACGGGTTGCGGGAGGCAGAATGAGTTGAACACCACAATAGCACGGGCGTACGGTTTCACTCAGTGGTGACATACCCGCTGCCATGCCGATTTTTCTACAATAATGAGCCTGACGAAGGAGACGCCGATGATCAAGCTGTGCGGGTTCGCCATGTCGAACTATTACAATAAAGTCAAATTTGTTCTGTTGGAAAAAGGCATTCCCTTTGAGGAAGTGTGGCTCACGCCGGCCCAGGATGAAGCGACCTTGTGTCGTACCGCGTTGGGCAAAGTGCCGTTTATCGAAACCCCGCAGGGGACGCTGACCGAGTCGCAAGTGATCGTCGATTACCTGGAAGCGGTATACCCGGCGCATCCGCTGTTGCCGTCGGATCCGTTTGCCGCGGCCAAGCAGCGCGAGCTGATCACCTATATCGAATTACACCTTGAGTTGCTGGCGCGCGAGTTGTACGGACAAGCTTTTTTCGGCACCGAAGGCCACGAGCATACGCGCAAGCGGATTCAGAAAAAATTGCCGCGTCACGTCCAAGGCTTTTTGCGCATTGCCACCTTTGGACCCTACCTGGGCGGCGAAACCTTCGGTTTGGCCGATATCGTGGCGTCGATTCATTTCCCGCTCATCGGGCTCGCCACCAAAGCGGTTTTGGCACCGACTTGCTGCTCGATTCGGGTCTGGACTGGAAACCCCACGCCAAACTTGTCGGCCAACGTCCGGCGGCGCAAAAGGTGGCGGCTGACCGGCAGGCGCTGGTGGAGAAAAACAAAAAAGCCGCGTGTTGAGTGCTGCGGCTTCGGGGTAGCCCGGGGCCAGATCGCCCTGGTGCAAAAGCCTAGGCGATGCACGATCCGATGGCGTTGCTGCCGGGCCGGTCGTGGCGACCAAGCCGCAGCGCAGATCAGCCTCAGATTTTAGCCAAACGCTGTAATGCCAGCGCCAGCGTTTCCTCACGTTTGGCAAAACAAAAACGCACCACACCCGATTCCCGACCGGCCTGATAAAACGCCGAAACGGGAATCGCCGCGACCCCGATTTCGGCCGTCAGCCACTGCGCAAAATCGGCTTCGGGCAAGTCGCTGATGGCGGAATAGTCGACGCATTGGAAATAAGTGCCGGTACAGGGCAGCAATTTAAAGCGGGTGTCAGCCAGCCCGGCGCGGAAATAATCGCGCTTTTGCTGGTAGAACGCCGCTAACTCAAGATAGGGCGCCGGGTTCGCCATATACGCGGCGAGCCCATATTGCATCGGCGTATTGACGGTAAATACATTAAATTGGTGCACCTTGCGAAATTCCGCCGTCAAGGCGCGCGGCGCGGCCACATAACCGACTTTCCAGCCGGTCACATGATAAGTTTTGCCGAAGCTTGAAATGACAAAACTGCGCCGGGCCAGGTCGGGGTAGCGTGCGATGCTTTCGTGCCGCACGCCGTCGAACACCATATGTTCGTAGACCTCGTCGGCGCAAATCAGGACATCGGTGCCGCGCAATATCTCCTCAAGCTTATGCATATCGGCTTCACGCCAGATGGTGCCGGTCGGATTGTGCGGCGTATTCAGCATGATCAGCCGGGTTTTGGGCGTGATCGCCGCGGCAATCCGAAGCTTCCCCGGCCTGCGCCACCGGATGGGCCGCGTCGCCACGATCGACGGCGTGCTGTTCGTCAATGACTCGAAGGCCACCAACGCCGACGCTGCGGCGCGCGCGCTGGCCTGCTACGACGCCATCCACTGGATCGTCGGCGGCGTGCCCAAG
>JAMFSV010000007.1 GCA_026225455.1 Burkholderiales bacterium | reverse complement strand
GTTGACTTCAAGAATACGGTGATTGTGATGACTTCCAACCTGGGTTCGCAAACCATCCAGGCGATGGTGGGTGAGCCGCATGAAGCGGTCCGCGACGCGGTGTGGAATGAGGTCAAATTACATTTCCGGCCGGAATTCCTGAATCGCATCGACGAGGTGGTGGTATTCCACGGCCTGGATCGCAGCAATATTGAAGCGATTGCGAAAATCCAGTTGCAGCGCTTAAGCGAACGGGTAAGCAAGCTTGAAATGCAACTTGAGGTGTCGCCCGCGGCACTGGCTCAGGTCGCGATGGTGGGTTACGACCCGCTGTTTGGCGCCCGGCCGTTGAAGCGCGCGATTCAACAGGAGATCGAAAATCCGGTGGCGAAGTTGATCCTGTCCGGCAAATTTGGTCCCAAGGACGTGATCCCGGTCGACTTTGTGGATGGGCGTTTTGTCTTTGACCGGGTGGTGCATTGAGCGCGGCGCAATCGGCGTGATGCAAGAAGTCGCACAGTCCCGCTTCGGCGGAGCTGTGCGCCAAGTTACGTCGATCAGATCAAGGTCTCACAGTTAACGGGGGTAACACACTATGACCGTCACGATTTATCACAACCCTCGCTGCGGCACGTCACGTACTACGCTCGCACTGATCCGGAGTGCCTGCATAGAGCCCGAAATTATCGAATACCTCAACCGGCCGCCCGAACGCGATGCGCTGGCGGCCATGATTGCCGCCAGCGGCTTGACGGTACGTGCTGCGTTACGGGCCAAGGAGCCGCGTTATGCCGAATTGGGCCTGGACAATGCCACGCTGTCCGACGACGCTTTGCTGGACGCGATCATGGCTTACCCGATTTTGCTTAACCGCCCGTTTGTCATGACGCCGTTGGGTGCCCGCTTGTGCCGCCCGGCGGAACGGGTATTGGAGATTTTGCCGGCCCGAGCGCTAGTGTGACGCGACGCTTCGGATCGTTCAATCCAACATCAGCCCGGACGGCTGGCCACTTGATCCATACGGAATACCGCAACGGCTTGCTCAAGCTCCTGTGCCTGGTCCTTGAGTGAGGTCGCGGCGGCGGCGGCTTGCTCGACCAAAGCAGCATTCTGCTGCGTGACGTCGTCCATCTGAGACACCGCGCGATTCACTTCTTCGATGCCTGTGCTTTGTTCCTGAGAGGCGGCTGCAATTTCCTGCATGATGCCGGTGACGTGTTTGATCGCGTCTACCATCCCCGTCATGGTTTCCCCAGCGGTGCCGGCCAATACGGAGCCATTATGGATTTGCTGCACCGAGGTGGCGATCAAGTCGCGAATTTCACGGGCCGCGGTCGAGCTGCGTTGAGCCAGGGTCCTGACCTCATTGGCGACCACCGCGAAGCCACGTCCTTGTTCTCCCGCTCGCGCGGCTTCCACGGCAGCATTCAAAGCGAGAATGTTGGTCTGAAACGCAATGCCGTCGATCACTGAGGTGATTTCCGCCACTTTCCTTGAACTATCGGTGATGGTTTGCATGGTGCTGACCATATCGCCTACGATGGACCTGCCATGATCGGCTTGGTCCGAGGCGTTTAGCGCCAGCCGGCTGGCTTGCAGCGCGTTCTCCGCATTCTGTTTGACGGTTGCCGTCAACTGTTCCATCACGGCCGCAGTTTGTTCCAGCGACGCGGCTTGCTCTTCGGTGCGGCTGGAAAGATCCGCATTGCCCGCGGCTATCTCGTCAATTGCATGTCGTATCGACAGCGCCGCTGCTTTGATATTGGAAACCGTGGTGGCAAGCCTGTCACGGGTATAGGCGATCGCCGCCGCGACGCTGGTTTGGTCGCCACGCGCGATATCGATGCTGGCGCTTAGATTGCCGCCGGCAATTTGCCGGGCAAACCCGGCAGCCGCGGCCGGCTCGCCGCCCACTGCGGCGTAAATGCTTTTGGCCGCGAACGAGGCGACGACGGAAATCAGCAAGCCCAACAGCACCAGCACAACGCCGGATTGCCAGAGGTTGGCATAATATTCCGCCTGGATGTCATCCTGGTACACGCCCGCAATAAGATCCCAATTCCACGGCTTGAAGCGTTTGACGTAACTCAATTTCGAACTGGCTTGTTGCGCCCCGGGTCGGGGCCAGTAATACTCGATATATCCGGAACCCGCCTCCGAGCTGCCGGTCGCGGCAATCTTCCGATACAGCAGTGTGCCTTTGGGATCTTTCCAATCCGACATGTCCTTGCCGTCGAGTTTCGGATTTGTCGGATGCATCAGCACCACAGAGTCCGCGCCGACGACAGTGACATATCCATCTTTGCCATAACGTTGATCGGCCACCCTAAGCATGGCCGCCTGCTGGGCTGCCGCGAGCGTCATGCTGCCCGCGGCAGCCTGTTTCTCGAACCCGGCGATGATCGAATACGACATATCGATCACGTCGCTGAGGTCATTGCGCCGCTCGGATAATTGTATATTGCGTGATTGCTGCGCTTGCCAAAGGGTTAAAAAAAGGAGAGCGAACCATGATAAAAAAAGAGGCAACCAGAGCTTTTGACGCAAGGAGAGATATTTCATGGTTCGCTTGATCCCGTCTTAAAGGGTTACGGTCGGTCATCGGGCTGCGGGTGAACCCGGAGTGGTTCCCGGGTCCCCTGCGCATTGCGCTGGAAATTTCACTCCTTGCAGTAGCGGATCGGGCGGTGCCCGTAACCGCCGCCACCCGGTGTCTGGATTACGAATACGTCGCCGATTTCCATCTGGACTTTATGGCGCGCGCCGAATTTTTCATGGGCTTGTGCCTTTTCGCCCACGACAGTGGCGCGTTCCACCCAATTGCGCCCCAACGCACCTGCCGCCCCTCCTTCCAGGCCGAAGGGGGCGACGCGTCGCCGGTTGGCCAGCATCACCGCGGTCATCGGCTCAAGAAAACGGATGCGCCGTTCGGTGCCGTTGCCGCCGCAGTATTCACCGATGCCGCCGCTGTTTTTTCGCACCTTGAATTCATCGAGCCGAACCGGGAAGCGCCATTCCAGAACTTCAGGATCGGTCAGGCGGGAATTGGTCATATGAGTTTGCACGGCGTCGCAGCCATCGAACGATGGGCCGGCACCCGAACCGCCGCAGATGGTTTCGTAATACTGATACTGCTGATTGCCGAAGGTAAAGTTGTTCATGGTGCCCTGGGACCCGGCCATGACACCCAACGCGCCGTAAAGAGCGTCGGTCACCACCTGTGAGGTTTCGACGTTGCCGGCCACCACGGCTGCCGGATAACATGGGTTGAGCATGGATCCCGCCGGGATGCGGATTTCGAGCGGCTTCATGCAGCCGGCGTTCAACGGAATATTGTCGTCGACCAAAGTGCGGAACACATACAGCACGGCGGCCTTGCATACCGAGGACGGGGCATTGTAATTCGAGGGTTGCTGCGGGCTGGTGCCGGTGAAATCGATCACCGCTGAACGCGTATTGCGGTCGATGGTAATCGACACGGCGATCTTCGCCCCATCGTCCATCTCATACTCGAAATGACCGTCTTGCAACACCGACAAGGTGCGTCGCACGACTTCTTCCGCATTGTCCTGCACATAGCCCATATAAGCCTGAACCACTTCCAGGCCAAACTGGCCGCACATCTTTTGCAACTCTTCGGCGCCTTTCGCGCAAGCCGCTACCTGAGCGCGCAGATCGGCGAGGTTTTGCTCGATGTTGCGCACCGGGTAGGTGCCTGCCGAGAGTATCGCGCGTATTTCGGCTTCGAGAAAATGCCCTTGGGCCAGCAACTGAACGTTGTCGAGCAACACGCCTTCCTGGTCGACATGAGTCGAATCAGGCGGCATCGAGCCTGGCGTGATGCCGCCGATATCGGCATGATGGCCGCGTGCCGCGACGTAAAACATCGGCTGCGCGTGGCCTGCGGCAAATATCGGCATCACCACGGTGACATCCGGCAGATGCGTGCCGCCCGCATACGGCGCGTTCAAGGCGAACACGTCGCCCTGGGCCATGGTTCCTTTGCGCCGGGCGATCACGACTTGTACGCTTTCTCCCATTGAGCCCAGGTGAACCGGCATATGCGGAGCATTGGCAATGAGATTGCCGTCGGCGTCAAATAAGGCGCAGGAAAAATCGAGCCGTTCTTTGATGTTGACTGAATACGAGGTGTTCGCCAGCGTCACACCCATTTGCTCGGCGATCGACATAAACAGGTTATTAAACACTTCCAGCAATACCGGATCCGCCTGCGTGCCGATGGCATGTACGCTCTCCAGCGGCTCGTGACGCTCCAGGACCAGGTGATTTAACGGTGTCACCGTGACTTTCCAACCCGGCTCGATCACATTGGTGCCGGTTTTTTCCATGATCACCGCCGGACCGTCAAGTTGCGCGCCGGGTGCCAGCGCATCACGGTCGAATACCGGTGTCTCGCGCCATGCACCGCCGGAAAAGACCTGGGCGGTATGGAGTGCCGCAGGATGAATGCTGGCATGCTCCGCGAGCGGCCATTGTTCTTCTTGTGCGCACTGTGCCTGGCCGATGGCTTCGACGGCGATGGCTTCGATCACCAACGCCTTGTTCGGCATCAGGAAACCATAACGGGCCCGGTATAGCCGTTCGAAGGTTTCGATAATACTGGCTGGGTCCAGGGAAAATTCAATTTCCAGCGCGGTGTCTGTGCCGTCGTATTTGACATGCAAGGTGCGGCGCAAGGTAATTTGCTCAGATGCGATATGCTGCTCCGCGACCTCGCGTTCGGCGTCGACGGCGAGCGGCGTAAATGCGCTCTCGCATAAGGCCAGGGCACTGCGTTCCAGTTGTACCTCAACGGCTTGCTGGCGCATCGCTCGAACGTCGGCTAGCCCCATGCCGTAGGCCGACAATACGCCGGCCAGCGGGTGGATAAATACCTGGGTCATGCCGAGTGCATCTGCCACCAGGCAAGCATGCTGACCGCCGGCGCCGCCGAAACACGCCAATGTATATCGGGTCACGTCATAACCGCGCTGGACCGAGATTTGCTTGATGGCGTTGGCCATGTTTTCGACCGCGATTTTAAGGAAACCTTCGGCAATCTCGACCGGTGTGCGTTCGACCCCGGTGGCTTCTTTGACCTCGGCCGCGATCGCGGCGAACTTCCGGCTGACGATCTCCGTATCCAGCGGCAGATCGCCATTGGGCCCGAATACACAGGGGAACAAATCAGCGCGAATCTTGCCTGTCATCACGTTGCAGTCGGTCACGGTCAGCGGTCCGCCGCGTCGATAGGAGGCGGGGCCCGGGTTGGCGCCCGCGCTTTCGGGGCCGACCCGGAAGCGGGTGCCGTCGAAGACGCAAATCGAGCCGCCGCCGGCCGC
>JAMFSV010000044.1 GCA_026225455.1 Burkholderiales bacterium | reverse complement strand
GTGCAACCAATGCCCTGCCGTCAATAGGAAGATACTCGTAGCTGGTGTTGTTTGATTGATTTAGGTCAAGCAGCGGGTGAAAACCCGGGCTCGCCTGAGAAGGCCGATATTACAGACGTAACGCTGGTGGCTAGAGTCTACGGCGCGAAATGACCGCGGCACAGGTTTGGCCGCGGCGCATTCAAAACGGTGCGTCGCCCTCGACGGTGGTTCTGTATAGCTTGCGGCGCATACTATCCGGGCAGCCCGCGGCCAAGTGTTGCACCGACCGGTTATCCCAGAACACCAGGTCATGCGGCTGCCATTGATGGCGATACACGTTGGCCGGCTGAGCCACATAGCTGAACAATTCATCCAGCAAGGCCCGGCTTTCGTCCTCCGGCAGATCGACGATGCGAGTGGTGAAATGCTCGCTCACGAACAAGGCCCGGCGGCCAGTCTCGGGATGCACGCGTACCACCGGGTGAATCACCGGCTTCACCTCGGCAATCTGTTCCGCGCTTAAATTCGGCCGCCACGGGTTGCGTCGCTGCAATTCCGCGTACTTTGCCAGGTAGGTATGTTCGGCACGCCGGCCTTCGACCGCGCGGCGCAAATGCGCGGGCAAGGTATCCCATAGCAGATGCATATTGGAAAACAGCGTGTCGCCACCTTCCTCCGGCAATTCCTGAGCATGCAGCAGCGAACCCAGGCTGGGCGTCTCCTTATAGGAAAGATCCGAGTGCCAAAAATGGCCGGCATCGCCCAGGCCGATTGGCGCACCGTTTTCAATAATGTTCGACACCACCAGGATCTCTTCATGCCGGGCCAACTGAAATTGCTTCAGCACATGAATCTGCAATGGTCCAAAGCGACGGCTGAAGGCAATATGCTGGTCCGGCGTGATGCGCTGGTCGCGAAACACCAGCACATGGTGGTCTAGATGGGCCTGACGAATACGCGCAAAATCAGCGTCGTCGAGCGGCTGCGATAGATCGAGCCCAAACACTTCGGCACCGAGCGGCGCGTCGAAGGGGTGAATCTGCAAGCCGGCGGCAGGTGTGAAAGTACGCGACGCGGTCGGCGTGGTACGGCTGGAAATCGGTGAGTCGCTCATGCATTAACCCGGTCTATTGAGTTCGGACAACCAAACAGTGTAGACAAGACGCACCACGCTAGCAACCAAGTAAATCCGCTATCCTTAGCAGTGACGAGAAAATGCCCATGCGGCAAGCCACGCCGAGGCTTGCCGCATGAGCATTTCGAATCATCACTGCCAAATCTGCGCCCGTGTCGTATCGACGGGTACGGGCAGCACGCCTGCGGCATAAAATGCGTCGGCTATCTTTTGCTGCTCGGCAAAATTGCCGGCGCTGATCAGGCGCACTTGGTAGCTGCGATGAGCGTTGGCCGCGGCCACCGTCGCCTCATCCAGCCCCCACAATGGCGCGAGCAACTGTGCCGCCTGCGCCGGATGCGCGCGGGTCCAATCGCCCGCGGCGGATAACTGTTCGAACAATACTTTCAAAACCTCGGGCCGGCGCGCCGCGTAGCTGGCCGATGCCAGGTAGTAGCGTTGATACGAGCTCAGGCCCGCGCCATCCGCCAGCACCCGTACTTTGGTTTGGCGTTCGGTCGCGGTCAGATAAGGATCCCAGGTTATCCATGCGTCGACATTACCGCCTTCAAAGGCGGCCCGGCCATCGGCCGGCGCAAGATATGCCACTTGCACCTGATCAAGCTTGAGATGCGCTTGCGCCAATGCCGCCAGCAGCAGGTAATGACTACCGGCCGCTCGTGTCACCGCGATTTTTTTGCCGCGCAAGTCGGCCAGGCTGTGAATCGGCGTATCGGGGTGGACCAGGATAGCCTGCGCCTGCGGCGAAGGGGCTTCCTGAGCCAGATAGATGAACTGCGCGTGTGCCGCTTGCGCGAATACGGGCACGGTATCGGCCACATCGGCGCTAAAATCGATGGCGCCCTCGTTCAGCGCTTCGGTAAGCGGCAATCCGCTGGAAAATTCGTGCCAGCTCAGCGTGACCTGCAGCGGTTTCAAAGCCGCCTCGAGCGTGCCGCGAGCACGCAGCACGGTAATCAAAGTCGATGATTTCTGATAGCCGATGCGTAGTTCGCTGGGCGCTTGGGCGGCCTCCTGACTCGCGGCCAGAAGTGGGGTCAGGCATAACAGCGCAAATAGCGTAGCGATCCCGCCACGCAGCCATCGATTCGTTTGTCGCAACATAAGGCAGACCTATGCTTATACAACGTGAGGTGGCGACACACCACGCGTCGGCCAGCGAGCTTTATAAACCGCTCCAGCGCCCAAGGCCAAATAAGTATTTCTTCTATGGTTAGCAGCAGGCGTACGTAAGCCGACCGCAGACTGGGTCGAACCTGTCGCGCGCTTAGTCCGGGTCAAGGATCTCATCAAACGAAGCCAAGCTACTGTTATGCAACCGCGCATATAACCCACGGCATGCCAGCAATTCGTCGTGCGTGCCCTGTTCGGCAATGCTGCCCTGTTGCAGCACGACGATCTTGTCGGCGTCGCGTATCGTCGCGAGTCGATGCGCGATGATAATGGTGGTACGTCCACGCCTTAACACGGATAGCGCACGCTGTATTTCAAGTTCCGTGAAGCTGTCGATGCTGGCCGTCGCTTCGTCCAAAATAAGAATCCGCGGTTGGGCCAGGAGCGCACGTGCAAAACTCAATAATTGCCGCTGTCCGATGGATAAATTTCGGCCTCGTTGACCCAACATGGTGTGATAGCCGTCCGGCAAACGCATGATGAAGTCATGCGCATGCACAGCACGGGCTGCCGCGACCACCTCGTCAGGCGTTGCATCGCCCACGCCATAGCAGATGTTGTCGTGAATGGTGCCGGTGAACAGGAAGGGCTCTTGCAGCACCATGCCGACGTTTGCACCAAGCGAAGCCAGAGCCAGATCTCGCACATCGTGCC
>JAMFSV010000324.1 GCA_026225455.1 Burkholderiales bacterium | reverse complement strand
GGCTTCCAGCACGTACGCGCCACCCGCCGGAATGCTTGCCGCATTGACGATGTGGCCGCCCAGATAGGTGAACAAAGCCGGATGCGCCGCCACGTCGCGGCGTACCGTCATTTCTGAAACCCCGAGCAGCGACACGGCCTCGCGCAGATGGATAACGCCTTGCTGATCGAGAGCCTTCGACAACGCTCGCAAACGCTCCGACTTCTGCATCATGGCTGCACTATTCCAAAAAGTTATTATTCCATCGAGGAATTTGATTGGATTATAACAAGTGAGATGGCTGTCCTGGCATCTCATTGCGAGGATTTTTGTGGTCGGGACGACACGGCCGCAGGCCGCTCCGCGGTGGGCCCGATTGGCGGCAACGCGCTAATACAATCCCGCAACCAGCGTTGCGCCGGATGCACGTCGTTGCGCCGATGCCAAGACATCACAAACGATACCGGGTCCAATTCAAGCGGCGGACTCAGGACGGTCAATTGATCGGCACACCCGGACGCGGCCACTACGCCGGCCATCAAGGTTGCGATCAGATCCGATCGCGCCACCAGTATGGGCGCGGCATACATTTGCGGTAGCGTCAGTGCCAAATGCCGTCGTAAACCTTGTTTGGCTAAAGCGACATCCACATGTCCGAAGCGTTCGTTTTCGGGCGACACCAGCAGATGCGACAGACTGAGGAAGGTTTCCAGATTCAACGGCCCGGCCCCAATCGGATGCTCCTTGCGCACGATGCAGACGAATCGTTCGGCAAAAAGCGGCAGGGTCAGAATTCTGCCCGTCGCACTGGTGGCGGGAACCCCGATGGTCAGATCCACCTCGCCGGCATCCAGCATGGCCACGGCGTCGTCACGTGCGGTGAAGCTGCGCACCCGCAGCGTGATGCCCGGCGCCGTAAGTTGTAAATGTTCAAGGAGCTGCGGCAGCAGCACAAACGCCGGATGGTCCGACAAACCCACGGTAAAGCTTGCCGCCGATGAATGCGGATCAAACACCTGGGTGAATTCGAGGGTCCGCTGGATTTCGGCCAAGGCCCGCGCCAGCGGTTCGGCCAGGTCAAGCGCCCGGGGTGTCGGCTGCAAGCCGTGAGGCCCGCGGATGAACAGCTCATCTTTCAGCAGGGTTCTCAGGCGCGACAAAGCGGCGCTCATCGCCGGCTGCGAGCGATAAATACGCGCCCCGGCGCGCGTGACATTACGTTCGGCCATCAGCGCGTCGAATGCGACCAGCAGGTTTAGATCGATGCCATGTAAATCCATGGAATGGATTATTACACATATGATTAATCGATTTTAATTATAACGACTCGCTACTTATACTTTTGTGGCGGGTTCCACTATTTCCACCACAGGACACAGCAAAATGAGCGAATTTCAATCCACAGTACCCGTAACCGGTGTGACACAAGTAGAGCGCCAGGCCATTGAGACGCTTTATCGCGCATTTAGCGAAGGCAAGCCGGAGTTGCTCGATCAAGCCGTCACCTCGGACTGGCAGGACATTCCACTGGCCCCGCACCAGGCACCGGGCCGGGACGGCATGAAGCCGCTGGGGTGTTTCACCAGTCGGATGGCAGCCGCCTGGGCTTGATCATGGGCTTGCTCAACACAGGCGCATTAAAGGTGCTGGTGGATCGCCAAGTTACCCTGCCCGACCTGGCCGACGCTTTTCAGCATTTGGCATCCTGCCGCGCGCGCGGCAAGATCATCGTTTGCATCAGTTAGAACTGCGGCGGCACTTGAAACCACAGGTGCCGCCGTCGCTTCATGCCGGATCGATGCCGGATCGATGCCGGCGTAAAACTCAGCCGGCCAAGAGGTTCTTTTTTTTGACCTGGCGAGCTATCTTGCCGCGGCCTTTTCATCGCGCTCGTGTTGCAAGAAAGCATGAATCTGCGCCACTACGGCCGCGCCTTCGCCCACCGCTGCGGCAACCCGTTTGGTCGAACCCGACCTGGCGTCACCGATGGCAAATACGCCTCTGACGCTGGTCTCCAATTCATGGGTCGGCATGAATTCCACGTCGCCGGCAGCCACTCCGGTCGAGACAAAACCTTTGGGGTCAATCCGGACACGGCAACTGCGCAACCATTCCGTATTGGGGTCGGCGCCGACAAAGAGAAACAAATGCCGCAGAGCGACGGTCCCGGTTTTTTCCGGGGCGCAGTCTGCTCCGCCGCCGCGGGTGCAGTACTGCACTTCCGATAATCCGCGTGCATCGCCCGTCAACGCGGTAATTTCCGAATGCGGATGGAGTACCACGTTGGGCAGTGCCGCGAGCCGTTCAATCAGATAGCGCGACATGCTGGCTTCCAGGCTGGCCGCGCGGATCAGGATATGCACCCGGGCTGCGTGCGAGGCCAGGAATACGGCGGCTTGTCCGGCTGAATTGCCGCCGCCGATCAGCATCACTTCTTCGCCCTTGCACAATTTGGCCTCTACCGGCGACGCCCAGTAGTACACCCCACGGCCTTCGTATAACTCAAGCTCGGCCAATGCCGGTCGCCGATAGACGGCACCGCTGGCAATCACCACCGTGCGTGTCGGAATGCGGCGACCGTCCTTCAGTTCGATTTCCATCGGTTGATCGCTGCAGTGAAGCGCTTTGACCTCAAGCGGAATGGCGATGCGGGCGCCAAATTTCTGCGCCTGCACAAAAGCGCGTCCGGCCAGCGCCTGACCCGAGATCCCGGTAGGAAAACCCAGATAATTTTCGATGCGGGCGCTGGCCCCCGCTTGGCCGCCCGGCGCCCGGCAATCCAACACGGCCACCAGCAGCCCCTCCGACGCGGCATAAACGGCCGTCGCAAGCCCTGCCGGACCTGCGCCGACCACCAGTACGTCGTAGGTGACATTCGGGTCGAATTCGGGCAACAAGCCCAATTGGCTAGCCAATTGACCTTCGTCCGGGGCGCGCAGTACTGTGCCGTCGGGGCAGATAACCAAGGGGAAATCTTGCGGTTTTGCGGCGATACGTACCAATAACTCAATCACCTCGGCGTCGGTTTGCGCATCGAGCACTTGATGCGGATAGGCATTGCGGCGCAAAAAGTTCTGCAGCGCGTGCAGCCGGCCGTTCGCCTCACCGCCCACCAACACCAGTCCGCCGCCTCGTTCGATCAGCCCGACGCGACGCAGGATCAGCGCGCGCATAATGCGCTCGCCCAGATCAGCCTCGGTGATCAGCAGGGCTCGCAGTTGGCTGGCCCCGATCATCAGCCCGGCCACCTCATCGAGCGCGCGGCCGTCGAGCAAGGCGGGTTTGCCCGAAAGTTGCCCGACCTCGGCCACGAAGCTGCCCGGGCCTCGTTCGGAGACGATATGGGAGCGGCCCAGGCCATCGCGCGACAGCATTTGCACATGCCCTTGCAAAATCACGAACAAGCCCGGCCCGGGTTGACCGATTTCACACACCAGCGCGCCAGGCGCGTAGTGCTGCACCGTGCCGTAGTGCCGCATGCGCTCGATTTCGACCGAGGTCAAAATGGGAAACATTTGATGCTGGCGCGATTCCAGCGACGAAAACGGCGCGTCGCCGTTTTCGTGCGGCAAGTTTTGCAGGGGCGGAGATAGGTCGGTCACTGGATCGAGAATGGGGGGCGAGGAAGCGGCTGGGTCGGTCACGGGGTAGCTCATTGTGACCAACCCCGTGACCAACCCAGCCATCTGGAATTTGACTGCGTCACCTTAAGATGCCCGCTGCACATCAGGCACGCCCGACTCTTCCAGGTTCGAAGAGGAAACACACAGATTGTTCGCGCAGTCGTTGCCGGAAGATGGCGCCGGTTTTGCAGATGCGGATAAGGGGGCCGCGCCATAGGCGATCGGTTCGAGTTTGCGGCCGGTGTCGCGCCAAGCCTCCAGGCCACCCTGCAGCGGCGTGGCGTCGACAATACCGAGTTGACGCAAACGCTTGGCCATCCAGGCAGCGGACACTTCGTTCGGGCAGGAGCAATAAATCACAACCTTCTGCAACGGGTCCAAGGATGCAACAATACCGTCGAGTTGCCGCTCATCGGCAAACTGGGAGCCCGGAATCACGTAAGGATCGATCTGCCGTTTCTCGGCCGAGCGGATATCGTAGATAACCGGCGCGAGACCGGCCTGCATCAAGGTGTCCAGTTGATCGACCGTGACCCTCGCGGTTTCAAGGGTTTTGGCAATGGCCTGACGTCGCCACCAGCGATAAGCGACATAACCTGCGAGCGCGACCACGATAATGCCTATGGTGTCGCGGCCATATAAATTAAGTTCGGCGAACAGGAAATCGAGCTGGTAGGCAAATATCACGCCGACACCTAGCCCGCATACAGCCCACAGCGCGGCGCCCGCGCTGTCATATTTGATAAACGACGATAACTTCACGCCCATCGCCCCCGCCAGCGGCACGGATACCAGGGACAGACCCGGAATAAACTTGGCCGCGAACAGCACGCGCAGGCCCCAGCGGCCGAAAAAGCGTTCGGTTTGTTTCATGCAGGTATCGCGTGAAAGCGACAATTTGCACAAGGTATACAAGGTTTTATTGCCGTAGCGGCGTCCGGCGTTGAACCAGAAGCTGTCGCCGAGCAGACTGGCGCACACCGACAGGGCCAGAATCAGGCACAGATGGGGCCACATGTTGGCCGGCGCCATCGCCACGGACGCGCCGATCACAATCAAGGTCGGCGTAGCAGGAATCGGCAAGCCGAGGGCCGCACCAAGAACATTGAGAAAAACCATCTCAGGCCCGTATTTTGCCACTAGGTCATGCAACATGAGACAACTCCAAAACGACCTACGGCAGGCGCCGGCTCACGCATAAAATGGTTGCCGCCAGCAAACCCGTACGAAAATATCCATAGGGGCGCATGCGGCACCCCAACGTATTATGCAATAAGGTCAAGCGTGCTGCCCGTCCATAACACTAACAGTGTAGTCCGGATATGAGCGGGTGGTTTGTGCCCTTGTTGTTGAGTATGGATTATTGCCCGGGATAATCACGGGTTTTATCGAATTCCTGCCGGTTGATACTGAAGTTCAGCCGGAACCGGCCGGTTTTAAGGCTGGCGGAGTTGGTTTAGCTGGGGTAAACGCAAAAACCCCACCTGTGTAGGTGGGGTTTCTGACATTGTGACTGCCTGACGATTACCTACTTTCACACGGGTATCCGCACTATCATTGGCGTGGAGTCGTTTCACGGTCCTGTTC
>JAMFSV010000323.1 GCA_026225455.1 Burkholderiales bacterium | reverse complement strand
TGCCGTTGCCGGTGGTGCCGTAGGTGGTGCCGCCGCTGGCATCGACCGCGTTAGGTGTGACCAGTTGATCGCCGGCGATCACATTGATTTTATTGCCTGCGTAAAGCGGCGCGTTGATGCCGATGGTTTCCGCGATCAGGTCGATGGTGCCGACGGTGCCGTCGATGCCGACGCCGGGACCATTGGCGCCGGCGTTGCCTTCGATCTGGATATGGCCGCCGGTGACGTTATAGGCCACCGCTTGGGCGCTGTCGAAACTGGTGGCGCTGCCGCCTACCTGGGTCAGGAATTGCGGCACGCCGGTGGTCAGGGTGACGCCGAGGGTATTGGTAAACGCCGTGCCCTGCGTGGCAATCCCGTTGGGATTGGCGATGATCACCGTGGCGGGCGCGCCGAATACTTCCAGCGGGCCGTTCAAGGCGCTGGCAAAGGCGCTACCGGTGGAGGTCACCTGATTGATAATCACGCTGGCGCTGCGTGAGGTCAGGTTCGGGTTGGCCGTCACCTGGCCGCCCGTCAGCGAGGTGCCGCTAAGCATGCTGTTGTTCAAGATCAAACCGATTGGGTCGATGTTGAAGCTTTGATAGTTGTTCAGCGAAATCCCGGCCGCATTGGGCGCGGTGATGTTGACGACGGGCACGCCGCCGTTGGCGCCGGTGCTCTGGGTGATGGCCGGGCGGAAGGTAATCGGGGCATTCGGGTCCGAGATCGGCGCGGCTTGCGCTTGCGCGATGCCCAGGCGGAAACTCAAGGGCAAGGTGCGGATTGCCATCCAATCATTGAGCGCATTCCAATTGAAGGCACCGGCACTGAGCACCCCGGCGGCTTCGTCGGCCTGCTGCAAGGTCACGGAGAGCGGACTCAACCACATCGTTACCGCCACCACGCAGACCACCGCACGCTGCCACAGCGAGGGGCGCCGCTTGGCGCTGCTATTCCAGTGGGTATGACGCAGCAATTCGGCACGCGCGTTGTCGCGGGCAAATTCTGCGTGATTAAGCTGGCTGAGATGACGAAGTCCGCGCTGCATATTTTTAGTCTTGGTGGTCGGGCTTGAAACTGGGGTTGTGCCGGGCGCGAGGCCGATATCCATCGCGCGCCGGCTTACCGCTTTTACGACTGCTTACTTGTGCTTACTCTTGGATATGGGCGCTTTTCATCAGGTCGATCACCACCTGAGTCGTCGCTTTCTCCACGGCCACTTGCTGCAACTGGCGGCGCAGGACTTCCTTGATCGTATCGAGTTGCGGGATTTGGGTCGGACGCTTTTGTTCGAGGCGCAGCAGGTAATACTTGCCGTCGACCACGATCGGCGCAGCCGATACGCCGCCTTCCGGCAACTTGGTCAAGGCGTCGGCCACCGGCAGCGGCCAGTTCTGGGTATGGCCTTCTTGCAGCGGCAGCTTGAATGAAATCCAGTTCAAGGCGCCGCCTTGCGCCGCGCTCGGGCCTTTGCTGTATTGCTTGGCCAACTGGGCGAAGTCGCCGCCCTTCTTGATCTGGTCCAGCACTTTTTGTGCGCTGTCCGCGTCGTCCAGGATGATCACGCTGGGGCGGAATTCGTTGTCGCCCAGGGTGGCGACGATGGCGTCGTATTGCGCCTTGATCTGCTCATCGGTCACGGGTGCCGGTTTGACGTTGTCGCGCAAATATGCCTGGGTCATGGCGAGGGTTTTCGCTTGCTCGACGGCCGCTTGCACGTCGGCATGGGTGTCGTAGTGAGCCTTCTGCGCGACCTGGCGAAACAATTCGCGAGCGATTAATTGGTTTTTCAAATTGGCGCGCAGTTGCGGCGTATCGGCCGTGCCGCTGGCCCGTACCGCTTGGTCCAACTGATCTTGCGTGATGGTGACATCGTTGACTTTGGCTACCACGCCGGCGGGCAGCGGCGCCGACGCGGCGCTGGGCGCGGCGGCCGCAGCCTTGGATGAGCTCGACGGAGTTGCGGCATGGGCCACGCTAAAACCGGTGCTCAGTACGGTGAGCAAGACCATGCTGACAGTGCGTAATAAGAGCGGGGAAGTTTTTAGATGCGTCGAGGTAAATTTCATATGAACTCCGGTTATTCAGACCAGTTGAGAGTGGCGAGCAGGACTGTGGCTTTGCGCCCCAATGCCGCCGGTTGCATCAGCGCCTGCCCAAGCAGCAGTTCGCTGGAAATCGATTGATGGCCGTAGCGCCATTGCGCCCGCGCCCCGGCTCCCGCGCCCGCGAGTGTCGGCCAGCCGCCCTGGGCGACCAGGTGGGCTTTGCCGCCGTCGAGAAACAGGTACGGCTCGTAGTGACCGCTATGCCACTGCGGGGTGTTGCTCCAGATATATTCGTTGCGCACATAAAAACCGCTGTCGCCGGTAATGCCGCCCTCGGTAAAACCGCGCACCGAATCCATCCCGCCCAGGTAAATTTGCTCATTGCCGAACAGGGCGACGTGGCTCCATTGCGCACTCAGCGAGCCGTGATAGGCAAAATCCAGGGTGCCGATTTTGCCGCCCGGCAATTGCCAGGTGCTCGATGCATCGTATTTGGTGAATTGGCTGTGGGCGTCGGTTTCGTCGATACCCGCGGCATCGCGGCTGGCGCTTAACCACGGCAGGCCGCGCGAAACGCCGGCGTCGAAGGTCACCGCCGCCGGGCCGCCCGGTTCGGTGAAGTGATGCAAACCGCTTAAGCCGAGGCGCAGCACGCTGAGGTTTTGCGGATCGAGTTCGATATCGTTGACATCGCGATAGCTGCGTAAGGTGGTGAAGGTGGTGTCGAGGCTCAGATGCCCGCTTTGCGAGCGCAGCAGCATGTCGTTCCAGCCCAGGATCTGGCTGAAGGTCTGGCCGATCAACAAGGCGCTCTGGCCGATGGTCTGCTCGTACTCGGACATCGACAGGGTATAACTGAAGGTCTGATAGCCGTAAGGCACCGCGGCGGAAAACACCAAGGCATTGCTGTCTTGCGTGCCCACGTAATTCAGCGACAGCGATTCTTGCAAGCCGATGACGTTATCCGCTTCGACATCGGCGCGATAACGCAATTTGCCGGTCGACGAGCTGCCGTAGTTATCCATGCCCAGGTCGTACGCCAGACGATTTCCCGCCGGATTGCTAATGGCCACCACCGAATCCCCCGGCGACTGGCCCGGCAAGATCTGGATTTGCGCCTGATTACGCCGCAAGCGGTTGATCTGCTCGACGCCTTGCTCCAGATCGGGCAATTGCAATACCGCTCCCGGACTGTCCGGAAAAGCCCACGCCGTGCCGGCATCGGTGATCAGGCCGCCGCCCTGGGTGTCGAACATTGTCCAATTGGCGGGAAGCGGGCGCAGCGGCTTACCGTTCAGTTGATAACCCTCGATGCGGCCGGGCACGATGTTGATCGCAAGCGTGCCTGAACTCAGGTTTTGCTGGCCCAGATAAGCACGCGTGGTGATATAGCCTTGCGCGATAAAGGCTTCGGTCAAACGGCGCAGCAATAAGCCGATACGGTTGCGGCCCAGCTTCTTGCCGATAAAAGGTTGGCTGACCTGATCGAGTTGTCGCGCGGACAAGACAGTCTGGCCGATAAATTTGATGTGTTCGATGAGGAAAGTCGGTTCGCTATCGGGCAGGCTCTCGACGTCGGCGCCCGGCGCCAGATTCGGCACCGCTTCAACCTGCGGCACCTCAATTTGCGCCGGGGCTTGCTGCAACTTCTGTTGCAACTGTTGATTGTTCTGTTCCTGCAGCAGCCGCTGCGCCGGGTCTTGTTCCTGGCGCGGCGGAATCGGCGGCGGGCCCGGCGGAGGTCCGCCAGGCGGAACTTGCGCCGATGCGGTGTGCAGCAGGCCGCCGCTCAGCAGCACAAGCACAAACAGGCGTGCCCCTATGCCACGCAGC
>JAMFSV010000322.1 GCA_026225455.1 Burkholderiales bacterium | reverse complement strand
TACCGCGATCCAATCGCTGGATCAGGAACAAAAGGAAGCAGCACGGATTGACGGCGCCGGACCGTTCTCCATGTTTTTCTATATCACCTTGCCGCATTTGCGCCGGCCGATTGCCGTGGTGGTCATGATCGAGACCATTTTCCTGTTGTCGATCTTTGCAGAAATCTATACCACCACCGGCGGCGGACCAGGCATTGCCACCACCAACTTGTCTTACCTGATCTATTCACTGGGCCTGCAACAGTTCGATATCGGGCTGGCATCGGCGGGCGGTATGCTGGCCGTGATTCTGGCCAATATCGTTTCGTTCTTCCTGGTGCGCATGTTGGCGAAGAACCTGAAAGGGGAGTACGAATCGTGAATCCCAACTCGCTGGCCACCTTGCGCCGCGGCATTGCCGGCTCCTTTGCCTGGTTGATTGCGCTGCTGCTGTTCTTCCCCATCTTCTGGATGACCATCACGGCGTTCAAGACCGAACAACAGGCTTATTCGATGAGCCTGTTTTTCACCCCCACCTTGCAAAGTTTCAGGGATGTGTTTGCCCGCAGCAATTATTTTGCTTTTGCCTGGAATTCGATCCAGATTTCCGTGGGGGTGACGATACTGTGCTTATTGCTGGCGGTACCGTCGGCCTACGCCATGGCATTTTTCCCGGAAAAACGCACACAGAAAATCCTGCTGTGGATGCTGTCGACCAAGATGATGCCGTCGGTCGGTGTGCTGGTGCCGATCTACCTGCTGTGGAAATCCGCCGGCTTGCTCGATACTGTCACGGGACTGGTGATTGTCTACACCCTGATCAATTTGCCGATTGCGGTATGGATGGTCTACACCTACTTTTGCGAAATTCCGCGCGATATCCTGGAAGCCGGCCGTATGGATGGCGCCGCCACCTGGCAGGAAATCGTTTATCTGTTGATGCCGATGGCCGTACCCGGTCTGGCCTCCACGTCGCTGCTGCTGGTGATCCTGTCGTGGAACGAGGCTTTCTGGAGTATCAATTTATCGAGTTCGGTAGCCGCGCCGCTGACCGTTTTTATCGCCTCTTACTCCAGTCCTGAAGGGTTGTTCTGGGCCAAGCTGTCGGCGGCTTCGCTGCTGGCGGTGGCACCCATCATGATCGTGGGCTGGCTGTCGCAAAAGCAATTGGTCCGTGGCTTGACCTTTGGGGCGGTTAAATAATGCCGAGCTTGCTGCCTCCGACTCACATGATTTGCGATTGCGATGGCGTGCTGGTCGACAGCGAAAGTGTGGCGGCTGAACTGCTGATCGCCGAGTTGAGTCAACGCTGGCCCGGCGTGGAGATCAGCCCGATCCTGCTGCCTTTGCTGGGGCAGCGCATTGAAGTCGTGTTGCATACGGTAGCGACCCAAGTCGGTTCCGGTTTTGAGGTGTACGAGATCGAGGCACTGCGGCAACGCCTGGAACATGCCTGTGAGCAAGCGCCAATGGTGCCCGGCGTGGATACCGCGTTTGCCCGCATCGGCTTACCCAAAGCCTGTGCCAGCAACAGCGATACGGCACATGTCAGGGCGATCTTGCAACGGCATGGTTTGCGCCGCTTCTTCGACGATCGGGTGTATTGCGCCGATAGCGTGGCCCATCCCAAACCGGCGCCCGATGTTTATCTGGCCGCGGCGCGGGGGTTTGGCGTAAGCCCAGCCCGTTGTGTGGTGGTGGAGGACAGTACCACCGGCGTCACCGCGGCGATGCGCGCCGGGATGCGCGTGATCGGTTTTATCGGCGGCGGCCATAATGCTCCGGGGCAGGATCAGGCTTTGCGTGCGGCCGGCGCACATTATGTACTGACGCATATGGATGCGTTGCCCGACCTGATTGCCGGTTTGGCCGCAGGGCAGGGCGCATCGGATCAAGCAGCGGAAGTGCATGGTGCATAACCTTGGCTACCGGCCTAGGCGGCGGTAACGAGAATCTTACAGAGGCGGTAGGCGATACCGCCCGGCATTGGGCAATCACGCGGCACGACAGCCGCGCCAAGTCCAGACTAGGAGACACAGCATGGCTAGCGTAGTTTTGAAAAATATCAGCAAGCGTTACGATGACAGCGACGTCTTGCAAGACATCAATCTGAACATCGCCGATGGCGAGTTTGTGGTGTTTGTCGGCCCGAGCGGTTGCGGCAAATCGACTTTGATGCGGATGATTGCCGGGTTGGAGCCGATCACGGCAGGCGACCTGATGATCGATGGAGTGCAAGTCAACGACACACCGCCGGCCAAACGCGGTATTGCCATGGTGTTCCAATCCTATGCTTTGTATCCGCATATGACCTTGTTCGACAACATGGCATTCGGCTTGAAACTGGCGGGCACCAAAAAAGCTGAAATCGAAGTGGCGGTGCGCAATGCCGCCAAGATCCTGCATATCGAACATCTGCTGGATCGCAAACCCAAGCAGTTGTCCGGCGGCCAACGTCAGCGCGTCGCCATCGGCCGCGCCATCACGCGCAAACCCAAAGTGTTCCTGTTCGACGAACCGTTATCGAACCTCGACGCCGCGCTGCGAGTCAAGATGCGCCTGGAATTCGCTCGCCTGCATGACGAGTTGAAGACCACCATGATTTACGTCACGCACGATCAGGTCGAAGCCATGACGCTGGCCGACAAGATTGTGGTGCTGTCGGGCGGCCTGGTGCAACAGGTCGGTTCACCCAACACGCTGTACCATGCACCCGCCAACAAGTTTGTGGCCGGTTTTATCGGTTCGCCGAAAATGAATTTCCTGGAAGGTAGCATCGCCGCGGTGGCTGCCGACTCGCTCACCGTGCGTTATACCAACGGCGAGACCCAGGAGGTTGCGGTGGTGCCTGGGCAAGCGGCGGTCGGTGACGCGGTCACGGTGGGCATCCGGCCTGAGCATCTTAAGCTCGATACAGCGCAAGGCGGCGTCAGCGCTCGCGTGATGACGGTGGAGTCGTTGGGCGACACGGCCTATCTTTATGCTGAATGCGCCTTGTCGGCCGATGGCCTGATTGCGCGTATTTCGCCCTTGGCCCAGCATCGCAAGGGCAGCACGGTCAAGCTTGCGGCGGATCCCAAGCATTGCCATTTGTTCGATGCCGCGGGCTTGGCGTTCGAACGCAAGGTGGTCGAGGTCTTGTCCGCAGCCTGAGAGGATATGAGCATCCACGAGTTCCAATTGGACCAGGCCAGCTTGACCGGCGGCACGGTTGAGCTGCAACCGCTGCAGGCGGCACATGCGCAGGCTTTGTTGGCTGCGGCGGCAGACGGCCAATTGTGGCAGATGAAGCTGACGGTAATCCCCGGGCCTGAGACCATAGCCGAGTATGTCGCTGTCGCGTTGGCGGGACGGCAAGCGGGCACCGTCATGCCCTTTGTCATCGTCAAACGCGATACTGGACGGCTGATCGGCAGTACCCGCTTTTGGAAAATCGATCGGACCAACCGCAAGCTTGAGATTGGTCATACGTGGCTCAGCGAATCGGCGCAGCGTTCCGCAGTGAACACCGAAGCGAAATATCTTCTGCTGGCTTATGCGTTTGAGGTCATGGCCTGTGTCAGGGTCCAGTTCACCACCGACGAACTCAACGAAAAATCGCGCACGGCGATCCTGCGTATCGGCGCGCAACAGGAAGGCATCATCCGGCACGAGCGCATCATGCCGGACGGCCGCAAGCGCAACTCGGTGCGTTTTAGCATGATCGATACGGAATGGCCCGAGATCAAGCGGGCGCTGCAGCAAAAGATGAAGCGCTAGGTGTGCGTCGGCCTGTTGCCAGGTTGGGCGCGATCTTGATGTGATGCTTGGGCTTGGGGCCAGGCCCCTGATGCTACCCACGCTGCGGTTATCTCCGCTGCGGAATTTCAGCTCACCGCGCGGCGGGTTTTGGCGTGAGACGATGCCGCTTCCATTCGCTGAGGCGCGGGAGCGGCGAGCGCCGCGCGTGCGCTCAGCTCATCCGTCACCAGCCCCGACAACCAGCCGCCGTTCAGTGCTGCCAAGATGGCTTGGCGTTTGGCCGCGCCTCCGGCAAAACCGATGGTCGGGCGCTTCGGCGGCGAATCCAGCGGCACGCTGGTGATCCGCGCCATGGTTGACGACACGAGAGCGCGGCCGTCGGCGTCGATCGGCCGACCCAGCAATTCGGCGACCGCGCCCAGGCCCACCATTTCATCGACCTCGTCGGCAGTGATAAAACCGTCTTGCTGCAGCGGGCAGTTCGAGCCGATATTGCCGATCCCGATAAACGCCACATCGGCTTGCGCCGAGAGCGATTCGACGATGCGGTAGAGCCGGTGATTACACCATTGCGTGTGTTCGGCTTCGCTGTCGGCCAAGAGCGGAGCCGGCAGCAGAAAATGTTTGCCGCCGGTTTTGGCGGAAATATGCAGGGCCACATCGTAGGGGTTGGACGAACCATCTTGGGCGATGGCGCCCACCATGGAAACCAGCCGGTGTTGCGGCCGTTCCAGTTGCGAGATTTGATCGACCGCCGCCTTCAGGGTTCGGCCGCTGCCTACCGCGACAATCGACGGCGGCTCGATGTCGATAAATTGTTCCATCACCTGAGCCCCGGCAACCGCCAGCTTGCGGCCCAGTTCTTCGGGGCTGTCGTTGTCCACCGGCACCACTTCGCAGATGGACAAGCCATAACGGGCGGAGAGTTGTGCCGCGAGCGACAGGCAGTCGGCCAGCCGATGATCGATACGCACCCGTATCAGGTTTTTTTCCACGGCCAGGGCGACCAGCCGTTGTGCTACCGGCCGCGAGATGCCCAGTTTTTCCGCGATCTCGTGCTGGGTGTTGCCGGCCACGTAATAGAGCCATGCTGCACGCGTGGCGAGGTCGAGTTTTTCAGATGATTTGGACACAATAGGTCGGCTTTTGCCTGGACTCAGTTAGCCACGGATGATAGCAGCTTCGGCTCGGCTTTCGGCTCGCTCGCCCGATACCGGGCCAAACACGGGGCATTAGCCCAGTGTGACATGCGCCGGGTCAAACAAAGGCCGCAAGTGGCGATAGAGTTCGCGGAAGCGCTCGAAACGCGGTTGCAGCATTTGATGCCGCGCGGGCTCGGGCCGATACTCGACCCGTATTTCAGGTTTGGTCAGCACCTCGCGTGCCACGCCGCCGTCGGCGAGCCAACCCAAACGCGCCGCACCCAGTGCCGCGCCGGCTTCGCCGCCGCCATGCGTGCGGATCGGCGTTTGCAACAGATCGGCGATCAATTGCGCCCAATACGGGCTGCGCGCGCCGCCGCCGATCAGCGACAGTGCTTGCGCCTGGATCCCGGCCCCGCGCAGGGCGTGGAAGCCGTCGAGCACGGCGAACGCGACGCCCTCAAGCACCGCGTAACCGAGCGTTGCGCGTTCGGTGGCATGCGTCATGCCGAAAAATACCCCTTGGGCATAAGGGTCGTTGTGCGGTGTGCGTTCACCCGACAGATAAGGCAGGAAGAGCGGGGCTTGCACGCATTGCTGCTCGGTCAGCGCGGCGACATCGGCCAGCAGCGAGGCTTCGTCTGTTCCGGTGAGTTTGCAGACCCAGCGCAGGCAGCTTGCCGCGGATAACACCACACTCATCTGATTCCAGCGCTCCGGCACCGCATGGCAAAACGAATGCACGGCGGAGGCCGGGTTGGGTTGGTAGCGGTCGCTGATGACACACAGCACGCCTGAGGTGCCGAGCGACAAGAAGCCGTCGCCCGGTTCGGTGGCGCCGATGCCGACCGCGCTGGCGGCATTGTCGCCGCCGCCTGTGGCCACCACCACCGGACCCGCCAAACCCCATTCGCGCAGCAGTTCGGCACGCAACATCCCGGCCGGCGCGCTGCCTTCGATGAGGGGCGGCATTTGCCGGCGGCTCAAGCCGCAGGCATCGAGTAATTCATCGGACCAGTCGCGCCGGGCCACATCGAGCCATAAAGTGCCGGCGGCGTCGGACGGGTCGATCGCTTTGGTGCCGGTCAACTGTAGCCGGACGTAGTCTTTGGGCAGCAAGACGCAGGCCAGTTGCCGGAAAATTTCCGGCTCATGGCGGGCAACCCACATCAGTTTGGGGGCGGTGAAACCCGGCATCGCCAAATTGCCGGCGATTTGATGCAGTCGCGGTGCCCGCGCGGTCAGTTCGGCGCACTCGACCACACTGCGCATATCGTTCCACAAGATGGCGGGCCGCAATACGCGATCATGGTCGTCCAGCAGTACGGCGCCGTGCATTTGACCCGATAGGCCGATTCCGCGAATCTGGGCGAAGGCCTGCGGGTGTTGCGCGCGCAGGGCGGCAATCGCATCGCAGGTACCTTGCCACCAACTTGCCGGATCCTGCTCGGACCAGCGCGGTTGGGGGCGCGATACTTGAAACGGTGCGCCCGCGGTGCCGACCACCAGGCCGCTTGGCGCGAGCAGTAATACTTTGACTTCCGAAGTGCCCAGGTCGATGCCGAGATACATGAGCGAGAAACCTTGCGAGATGTTGGACTGCTACTTTACCCGGCTATGGTGCCGTCCGGATCGATGTGCGGGTTAATCCCCCCTGGGTATCGCCGCGCGCCGGATGACGGCGCGCGGTATAGAGCGAGGCTTGATTTGGCGGGTGATCCGAGGACCAAGCCCGGTTCAGCTTTTGTTTTGCGCCGCCAGCCAAGCCTCAACCTGTGTCACCCCGGTCGAGATCAGTGCCAGCAACGCCGGTTGGCCGGCGAGGCTGCCCCACATCCGATCCGCGCAGAATGCGGCGAGCGGGTCGGGGCTGGTAAATATCGCATGGGCGGCGTCGACATCCATCGTGCCATCCTGATAGACATAGGGCAAGGTGCCCGCATGCCAACGCTGTAAAAAGACAAAAAACAAAGCGGGCAATAGCGCGGTGCTGTGCGGTTGCGCCCCGCGTTCCAGGCATTCTTTTATCGTCGGCAAGATAAAGCCGGGAATCTTGGAAAACCCGTCGGCCGCAACCCGCTGGTTGGTGTCCTGAATATAGGGATTGCTGAAGCGCGACAGCACCACATCGCGGTAGGCCGCGAGGTCGAGCGGACTGGGCGTGAGGCAGGGGATCACATCGTCGGTGACATAATCGAAAGCCATTTTCCGGATCGCCGGGTCGATGGTGCCCTGGTGAATGTAGTCGAGCCCGATCAAGGTGCCGGCCCAGGCAATGCAACTATGGCTGGCATTGAGAATGCGGATTTTGGCCTCTTCGTAGGGCAAGACCGAACTCACCAGCTCGGCGCCCACAGTTTCCCAGGCTGGACGTCCTGCGCAAAAATCGTCTTCGATCACCCACTGGATAAAACGCTCGCCCATCACCGGAGATTGATCGTCGAAGCCGGTGGCTTGTTTGACGCGCACTTTCAATTCGTCATTGGAGCGCGGCGTGATCCGGTCGACCATGGTATTGGGCGAAGTGGTGTGGGTGCGAGCCCAGTCGTGCAGTTCAACTTGGGCCGTGGCTTGCAGAAATTCCAGCAGGCCGGCGCGGAAACGCTCGCCGTTGCCGCGCAGGTTATCGCAATTCAACAAGGTCACCGGACCGGCTTGCTGCTCCATGCGTTGCGCGAGGATCGCGGCAATCGTGCCGTAGATGGTGGTGCGAGCACCGGCCAGGTCGGCGGCGAGGTCGGGGCTGGTGCGATCCAGGCGATGATGATCGTCGAGGTAATAACCGCCTTCCGTGACCGTAAAGGAAATGATTTTGCAGCGCGGCTCGGCCGCTGCGGCAACCAGACTGTCCAGATTGGCATCCCAGGGGATCACGCGCTTGATCGAGCGGATGGTTTCGTAATCGCGTTCACCTTCGGGGGTGACCGTCTCCAACGTATACACGCCGTCCTGGCTGGCCAAGGCTTGCAACACCGGCTGCATGTCGGCGCGGATATTGCCGATCGCCAATGACCAGTGGCTATCCCCTTTCAGATTGAGCCGATGCAGATACCAGGCTTGATGAGCGCGATGAAAGGCGCCTATGCCGATATGGACGATCACATTATCGGTAGTGGATTGCGATATTTCCTGGCTTGCCATATGAATGTCCCTATCCGGAAGCTGAGCGGAGGCTGAGCATGCCGCCCGTTTCGATTTGTATTTTGATCAATTGATCATTTGATGGTCATATGATCTTTTGTGCGGCCTCGAAAGTCAAGGCTCACGCTGGTTTTCCGTCGCCGCAGTGCAGCATGATTTGTCTGTTTGTGTGCTGTGAAATTGGCATAGAAGGCAGTCGGTGGGGGCGCCCCCCCTACCATATCGCCCCACATGCGGGGCCGCGCCACGGCAACGCCCGTCACGAGTCTTGTTCCAAATCTTTCGTTCAGTTCCGTTAGTCCTATATCTTAATTGGTTGATCTGTGATCAGGGTTTCCCCTGGGATGATGCGTCCTTTTTGCCTTTCTCCTCGAAAGTTATCAGGCCACTTCATGCATACCTCAACCACGGGTCAATCCCGGCTCGCCGTTTCCCTGCTCGATCCCGTTTCGGGTTTTCGTTTTCGTCCGATTGCCGCCGTGGTGATTGCGGCGCTGCCGCTGTTGACCTATCCGGCCCATGCGGCTGACAGCGTGGTCGGCTCGGGCCAGGTGGTGAACAATCTCACGGTGAATGGTCCCGATACGCAAACCGTGGTCGATGGCGGCCAAACCAGTAGTACCAATGTCAGCAGCGGCGGTACGCAGGCGGTATCCAGCGGCGGTTCGGCCCTGAACACCCTGGTCAATAGCAGCGGCGCGCAAGTGATCTATGACAACGGCTGGGCCAGCGGGACCGTGGTTAACGGGGGCGGCGACTTGCTTGTTTCCGGGGGCGTCGTGCTCGGCGCCACGCTCAGCGGGGGCGGCCACGAAACGGTGTTCTCGGGCGGCACGGCGAGCGGTACGGTGATTAATGCGGGGGCTGAATATCTGAGCGGCGGAGTGGCAATCGGCACCACGGTGGGCGGCGGTCAATATCAGTATGTCCTCAGCGGCGGCACGGCGAGCGCTACGATCAACAACAATGGTTATGTGGCTGTCTCAAGCGGCGGCGTGGCGTTGAATGTGACGGATAACGGCGGCGGCTATGACACTGTTTATACCGGTGGCGCGGCTAGCGGCACCACGGTCAATGCCGGCATCGAATTTGTTTCTTCCGGCGGTATCGCGAACGGCACCTTGATTAACAGTGGCGGACAGCAGCAAGTGTCCACCAGCGGTATCGCGAGCGGTACCACCGCCACCAGCGGCGGCAAGCTCACCGTGCTGTCGGGTGGCAGCGCTACGGGGGTGGTGCAAAACACTGGCGCGGCGCTGGTGACCAATACCTCGGCCACCGTTAGCGGCCGCAACGCCGGCGGCACGTTTTCCATCGCCATTAATGTGGCGTCGAATGTGCTGCTGGAAAACGGCGGCAGTTTGTCGGTACTCG
>JAMFSV010000321.1 GCA_026225455.1 Burkholderiales bacterium | reverse complement strand
TCAGCAGCGGCCGGAAGTCCGGACACCCGCGGTCCCGCTCCCCCTCGGTGAGAGGGTACAGGCCGAATGCCTGGAAGCCCGGCGAGTCGATCAGCGCCCCTTGCTCCGGTAGCGTATAGAGCCGGGTAAAGGTGGTGGTGTGTTTGCCGCTATTGAGCGCGGTGGAAATTTCGCGGGTGGCGGCTTCGGCGTCGGGCACAATCAAATTCACCAGGGTCGACTTGCCCATGCCCGATTGTCCCAGCAGCAAGGTGGCCCGGCCATGCAAATGCTGGCCGAGGATCGCGCGCGCCGTGTCGGGCGCGCCCAATACCGAGACTTCCACCACTTGATAACCGAGCGCGCGATAGGGTGCCAAGCGGGCTCGCGCGACCGGCATGGCAGCTTCGACGTCGATCTTGTTGAGCACGATCACCGCCTCCAGGCCGTGCGCATCAGCCGCCACCAGTGCTCGTCCCAGCAGATCTTCGCTGAAGTAGGGCTCGGTCCCCAACACGATCATCAACTGATCGAGATTGGAGGCGAAGAGTTTGGATTTGAATTGGTCCGAGCGGTGCAGCAAATTGCGGCGCGGGCCGATTTCGACTATCACGCCCTGATTGGCCGAGGTTTGTTCGAACAGCACGTGGTCGCCCACCGCGATCTCGCTTTTTTTGCCGCGCGGAAAGCATTGCTGTGGTGGGCCGCCGGCTGCGGGCGCCACCAGATAATGCCGCCCGTGAGCCGCAATCACGCGCCCGCCGAAACGTTCGCCGCCTTTCTTGGCCGCGGCTGCTGCCGTGACCTGCGCCGTACCCGCCGCCTGGGTCTGCCGCGGACGCGTCATGCCTGGCGCAGCGCCAACAGGCGCTCGATGCGTTGTGAAGCGGGCGGGTGCGAATAATAAAACGCGGTATAGAGCGGGTCGGGGGTCAAGGTCGAGGCATTGTCCTGATACAGCTTGACCAAGGCGCTGACCAGGTCGTGCGCATCGGTCTGGCTGGCGGCGAAGGCATCGGCTTGGAATTCATGTTTGCGCGAGGTCAGGCTATTCAGCGGACTGGCGAAAAACAGAAATACCGGCATCACCAGGAAAAACAGGATCAGCGCCAAGGCTTGATTGCCCTTGGCCCAAGGTGTGACGCCCAGACCCGTGTAGAACCAGGAACATTGCGCCAGCCAACCGAGTAAAGCCAGCATGATCAGGCTGATGGCGAAGGTCGTCACCAACCGTTTCAGCACATGGCGATGTTTGAAATGGCCGAGTTCGTGCGCCAGCACGGCCTCGATTTCGCTACCGTCCAGACGCGCCAGCAAAGTATCGAAAAACACGATGCGTTTGGCCGCGCCGAAACCGGTAAAGTAAGCGTTGCCGTGTGCCGAGCGGCGGCTGCCGTCCATCACAAAGACTCCTTTGGCGGCAAAGCCGCAGCGCTTGAGCAGCGCTTCGATGCGGGCACGCAGCGAGTCGTCGTCGAGCGGCTTGAATTTATTGAACAGCGGGGCGATCAAGGTCGGATACAGCACCAGCACCAGCATATTAAACCCGACCCACACCAGCCAGGCCCACCACCACCAGTTGGCACCGGCTTCGCGCATCAGCCACAAGACGGCTGTCAACAACGGCAAACCCAGGACCACACCGATCAAGATGCCTTTGGCCAGGTCCAGGAAAAACAGGGCCGGGGTCATGCGGTTAAAACCGAAACGCGCTTCGATGACAAATTGCCGGAAGTAATCGAACGGCAGGTCGGCCAGGCTGGTAATTGCAATCACCGCGCCGACGGTGGCCAACTGGGCCAGATATCCGCTGCCCCAGGCGTGCGAGATGGCGGTGGCCAGCCATTGCAGGCCGCCGGCCAAGGTGAGTGCCAGCAGCACCACGGCACCGGCGACGATTTCGCATAAGGCCAGACGGGTCTGGGCCACGGTGTAGTCCGCCGCCGCTTGGTGCGAGTTCAGCGTAATGCTGGCGCTGAACTCGGCCGGGACCGTCGCGCGGTGGCGTGCCACGTGGCGCATCTGGCGCAGTGCCAGCCACAATTTGGTAATGACCATTGCCGCCAGTGCGACAATAAACAGCAGGGTGAACATCGGCTTTAATCCGTTTGATTCGTAGCAGAAGGCAAATTCTCTCACGTTCGCGCCTGCTGCTGGGATTGGCTTGGCGGCTATCTTCGGGCCGGAGCTGTGTCTGTGGTTCAGACGCGTGCGATTGTCGTCATTCGGGCCTTCCGGCACCCGCCTGAAGCGGGAGAAAATGCCGCTTCTATCCGATGAAGCCGCGGCAAATCAAGGGTTTAGCCCAGAATGCGTCGAATCGGGCACAATAACGCCCATGATTCGACGCACACCGGCCTCGGGCTCTAAATCCGGATCGGCGTTATCCGCCTACCTTGCAATACTGATGACACTATGACGAACACTCCCACCTCATCCGCCGACACGGAAGCCGTACCCGTCAAACTCGCCCGCAGCGAATTCAATCTCATCTGGCTCGATATGGAAATGACCGGCCTTGAGCCCGATACCGACCGCATCATCGAAGTGGCGGTGGTGGTGACCGACTCCGACCTCAAAGTGATGGTCGAAGGGCCGGTGCTGGCGCTGCATCAAAGCGACGAGACGATGGGCAAAATGGACGAGTGGAACAAGAATACTCATGGCCGCTCCGGCCTGATTGAGCGGGTCAAGGCGTCGCGGGTGAGCGAATCGGATGCGGCGGTGCAGTTGCAGGATTTCCTGAGCCTCTATGTGCCACCCGGCAAATCGCCCATGTGCGGCAATTCGATTTGCCAGGACCGCCGTTTTATGGCGCGCTGGATGCCCGAGCTGGAACGCTTCTTCCACTATCGCAATCTCGATGTCAGCACTCTCAAGGAATTGTGCCGTCGCTGGGAACCCACGGTATACAAGGGTTTCCAAAAGCGCGCGATGCATACCGCGATGGCCGATATCCATGAATCGATAGACGAACTGAAATACTATCGCGAGCATTTCATCCGCACCGCGCGGCATCTGCCCGCAGC
>JAMFSV010000320.1 GCA_026225455.1 Burkholderiales bacterium | reverse complement strand
CGCGCCAATGCGGCGGCGGCGGCAATGCGGCGCGTCAATCGCAGGCCATTGGCAGCCACTTGCCGGTCATGTTCGGTCGCCAGATAATTGGGCGCGATGGCGGGCGCGGTAAACGGATCGGCGGATTCGATATGCACACTGCCGCGCGACGTCGGCCGCAACTGACACACCGAGGCGGTGAAAGCATTAAACGCATGCAAGGGTTCGCCGAAGCGCTCCAGCGACAACGGCTGCACATGATATTGAAGATCGGGGCGGACGAGATTCGGATCGTCCGGGTCCGATTTGGCAAAAGCGCCCAATTGCGACGGCGCCATACTCAAGGGTCCGCTTTGCAGCAGCGCATAACGCACGCCGATGGCGAGTTTGCCCCACCATCGCGCAGACAAAGTGTTCAGCGTACTGACGCCGTCGACCTTGAAGGCCATTCTCAATTGCAAATGATCCTGCAGGTTTTCACCGACGCCAGGCAGATGCGCGACCACAGGCACGCCCAAGTGCTGCAGGCGTGCCGCATCGCCAATACCGGACAGTTCCAGCAACTGAGGTGAATTGACCGCACCGGATGCGAGCAGGACCTCGCCGCGCGCGCGCGCCAGGTAATCGTCGCCGCCGCCGCGATACGCCACGCCGGTGCAGCGGCGTCCATCGAAGGTCAGGTGCTGCACCTGGGCTCCGGTAATAATGGTCAAGTTGCCGCGTTTGCTGGCCGGCCGCAAAAATGCCTTGGCCGAGGACCAGCGGATGCCGCGCCGCTGATTGACGTCGAAATAGCCGATGCCGAAATTGTCGCCGCGGTTGAAGTCGTCGGTGCGCGGCACGCCGCTTTGCGCGGCGGCTTCGGCAAAGGTTTCCAGAATCTGCCAGCGCAAACGCTGCTTCTCGACGCGCCACTCGCCACCCGCGCCATGCCATTCATTTGCGCCGCCGTGATGGTCCTCGCTGCGCTTGAACAACGGCAGCACCGCATCCCAGCTCCAGCCGGCGTCACCGGTAGCTTGCGCCCACCCATCGTAATCTTCGCGCTGCCCGCGCATATAGATCATGCCGTTGATCGACGACGACCCGCCCAGCACTCGCCCGCGCGGATAGGACAAGACCCGCTGGTTCAATCCGGCTTGAGCCTGGGTCTTGTACATCCAGTCGGTGCGCGGGTTGCCGATGCAATACAGATAACCCACGGGAATATGGATCCAGTGGTAGTCATCCTTGCCGCCGGCTTCCAGCAACAATACCGTCACCTCGGGGTCGCGCGTCAGCCGATTGGCCAGCACACAGCCGGCCGTGCCGGCACCCACGATGATGTAATCGAACTCGCCTTCCAGTTTCGCCACGATGTCTCCTGCTGCCATTTTTATTATTGGATTCTCGACGCGGCAAATCATGGGTGCGGCAGGATCGGCCGCCGCCGCCGCCGCACTTAGCAATACCGGGTAATACCCGGCAATCCCGTTCAGAATACTACTTCGCCACCGGCATGGTGAACTCGGCGCCCTTGGCGATACTGTCCGGCCAACGTTGCATGATGCTCTTATAACGCGTGTAGAAACGAATTCCTTCTTCGCCATAGGCATGGTGGTCGCCGAACAAAGAGCGTTTCCAGCCGCCGAAGGAATGCCAGGCCATCGGCACCGGGATCGGCACATTAATCCCCACCATCCCCACTTTGATCTGGCGCGCAAAAGCGCGCGCCACACCGCCATCCGAGGTAAAACAAGCCACGCCGTTGCCGAACTCATGAGCGTTGATCAGTTCCACCGCACTGGCAAAATCGGGCACCCGCACTACCGCCAACACCGGTCCAAAAATCTCTTCTTTATAGATTTTCATCTCGGGCGTCACATGATCGAACAAGGTGCCGCCGATAAAAAAGCCCTGCTCATGCCCGGCCACCTTGTGACCGCGTCCATCGACCAGCAAGGTTGCCCCCGACCGCACCCCGTCCTCAATATAGGCTGTGACCTTGGCATGATGCACGCCGGTAACGAGCGGCCCCATTTCGGCATCGGCTTCCATCCCGTTCTTGATGATCAGCGCCCGCACGCGCGGCGCCAGCTTTTCCACCAACTGATCCGCTACTTTACCGACGGCAACCGCCACCGAGATCGCCATGCAACGTTCGCCGGCCGAGCCGTAAGCTGCGCCGATCAAGGCATCCACCGCCTGGTCGAGATCGGCATCCGGCATTACCACCAAATGATTCTTGGCCCCGCCCAGAGCCTGGACCCGCTTGCCGCGCGCCGTGCCTTGCGCATAGATGTATTCGGCAATCGGCGTCGAACCGACAAAGGACAGCGCCTCGACATCCGGATGCTGGAGCAAAGCATCGACCGCTTCTTTATCGCCATGCACCACGTTGAATACCCCATCGGGCAGCCCCGCCTGCGTCAGCAATTCAGCCAGCCTTACCGGCACCGACGGATCGCGCTCCGAGGGCTTCAGCACAAAGGTATTGCCGCATGCAATGGCGATCGGGAACATCCAGCACGGCACCATCATCGGGAAATTAAACGGCGTCACGCCCGCCACCACCCCCAACGACTGACGCACACTCCAGTTATCGATGCCGCCGCCGATTTGCTCGGTATATTGCCCCTTCAGCAGGTTCGGAATACCGCATGCAAATTCGACCACCTCGATGCCGCGCGCCACTTCTCCCAGCGCATCCGAAAACACCTTGCCGTGTTCGCGCGTCAACAACGCCGCCAATTCTTCCTGATGTTCATCGAGCAATTGCTTGAACTTGAACAAAACCCGCGCCCGCTTTAACGGCGCCATCTCGCTCCAGGCCGGATAAGCCGCCTTCGCTGCCGCCACCGCGGCACCGACTTCAGCTACCGAAGCCAGCGGCACATGCGCCGCCACACTGCCGAACGCGGGATTGAATACCTCGCCGTAGCGCTCGCTGCGACCGGCGACGGCGCGGCCATTGATATGGTGGGAAATGACAGGAATATTAGGCTGACTCATAATTGTTCTCGGGATGAAGGCGATAAGCCGTAGAGGCTCATGATCAGGTGCGGCAAGGTCTCAACTTGCCAGGCCCCGTGGCGCTGTGCCGGGGACTCGTTTTTGCGGGCGACCGAAATCTTCGGCGACGGCCAAAAACAGGCCATCACAGCCAACCGGGGGGGCTCGGGAAAACCCTTGGAAGCGGCGCTCCAGCAGATGCTCTTTTGCAGCATAGAGCGCTTGGGCACCAAGAATCCAATGATTTCTTCTGAGTTAAGATATAAGTTCGGCTAATATAGCTCGCTATGGACCTGACTTTATTGCGTGCTTTTGTGATCGTCGCCCGCACCGGGAATCTGACTCGGGCGGCGACCTCATTACATCTGACCCAGCCCGCTGTCAGCCTGCGCCTCAAGCATTTGCAGGAAACCCTCAAGCTCACGCTATTCTCCCGCACCGCCCATGGCTTGACCTTGACCCGCGACGGTCAAGCACTGCTGCCCCTGGCCGAGCGAGCCCTGACCAGCGCCGCCGATGTCGAACGCGCCGCGGCCGCGATGCGCGATACAGTCCAGGGTCAACTGCGCATCGGCACCATTCTCGATCCGGAATTCCTGCGCCTGGGCGGCTTTCTCAAGCGCCTGGTCGAAGGTTATCCACAGATCGAAACGGCGCTCCGGCACGGCATGTCGGGATGGGTATTGGAACAGGTTGCGGCCGGCGAGCTGGATGTAGGTTATTACATCGGCCAGCCCGGCGCGGGTGCGGGTGATGTAACAACGCATGCCGCCACTCGCACCGCGACTGCGGCGCCGGCCCGGATGGACAGCCGCGAATTCCATAGCGTCACGCTGACGCCCTTCAACTACCGCGTCCTCGCCCCCACCGGCTGGAAAAATCGCCTCACCGGCGCCGGTTGGCCCGAATTGGCGGCCCTGCCGTGGATCTGGACCCCACCCGCCTCCGGACACAATCGGCTGCTGTCGGCCATTTTCGGGGCGCTCAAAGTCACCCCCGTCAAAGTCGCCGAAGTCGACCAGGAAACCTCCATGCTCGACCTGGTCAAGTCCGGCATCGGCCTGACCCTGGCACGCGACGCGGTGGCGCTACGCGAAGCGCACGCGCATGGCTTGGCTATCGCCGACACGGTGCAGGTGGCTACCGAACTCACCTTTGTCACCCGTGCCGAGCGCTGCGAGGAACCGGCGATTGCGGCGGCGTTGAAATTGATTGGGGCGCAGTGGGGAGTTTGAGGTTGGAATGGCAAACACGGGAATGCCGGGTGAGTTTGATGCCTGATGCGAGAGGTATGTGCTGAACGGGCTGAGCGTACTAACGCGCGCGGCTGGATCGCTTCGACCGCGACTCAGACCGCGTGATGACACCGCACACTGGCAGCGCGACAATAGCAACGCGCCGCGCGAAAGCCAATCTCGCCGTCGACAACCTGCTCGCCGCGCCCGATATTGGTCCACAAGCAGGTCGACCGCCGAGCATATTGAATCCCGAAGTGCTGGATAGACGCCGCGCACTTCAGTCGGGTTTCAGATTTTTTCTTTAGGCACACGTCGACTTCTGACAATATGCCAACAACAACTGTACTCTACGTCGGCGGCAAGCCCGTATGCGGATCGAGGTTCTTCGCTTTGCTCAGGCGATTGATCAGCTGCTCCGGCGGCCTCGCGGGCGGCTTTGCATTTACCTTCGCCTTCGCATCGTCGAGCGCCCACTGGAACGTCCCATTCCATGCAGGCAAAGGGGCGGGCGGCAGCGGCACGATCTTTTCGACGTCCGGCACGGTGGCGTTCGCGTTCTGATTAGCTGCCAGAAATACCCTGGTTGCTTCATAACGCCTGGCGCGTTCCGTATCTACACTCGTGCCTCCGTCTGACTTTTGACGTTCGGCGAACAGCCTTTGAAGCGCGAAAGCGGATGCTTCGTCACCCGCCGCAACGCCCTTCTGGTACACCTGAATCGCTTCGTCCCGCCTGCCGTCTTGCAAAAACGCGTCGGCAATAGATATGCGTGTTCGG
>JAMFSV010000319.1 GCA_026225455.1 Burkholderiales bacterium | reverse complement strand
CGTCTCAATCTCCTGAACCTTAGCAACAAGACCTATTACAGCGCCCTGGTCGATGCCGACGGCGGCCGTGCGATACCGGGCAGCGGGCGCACCTTGCTGGCGACGCTGACCTATCGCTTCGATTGATCCTGCACGCCCGCAAGCTGCGGCCATCCGCAGCGCCACCCTGGATCAATGCCCCACGTGGTTCAAAGTCCAGCCCGGTTGATACCCGTCATTCAAGGTCTTCACGAAGGCGATGATGTCCTCGATATCGTGTTGGTTCATCGCCGGTTGGTCGCCGAACTTGCGGTCGAACGGCGCATCCAGGATGTCGATGTTGGCTTGATATTGCGGCGGGATATCGTCGTACTTTTTGACCTTGCCCGACGCATCGCGCGGATAGATTTTCTCGGGGTTGGTGTTGCGCCAGTTATAGAATTCCATCACTTGTTGCAGCGTATGGTAGACCGAGTTATGGAAGTACACCGGGCGATTGGCCGAGTTGCGCAGCGTCGGGGTCAGGAACATGCCGCAATATTGCGTCTGGTCCTTCAAATCCGTGCGATAAGGTCCGCAAATGCCCATGTCGAAATACTTGGGATCCTTGTTCTCGGCCAGCTTCGGATTGCGCGGCGCGCCGAGCGCCTCGTATTGCGTATCGGTAAATAACGGCGGCAGGCCATCGTGGCCGGGCTGGCTTAAATGGCAGCCGGCGCAATTCGCCTTGTCCTGGTCGTTAAACAGCCGCATGCCGCGTAATTCAGCCGGGCTCAAGCGTGCCTGTCCTTCCAGCCAGTAATCATATTTGCTGTTGAACTCGTGGAACGACTGGTCTTCAATCTGATAACGGCTGACCGCGGACATGGCTTCGGCCAGCAACATATCGGGCTGATCGAGGATGCGCGGGCCGAACAGTTGTTTGAACATGTCGCGATATTTGGTTTGCGCCAGCTTATGCGCCGCCTCGGCTTCGTTAGCGTTGGCCATTTCGACCGGATTCACCAGCGGGCCAACGGCTTGCGCTTGTAGCGTATCGGCCCGGCCATCCCAGAACAAGCCGCCTTGCGGCACCATGGCGGGCGCGACAGGCGCCACGCCGGCGGTCTTTTGGGCGCGCGCCACGCCTTGCACTTGCGCCGCCGTCTGGCTCAGGGTGGCCACCGGGGTATCCATATCCGCGGCTTCGGGTCCGATAGTAAACGTCGCTTGACGATACAGATAAGCCAGCGAAGGCGGCGGTCGATAGCCGGGCAGCGTCATATGCGGGCCGCCCAGTTGCACCAGGGCCGCATTCGGCGGCCCGTAGGCATGCTCGGGACTGTGGCACGAGGCGCACGATTGCGTACCCGACGCGGACAGCGACGGGTCAAAGAAAATTTGTTTGCCGAGTTGCGCCAGCAAACTCAAGGGTACTGTCTCGGGCTTCAATAAATGAACCGGATGCGGATTGGCCCCGGTCAGGTCTTCGACCACAAGTCCAACGGCGTCCGGCATCCGTTCCGGATAAAGCAGCGCGTAGGCGCTGAAGGCGATTAACGCAAGCAAGATGCCGCTGGCACTCCATTGCAAAAAACGGCGCAACGGCCGCTTGGTTGAAGGCGGAACGGAATTCGAGCGAAGAGTCATGGCGAGGGCGGAGAACCGCAAAGAGATCAATAAAATGCAACAAGTCGAGCCAGCAACTCGCTGGCTCGACGGCGCAACATCCATCTGGTGCATCCTGAGATCGTGACCTGACATCAGCACCTCGCTGAGGTCAGGCCGTAAGCCGAGGATGCGCTACAACAATCAGTTGGTGACTGTCGTCGGAGCCGCCGACAGAACGGTGCCCAGGCTGTTATCGAGGAACAGCGGCGGAAGGTTGCCGCTACCCGCGAAATTGAACATATTGTTGATGCTGCCTGCGGTTGCGTCGAAGGAACCCTTGCCGATGCGTTGACCGCCCAACCAGTTATCTTCGATGAAACGCGTAACGGAGGCCTGCGTGATCAGCGTGTGGCTGACAAAATTGGCGTTAGCCCACGGCGAGATCACGATAAACGGCGTACGCGTACCCGGACCGCAACGACCGTTAACTACGGCGCCGCCCACGCCCACGGGCTGGACCGCACCCGCAGAGGTACAGCTGCCGGGAGCCGTCAATTGGTCGGCGCCAGTGTGGCCCGTGTCAGTAACGGAAGTCGCATCGAACGATGAGCTGGTCGGCGCGGCAAATTGATGGTCATACCAACCATCCGAATCGTCGTAGGCCACGATCACTGCGGTGTTCTTCCAGTCCGGCTGTTGCTCCAGGAAGTTGACCACCTTCGTCACAAAAGCCTGTTCGTCGAGCGGGTCCGAGTTGCCCGGGTGAGCATCTTGCACCGCCGGCGCCTTGAGGAAGGCGACCGAGGGGAAGTTGCCGGCCGTCACTGCGGCGAAGAAGTCATCGGTATCGTACTGATGATGAACCGGTGTCGCCGTGCTATCCAAGGGATCGGTCGCGCCGATCAGCGCGGTCGAAGTCGGGCGTGCGTGGGTCAGGTTGGCCGTGGTCGGGTAGTACTGGAACCAGGCATGATGCTGAGTGTAATCCACTTCCGCGAGATTCAAGACCGGCGAGTAGGTCGAGCGACCACAGCCGGTCGTGCTGTTGGCGTTGACGGTGGAAAGGTTGAAACCACCCATGAAACCGCCCCAGGTAATATTCTTCGCGTTCAGCAAGTCACCGATGTTCTGGTTCGCCGGCGAAAACTGGCCCGTTATGGTGTTGGCGGTGGTGTCATGAAAGACGGTGCAGGCGTCGCCGGTTGGGTCCAAGTCGCCGATCAGCGTGAAGCCGCCTTGTCCGTCGGGAATCGCGTTGGTGCTTGGCGATGGGCTGCCGCCTTGGGTCACCGCACCGGTGCTGTTGTTGCTCAGGATAATGCCGTTGTTCTGGCCGGAAATAACTTCAATCGCGCCCGGCGTCGACGGGCCGTAGGTGCCCGTATACGCATTGTCGCTCATGGCAAAATGCTGCGCGTAGTTCCACAGGGCGGTATCCGTATTACCGTCGAAGTAGCCCATTACGATGCCCTTCGTGGCGAAGACTCCGGTGCCGCCGGAGAATGGCTGGCCGGTATTTGCCGGAAACGCATCCATCGCGCCATTGTCTTCAGCCAGTTGCTCCGGGGTGTAACTATGGTTTTGACTGCCCGTATTGGCCTGGGCGCGGTCGATGCGGAACGGCTCAAGCTGGGCCGCCGTCAGCGGAATCGCCAAGTTCGAGGCGTTGGTGCTGTTCGGGTTGGCGTTCAGCAGGGCGGGCGTCAGGCCGTTCACTGCCGGCGTGCCGGCTGCGGCCGTGAACGCGGGCTCACCGGCCGGGTTCAGCGCATTCGGATAAGTACCGAAATAATGGTCGAACGACTGATTTTCACCATAAATCACAACCACATGCTTGATCGGGGTGGTCGTGGCCAATGCATCCTGGGCCGACACGGTCGCCGCCGGAGGTACTACTGCTGCCGGAGGCGTGCTGTTGCTGCTGCCGCCGCCGCAGGCTGCGAGCGCTAGCGCGAACGCCGACAGCGGAAACGCGATCAGTGCTTTACGAGACATTTTGAGAGGTTCCCGGTTATGGTAATCAAGGCAATGCAGCAGCGAAATCGCCTTGATAAGGGTGCGTCGAACAGCGAGGCACCTGACGATTACGTTGCGACATCGGTTCAAAGCTGCGGTAGTTAAACATCCACAGATTAAAGCCCGAAGACACATTCCTTACAAAAACCTTTCAATTCAATAAAAGGCCTACTTCTGGCCCTTTGATGCTGGCTGCTGAAAATTACCGGTGAAATAATTGAAGTTCGACCCGCCGCATGCAACGAGCGCTCGATCGAATTTATCGAGGCCGATGAAGGTATTTGATGCGTCGTGGCGAGGATCGTATAGATTTGTCTGCCGCTAAACAGAGGGCATCGGGAGACGTTAATGAAGGTGCAATGCAGTACCCGGAAGAATTCGAATTCGAGGCCGCCGAATAAGTAACCATGAGGTAACCGAACTCAACGGGGTCTCGTTATCTAAGCCGATCTTGACCTGAATGCCTTTCGAGGCTGCTTCATCCACGATCAGACCGGCCTGTGTCTGGATAACGCACCGCGCCGGTCAACCTCTCTGGTTCACCCGAAAGCGCGCCACCGTGGTCTTCAGTAAATCGGCCTGTTGTTCCAGCGAAGCCGCCGCCGCCGCGGCTTCATCGACCAAAGCGGCATTTTGCTGCGAAACCTCGTCCATTTGCGTTACCGCGCGATTGACCTGCTCGATGCCGCTGCTTTGCTCGCGCGACGCCGCGGCGATTTCATTCATGATGCCGGCCACCCGCTGCACCGCGGTTTCGATCTTGTTCATGGTGCCGCCGGCATCGTCGACCTGGCGCGTGCCGTCGGCAACACGGGTAACCGAGGCGCCGATCAGTTCCTTGATCTCCTTGGCGGCCACCGCCGAGCGTTGTGCCAAGGTGCGGACCTCGCTGGCGACTACCGCGAAGCCTCGGCCTTGCTCACCGGCCCGGGCGGCTTCGACCGCCGCGTTCAAGGCCAGGATATTGGTCTGGAAGGCGATCCCTTCGATCACGCCGATGATGTCGACGATCTTCTGTGCGCTTTGGTCGATCTCGCCCATGGTTTGCACCACCCGCCCCATCGCTTGCGCACCGTGACCGGCGATGGAACGGGCGGTATCGGCCAGTTCCTGCGCCTGGTGCGCGTTCGCCGCATTCTGTTTGACGATCGCGGTGAGTTGTTCCATGGTGGCCGCCGTCTCTTCCAGCGCCGCGGCTTGTTTTTCGGTGCGCTGCGACAGGTCGCTGTTGCCCAGTGCAATCTCCCTGGATGCCGAGGAAATCGATTCGGCACCGCCGGCGACCTGGCCGACCATGGCCGCGATGCTGTCCTGCATGGTCGCCAGCCCGTCGACCAGGCGCCCCATTTCGTCGCCGGAGCGGAATTCGACGCGGTGCGTCAGGTCGCCCCGGGCAATCCGGTCGAAATGCCCAACCGTCAATGCCAGCGGGCGGGAAATCGCCCGCAGCAAACTGATACCGCTGACCAGGCAGGCCAACAAACCCAGCACGATCGCTCCCACCGCAATCGCTTGCAAGGTGAGGTAGCGCGTGTGCGCCTCGGCAAAACGGCTGCTGCCTTGCTGGGTCCTGAACTTGTCGAGCGCAGCCGAACTGGTGGTGAGCGCGACCGATAGCGGCGGCACGACGGTCATGGCAATTTTATCGGCACCGTCGTGATCGCCTTTTTTCATCATCGCGGTCATCGGTTCGATGGCGTTGTGCAGAAAATTATCGCGGGCCTGCGCCACCGCCTCCGACAGCACCGCTTCGTCGTTGCCATGCGGTAATTCGCTGTATTGGCGCCAGGCGGCATCGGAGACCGACAAATAATTCATGGCCTTGTCGATGATGGCCGGGATATCCGGGGCCTCCGGATGGAGCAAAGCTCGGTCCAGGGTGGTGCGTACGATCATCAGGTTGAGATTGGATTTGCCGATCGCGGTGGCCGCCACCAGTTCATTCGAATAAGCCTGCTCCAACGCATCGTTCGAGGCCTTCATGCCGATTTGGCCCAGTGCACCCGTGACGATCAGCAAGATGCCAAGCACCATCAGGGTGGCGATAAGACGAGCCCGAATTGAAAATTGTAAGCGCATGGTTTGCCTTCGCTGAGAAATGGCTGTGTGATAAGCGTGATAGTGCCGCTCGATACACGGCGGCTCTCTGCATAAAAAAACGGCGGCGGCCACGGCACCGCTCGCACCTGACCCCGGTGCCAGGCGCAATGCGGAAATGACCTCAACCAGAAGGGTTGGCGTCAATCTATCATAGACCGGGTATTTGACTCGCCGCGGGTTAAAACAATTGATTCAGCGCCCCCGGACGGAACCAACCGGGGGCGCTGAATTCCGCCCGTTTTGGCGCGGTGCTTGCGTGGCGGGCGATGCAGCAAGCTGCACCGCCGCGTCGGGGGTTTCAATCGATAGAATCGGCCGGCTCGCCCCCCAGCACCGCGGTCGCCCGCCGAAAGTCCAGCACGCCTTCCCAGCGCGCGATGGCGATGGTGGCGACGCCGTTGCCGATCAGGTTGGTGACCGCCCGCGCCTCGTTCAGGAAACGGTCGATGCCGAGCAGCAACACCAGGCCCGATACCGGAATCTTGTGCATCGACGACAAAGTTGCCGCAAGCGCCACAAACCCCGCGCCCGCGACTCCGGCCGAACCTTTCGAGGTCAGCAGCATCACGCCCAAAATCACCAATTGATCCCAGATCGACAAATGCACATTGGTGGCCTGGGCCACAAACAGAGTGGCCATGGTCAGGTAGATCGCGGTGCCGTCGGCATTGAAGGTGTAGCCGGTGGGCAGGACCATCCCGACCACCGATTTCTGACAGCCCAGCGCTTCCATCTTCATCATCATTTGCGGCAGCACGGCCTCGGTCGAGGCGGTACCGAAGACGATCAGGATTTCGTCCTTGATGTATTTGAGGAAACCCCACAGCGACAAACCGCATAATTTCATCACGGCGCCGAGCACCAGCACGATAAACAGCAGGCTGGTGACATAGACCGAGATCATCAACTGGCCGAATGAAGCCAGGGTGCCGATGCCATAGCGGCCGATGGTGAAAGCGATGGCACCGAAGGCGCCGATCGGCGCCAGATACATCACGATCCGCACGATGCCGAACATGCCGTGCAGGAACAAGTCCAACATATCGACCAGCGGCGTGGCGCGTGCGCCCAGCTTGGCCAGGGCAATCGCAAACAACACCGAGAACAGGATAATCTGCAGCATCTCGCCTTGGGCGAATGCGCCGACCACGCTATTGGGCACGATATTCATAAAAAAATCGGCGATGGTGGCATGTTGCGCCTGGCTGGTATAGCTGGAGATCGAATCGGTACCGATATGACTGGCATCGATATTCATCCCGGCGCCCGGCTTGACCAGATTGACCACCGCCAAACCCAGCACCAGCGACAGCGTCGACAATACTTCGAAATACAAAATCGCCTTCAAGCCGACCCGGCCGGCCTCGCGGATATTGCCCATCCTGGCCACGCCGACCACCACCGAAGCAAAGATAATCGGCGCCAACAACATCCGTATCAACTTGATGAAGAGATCGCCCAGCGGTTTAAGCTCGACGCCCAGTTGCGGCTTGAGATATCCCAGGACGATGCCGGCGATGATACCGATAAGTATCTGGACATACAGCTTGGAAACCAATTTCCTGATCAGTGAAACCTGCATCTTTGTCTCCTTGAAAATTGCGGGGATATGCTCGGCCTGCCGACCGCAAGCGGCGCTTATTATTTTTTATCAGGCCGCCGTGCCGGCGCTGGTGATCGCCGGCACGGCTTTGGGTGCTTATTCCGCGAGTTTTTTCATTTCACTGTAGAGATCGGCTTTGCCTTCGAAACCGATGCCGATCAGGTCGGGCATGGTGATATAGCCGTTCTCCACTTTCACGCCGTCGGGGAAACCGCCATACGGTTGGAACAGATCCGGATAAGATTCATTGCCGCCCAGGCCAAGACCGGCGGCAATATTCAGCGACATCTGATGGCCGCCATGTGGAATGCAGCGCGTACGCGACCAGCCATGCTCATGCAGCATGTCCAAGGTACGCAGGTATTCGACCAGGCCGTAGCTGAGCGCGCAGTCGAATTGCAGCCAGTCGCGATCGGCGCGCATGCCGCCGTAGCGGATCAGGTTGCGGGCGTCCTGCATCGAAAACAGATCTTCACCGGTGGCCATCGGGTTGCTGTAGTAATTACGCAGTGTGGCCTGCAATTCGAAGTCGAGCGGGTCGCCCGGCTCCTCGTACCAGAACAGGTCGTATTGCGACAGCGCCTTGGCGTAAGCAACAGCGGTATCGAGATCGAACCGGCCGTTGGCGTCGACCGCCAGCTTCTGGCCGTCCTGCAGCACGCTCAGAACTGAGTCGATGCGGCGCAGATCCTCGTCCAGCGAGCCGCCGCCGATCTTCTTCTTGACCACCGTATAACCGCGGTCGATGTAACTGCGCATTTCATCCTTGAGCGCATCGTGATTCTGGCCCGGGTAGTAATAACCGCCCGCGGCATACACAAAAATCTTGCGGTCCGGCACACCGTCGCCGTAGCGTTCGGCGAGCAATTGAAACAGCGGTTTGCCGGCGATCTTCGCCACCGCATCCCATACCGCCATATCGATGGTGCCGATCGCCACCGAGCGTTCGCCGTGACCGCCGGGCTTTTCGTTGGTGAACATGCAGTTCCAGATCTTGTGCGGATCCAGGTTGTCGCCGCTGTCATCGAGCAAGCTGTCCGGCTCGGCTTCCAGGACACGCGGGATAAAACGCTCGCGCATCAGCTTGCCTTGGCCGTAGCGGCCATTGGAATTGAAGCCGTAGCCGATCACCGGTTTGCCGTCGCGGATAACGTCGGTGACCACGGCCACCAGGCTCAGCGTCATCTTGCTGAAATCAATATAAGCGTTGCGAATCGGGGAACTGATGGGAACGGTCTTTTCGCGAATTTCAATAATTTTCATGGTCTACATCTCGCGTTGCGGGTCATCGGAGTGGGCTGGGAAAGCGGTTATGCAGCTTAACCAAGAAAGACCGCCCTATAATTCACCTTAATTCAAACGATTATTCACTTTAGGTGAAGAATGAAAACGGACGCTTCTTCGGAATTGAGCTTTTTTGTGCTGTTGGCCAAGCATGCCAACTTGTCGGCCACCGCCCGGGCGCTCGACATCACGCCGCCGGCCGCCACCAAACGACTGGCGTTGATGGAGCAGCGCCTGGGCGTGCGACTGGTGAACCGCACCACCCGGCGCGTCAGCTTGACCAGTGAAGGCGAGATCTATCTGGCGCATGCCAGCCGGATCCTCGCCGAAATCCGCGAGATGGACGATTTGGTCGGCAGCAGCCGTGCCGCGCCGCGCGGCTTATTGCGGGTCAATGCCACGCTCGGCTTTGGCCGCACCACCATCGCGCCGTTGATGTCGGCCTTTGCGCAGCGCTACCCGGAAGTGGAAATCCAGTTACAACTGACCGATAGCCCGATAGACCTGGTTGAAGAGGGTTTCGATTTGGCGGTTCGCTTCGGCGACTTGCCCGACACGCGTCTAAGCGCGCGCCGCATCATGTCGAACCGGCGCTTCCTGTGCGCTTCGCCGGCCTACCTGGAACGCCACGGCCAGCCGTCGACGCTGGCCGACCTATCGCTGCATCGCTGCATCATTCACCGGCAGAACGACGATGCTTATGGCATTTGGCGCTTTACCCGCAACCGCAAGACCGAAGTGGTCAAGGTTCACGGCGCCTTGTCCAGCAACGACGGCGACATCGTGCTG
>JAMFSV010000318.1 GCA_026225455.1 Burkholderiales bacterium | reverse complement strand
ATCGGCGCAAGCCAGCCGCGCTTACCCCAGATCGGCGTTTCGTAAGTACCTATGGTCATCACGTCAAACTGGCCGCTCTTGGTGGTGATGTCCGTGGTCGCGCGCTGACGCAGCACGTTTTCTTCCAGGATCACCCAGCGCAACTTGATATCCGGGTTGGCTTTTTCGAAATTCGACGACAGCGCTTTAAGCTCGATCATGTCGGGATTATTCAGCGTTGCAATCGTGACCGTGGTCGGCTCGGCGCTGGCAGCCGTAGTCAGTGCCGACAGGCCCAGGGTGCAGGCCGCCAGCGCCAGATTCAAGCGGTTGCGCGCGGGTTTAAAGCTTGAGCGTGGTGTTTGCGTATTCATCGAGGGTTGTCTCCATTATTATTGATCGTTGTGTGACTCAATCTGCGGCTCTGAAGGTCCGCTAGTACAAGACAGTGCGGCCTGGGATTAAGCAGTGCCGTTACTGCCTACCTCCTTACTACAAAACCCGGGTTACGGTTTGCTGCTGTATTGCTTGGTTAATGTGTTTGGTTAATGTGTTTGGTTGATGCGTACACCTCAACTCATCCAATTACCGCCGTCGACATTCAAGGTCTGCGCCGTGATGTAATCGGCATCGCCCGAAGCCAAAAACAAGGCGGCTCCGGTCAGGTCGTCGGGCAAGCCCATGCGGCCCAGCGGCACGGCTTCGCCCACCAGGCGTTTTTTCTCGCCCAGCGGACGGTTTTCGTATTTGGCAAACAGGCCATCGACCTGCGCCCACATCGGCGTATCGACCACGCCCGGCGCGATGCCGTTGACGTTGATCCGATGCGGCGCCAAAGCCAAAGCCGCCGATTGGGTATAACTGATCACCGCGGCTTTGCTGGCGCAATAGTGCGCCACCAGCGCTTCACCGCGCCGGCCGGCCTGCGACGACATATTCACGATTTTTCCGCCGTGACCTTGTTTGACCATCTGCCGCGCTGCCGCCTGCATCAGGAAAAACATGCCTTTGGTATTGACCGAGAACATGCGGTCAAAGCTGTCCCATGACTCGTCCAGCAACGGACCCATATCGAATACGGCGGCATTATTGAACAGGATATCGATGCGCCCGAAGCGCTCGACGCTGATATCGACAATCCGTTGAATATCGTTGCGTTGCGTGATATCGGCCTGCACCGCGAGAATGCGCTCGGCGGGCAAATCGGCATAACTGCGGGCAAGGTCGGACTGAGGTTTGACATCCACCAGCACGCAGCGCGCGCCTTCTTCCAGATAACGTCTGACGACAGCCTCACCGATGCCGCTGGCGGCGCCGGTAATGATGGCAACCTTGTCCTGCAATCTCATGCGTGTCTCCGGGCTTTTATGCGGGCTCAAGAGGGTATGGCATTCAGCCAAACCAGATCATTTGCCCATTCGTTGATCTAATGATCAATCCATGCGCGAAAGCTGTCAAGCAGTGATTGGAAGTTTTCGATGCTGCGCCGCGGCAATCCTGGCGCCGGTTTGAGCCCTGGATTCGGACTTGAGGCCAAACCCAGCGTAAACCACGAGTCGTGGTGAAAAGAGGCAATACGCCAATAAAAAAGCCGGCGCAACACGGTCGGCCGGCTTTTTCGGATGTACGGCAGCCCGATGCCGCCGAGATCGGCGTTAGCTGAACGCCGTCGCGCAGAGGGTATTATTTAAATGTGATGTCGCCCGAGCCGGTATGTTCGGAGCGACGTTGGGCAGGGTTGCCCGCGATCGTCACGTCACCCGAGCCCGTCAATTGCACGCTGGCGGCTTTCGCGGCAAAACCATTCAAATTGCCCGAACCTGAGATATCGACATTCAGCGACTGCGCTTTCAAATCTCTCGCTTCGATTTCGCCCGAACCGGCAATCGAACCGTCGACATGATCGACCGTACCGCTGGCCTTGATCCGCCCCGACCCTTCCACACTGATCTTGACCGATTTGCTGGCGATCGCATCCAGCTTGATCT
>JAMFSV010000317.1 GCA_026225455.1 Burkholderiales bacterium | reverse complement strand
GGCGTTCGCGGCCCGCGCCGAAGAGTTGCAGGGCCGGGTTCATATTCAGTTTGGGGTTGTCGAACTTGGGAATCGGCGACGGCGAGCTGAGGTAACGATGGTTGACGATCACCGGGTAATCGTAGGTGGTTGCAATGCTGCCGTGCTGCACAATGTCTTCATACAGCTTGACGCTGATCAGGCCGTAGTCGGCCAAGGCATGCATTTTTCTGCATTCGATCACGCGCGGCTCAAGCTTGAATAGCGGCTCGGGCATGGGCACCTGGTAGACCAAAATCTGCGCTTCGGTCAGCGGTTTTTCCGGAATCCGGTGACGGGTCTGGATGATGCTGGCTTCAGCGGTTTTCTGGGTGGTCTTGACCCCTGCCGTGCGCGCAAAAAAGCGCCGGATATTCACCGCGTTGGTGGTCTCGTCGGAGCCCTGGTCGATTACCTTAAGCGTATCTTGCTGCCCGATGATGGCGGCCGTCACCTGGATTCCGCCCGTGCCCCAACCGTAAGGCAAAGGCATTTCACGCGAGCCGAACGGCACTTGATAGCCGGGAATCGCCACCGCCTTGAGTAACGAGCGGCGAATCATACGTTTGGTCTGTTCGTCGAGGTAAGCGAAGTTATAACCTTCGACCGCCGGGGGATTGATACCGGGCACCGCAGTGGGCATAGTAGTCATGCAACCTTCTCCTCAACCGGTTGCGCCGCATCTGTTTGCAACGCCGGATGGGTTTCGCGCAGACGGCGCACCAGATTCAGTTCGGACTGGAAGTCGACGTAATGGGGCAGTTTCAGATGCTGCACAAAACCCGAGGCTTCGACGTTATCGCTGTGGTACAGCACAAACTCGTGATCCTGGGCGGGCGACTCCAGCGTCTCACCGAGTTCTTCCGCGCGCAGTGCGCGATCGACCAGGGCCATCGCCATGGTCTTGCGCTCGGCGTGACCGAAGGCCAGGCCATAACCTTGGGTAAAGGTCGGCGGGGTATTCAAGCTGCCGTCGAATTTATTCACCATCTGGCATTCGGTGATTTCGATTTCGCCGATGTCGATGGCATAACCAAGTTCTTCCAGTTCCATTTCGAGCGCGACTTTACCCAGCCGGATTTCACCGGCAAACGGATGTGTATGGCCGTAACCGCGTTGGGTCGCATACGCGAGCGAGAGCAAAAAGCCTTCATCGCCGCGAGCGAGATTTTGCAAGCGGGTACTTCTATCGGCAGGGAAATGCAACGGTTCGCGCGACAAGTCGCCGGGTTCGCGGACGGGGTCCGAAATCCGCTCTTGTTCGATCAGGCCTTCACGGTCCAGCAAGGCAATAATTCGCGGCATGGCTTCTGCCGCAACCTCAGGCCTGGGCTGGGGTTCTGTCGCGGGCGCGGCACCATCGGCCAGCAGGGTAAAGTCCAGCAAACGCTGGGTATAGTCGTAAGTGGGGCCGAGAATCTGGCCGCCCGGCACGTCTTTGAAGATCGCCGAAATGCGGCGCTGGATCTGCATCTGTTCGGTATCGATCGGTTGCGTATAACCGAAGCGCGGCAGCGTGGTGCGATAAGCCCGCAGCAGAAAAATCGCTTCGACCAGATCGCCGGCCGCTTGCTTGATGGCAAGCGCCGCCAGCTCTTCGTCGTAGACCGAACCTTCGGTCATGACACGCGCTACCGCAAGGCGCATTTGTTGGCGGATCTGTTCGACCGTCAGCTCGGGCAACGATGTATCGCCGCGACGCGCGGTTTCGAGCTGGCGCCAGGATTGTTCGATGGCGCGTTCGCCACCTTTGACGGCTACGTACATCAGGCCTCCTCGACGCGGGTGGTGCGGGGCACGCCGGCCAGCGTATCGCCGCAGATCAGGAACAGGTCGATGCCGCAGGGAAATAGCCCGGCGAGTTCGGCGCGGGCGGACCAAAACCCCGGCGGCAAACCAAGCGGTGCCAGGTGTTGGGTGGTTTCGATGCCGGGGCCGCTGCAGCGCAGTCGCGGGCCGTCGGTCAGGCTGGCGACGCGGATCAGCAAGGTCGCGGAAAACTCGGGCGACTCGGCGTCGCCCAGGGCGAAGTCGGCGAGTTGCGGCATGCACGAGGCATCGTCGATCCAGACGAATGCCGCGTCTGCCGCGGACTCGGCCAGCGGCGCGCCGGTATGAAAGCGCAGTGCCGAGGCCAGTGTTTGGTTGGGCGCCGCCAACCAGACCGGGGTCGCGAAGTCGCACAAGGCGTAGAGCGCGGCGAGCGCGGCCACCGGCGTGGCGCTGCCGCCGGTATCCAGGGTGTGCGCCAGTTGCAGGCGAAACAGCCGGGCCGGACGGGACAAGGCGTCGAGCAAGAGGCGAAACGTCGCCTGGCTGTCATGCACCGGGTCGCGAAAGCCGGGGACAAGGGTGTCCCAGCGCACGCTGTCGGCGCCCTCGGTGGAAGCGTGAGTGGTTTGATCCGGCAAGTTCATCAGTCGCCCCTGACCATGGTGAAAAATTCGACACGGGTCGCGGCGGCCGCGCGCCGTTGTGTTTCGCGCTCGAGCTCGATGTGCGTGGCGGATGTTTCGATCACCTGGGCATACACCGCTTGGTGGTGCTGGGGCACTTGCAGCAAGGCGTCGCTCAGTGCGGCCAGTTCGGCCCGGCGTTTGTCGCGTCCCAGCAGGCAGGCAATGCCGACCGTCAGCGCAATACCGTCGGTGGCGCGCAAGCGCAGGGTGGCACGGGTGACGGTGGCTTCGCCCAGGTTGAAGGCGTCGCCGCTGCCGCCGACGCGGCCGCGCACCATGGCCAGCCCGGTTTCCGGAGCGCGCAGCCAATCGTACTGCGGCAGGCCCCCAGGCAGCGCCGCGGCCAAGGCTTGTTCCAGCGTAGCCCTGGGCACCCGCGCCAGGATCGCCAGCCAGGCGCGGCGTGCGGCCGCCTGCTCAGGCAGATGAGACGGCTTCCCGGGCGGCGGGGAAGAGCTTGAGCTGGATGATGGCATGTCTTTCACCTGGTTTTCACCTGTTTCTCGCCTTGTCTAAACATCTAGACGTCTATACTATACGAATCAAAGGTATTTGGGCAAATGCATTGCTTTGGCGCACGTCCGGCGTTGTGCCGCGCAAGACAGCCAAGGCGGCTTGCGTGACCGTCACCGCCATGTCAAATCCCGCGGCGACAATCTCGCTGGAGGGCCGCGGCGCTGACCGCGATAAAGACGGCGATAAAGACCGTGTTAGCCAAGCGTTTTGCCGCGCCTGACTTTACAATTGGCCTTAATTAAAACTGACAGGAATGACATTGCGATGACACTTTCCGCGAAAACCTCAGAACAGACGGCGGGCGCGCAAGTCAATGCTCCCGCTGTGGAGCGAGGTGCCGGCGTGGCGGTGTGGCGGCAGATTGAACAGATATTGGCCGGCGAAATCGTCGGTCAAGGTTTTGGCGAAGACGGCCGTTTGCCCAGCGAGGGCGAGCTGGCCAAACGCTTTGGGGTGAATCGCCATACTATCCGGCGTTCGATGTTGGGTTTGGCGGCACAAGGTCTGGTCAGCGTCGAGCAGGGGCGCGGCACTTTTGTACAACCGGGAGCCATCGATTACAGCATCGGCCGGCGCACGCGTTTTACCGAAAATTTGCGCGTAACCCATGCCGAGGTCTCGCATCGGATGTTCGACAGCAGCAAGGTCAAAGCCGAGCCGGTGGTGGCGCGGGCGCTGGGTTTGCGTGTCGGCACCCAGGTGTATATGATCGATTCGGTCAGTGCCGCCGACGGCATTCCGTTGTCGTATTCGCGTAGCTGGTTTCCCGCCGCGCGTTTTCCTGATTTCCCCGAAGTACTGGGGCGCGTCGGCGGCACCACGATGGCCCTGGCCGAATACGATGTCGCCGATTACACCCGGCGTTCAAGCCGTATCGGCACGGCGCTGCCGGATGCCGAAACCGCGCGCCGGCTGTCGATCAATCGCCAGCAACCGACGCTGGTGGTCGAAAATATCGATATCGACACCGAAGGGGTGCCGATCAAATACGGTATTACCCATTTCGCCGGCGATCGTGTCCAACTGCTGGTCGAACCGGAAAACCCGCCTACCCGATGACCTCGTTGCATTCTCCCGTTATGCCGAATCCGGAAATTCCTGCCGCGCCGGCTTCCTTCGGGCCGGCCGCGCGGTTTGCGCTCTATTACGCACCGCCCGTGACATCGCCGTGGTGGCCGGCGGGCTGCGCCTGGTTACAGCGCGACCCGTCCAGCTCCGTAGTCCTGAGCCCGCCCGATGTGCCGGGGCTGAGCCGTCCCTTGGCCGAGTTGACCTCGGAGCCGCGCCGTTACGGCTGGCACGCGACCTTGGTGGCGCCGTTTACCTGCCGCCCCGGCATCGATGGTCCGGCCGTATTGCAGCTTGCAACCGACTGGGCGGCGCGGCAGCAAGGTTTTACGCTGCCGGCGCGGGTTGCTTTGCTGGAACGTTTTGTAGCGCTGCAAGCGGCGATCCGGCATACCTCCGGAGCGGCCGAGGAGGCTGCGTTGCGTGCCCTGGCCGCCGACGCGGTACGGACTTTTGCCCCGCTGCGCGCAGCACCCGGCGCCGCCGAAGTGGCGAAGCGGCGCAAGATGCAACTGAGCGCGCGGCAGGAAGCCTTGATGCTGGAATGGGGCTATCCCTTTGTCTTCGACGAATTCCGTTTTCATCTGACGCTGTCGAATTCAGTCGCGGCGGCTGACGCGCAAATCATGTTGGACTGGTGGGCGCGGCAGATGGAAGTCCTGGGTCCGTTGCCCATCGACGGCGCGGCGATTTATGTCCAGCCGCAGCCGGGCGCCGATTTCCTGTTATGGCAGCGCCTGCCCTTCGGTGCCACGGGTGCTGCCTGCGGTATCGACCTGACCCGGACGAGCGCCTTATGAGCGGCCGCTTGATTTACGTGATGGGTCCGTCCGGTGCGGGTAAAGATACTTTGCTGGCCTATGTGCGTGCACGCTTGGGGGCTGCCGCGGAGTCGGTTGAATTGCCGCCGGTTCAAGCGTTTGAGAATCAAGCGCCGAGCCGCCCTCCGGTGCTGTTTGCCCATCGCTACATCACGCGGGCGGCCGATGCCGGCGGTGAAAACCATATTGCCTTGACCTCGGCCGAGTTTGCCTGCCGTTCCGCTCAGGGCTTGTTTGCGCTTGAATGGCATAGCCACGGCCTGCGTTATGGCATCGGCCGCGAAATCGATCTTTGGTTGGCGCGCGGTGCGACGGTGGTGGTCAGCGGTTCACGCGGATCGTGTCAGGCCGCTTTTGCGGCTTATCCAACCATGCGGGTGGTGTTGATCGAAGCCGAGGTCGCGGTGTTGGCGCGGCGGCTCGCCGCGAGGGGCCGCGAAAGCGAAGCGCAGGTGCGTGAACGCCTGGCACGTCAGCCCGCATTCGATTTACCCGCAGGGGCATGTTTGACACGCATCGACAATTCGGGCGCCTTGGCGGCGGGGGGCGATGCGTTGCTGCAGGCATTGAATGGTGCGCCGTGTATGGCGGCTTGACCGCGGACCGCGGCGGTAGAGCGGGCGATTCGCGGCAGGCAGCGTTGCTGCACCAGCGGCCTTAGCGTTGCGGCGCTTGCCGGTTGTCCTGGCGTGGCGCCTGCCGTTCCTCGGAGGTGTAACCCTGATCCGGTGCGTCATCGCGGCGCAAAGCACGCATCATCAGCAATACCTTGGGGTCGCGTTGTTCGGATTCGGCCAGGTCGACCGGATAAAACCCCAGGCGGGTATATAAAGCTTGGGCGACGAGATTGCTGCGAAATACGTTGAGGGTGGCGATTTCACAATCGGGCCATTGCAGCGCGGTTTCCAGCATTTTTTCACAGAGTGTCGCGCCATAACCGTGGCCGCGCAGTTCCGGGGCCACGATCAGCCGCGCAAAATGTGCTCGCGACGGGGCGCGTTGTAAAATCTGGCCGAATCCGACCAGTTCGCCGTTTTCGCACAGACACCAGGCGCTGCCCTGGGTAAATTCGATCTCGTCGGCGAGTTGCGGCAGACGCAGCGGGAAATGGACTTTGCCGCCGGCCCACAGCAAGCATTGGCGAGGGGTGCGGACCCAGGGAATCAGGGTCGCGAGATCGCCGGCGCGTGCATTTCTCCATTCCATCTTGCTCTCCCAAACCATCCCGGTTCGCATGCCGGCGGGCTTATGCCGGGGTTACGTGTACGATTCTGCCACCAAGCGCGGCAGCCAAGTCGGATTTTGCGCGCGGATACTTGGTAAAATCGACTTTTTGTGCCGGAGTCCGCATGAGTTTGCCCTGTATCGCGGCCGCGCGACGCTTCGACGCGACGCGGCATCTGCCCTTTATGATCGGTGACTTGCAGGTGGGATGGATCCGCCGGCAAGACGTCGATCTGTTGGCGCGCTGGCCCGAGTTTTTCGAGCTGCGCGAGCTGACGGTGACCCTTGCGGCACACCTGAATCAAGTCGAAACACGCAGCGCGGCATTGGGGCAGGTGATCGATGCCTTGGCGGCAAGCGGGCGCATCACCGGCTGGCGCCATGAGACCTACGCGATTCGCAACGCCTTCGACGACGCGCCCTTGGCATTTATCGAGCGCGCCGCTTCGCCGTTTTTCGGTACCATGACCTACGGCGTCAACGTGAATGGCGTGGTGTCGGTCGATCGCGGCGCGGCAGGGCATGAAACATCGATGTGGATTGCCCGGCGCAGCCCGCAAAAACAGGTCGACCCCGGCATGTTGGATACCCTCGTCGGCGGCGGCATCGGTTGGGGTTGCAGCGTGCCGCAGGCACTGGTCAAGGAATCCTGGGAGGAGTCAGGCATTCCCGCCGAACTGGCGAGCCAGGCGGTGATAGGGCGCACCTTGCATATCCTGCACGAGGTGGCAGCCGGCACGCACGCCGAACAATTGTTTATCTACGATCTGGAACTGCCCGCCGATTTTGTGCCGCGCAACCAGGATGGCGAAGTCAGCGAACATCGTTTGTCCCGGCCCGATGAGGTTTTGCAATGTTTGCAGGACGGCAGCATGACGGTCTATGCCGGCTTGTCCGTGCTCGACCATTGGTTGCGTAGCGGCCATCTCAATCAGCATGATGATCCGGCGCTGGAGGGCATGGCGGCGCTGTTCGCCGCGCCGCTTTGGCCTCAACCGGCCTGAGTCGGATGGGTTGATTCTGCTGCATTAAACCCGCTGCATTAAACCTGCTTTATTAAACCCGCCGCATTAAATCGGTCGAGTCCAGCGGCGCCAAGCAATCCAAGCCAGGAAAGATACCGTGCCCGGGACCTCAAGTCCGGGGCCTACAAGGAAATGTTGTTATGTCGACCGATCAAGGTTTTATTCTTAAATTGTCCTGTCCGGACCGCCCGGGTATCGTGCATGCCGTATCGGGGTTTCTCTACGAGCGCAGCAGCAATATCATCGACTCGGCGCAGTTCGGCGATGCTTCGACCGGCGAATTTTTCATGCGGGTTCATTTCCAGCATATCGGCGACCCCGGTCTGGCGGATTTGCGCGAGGCGTTTGCCGTACTGGCGGCGGGCTTCGAGATGAACTGGGAGATGCACGACGCTTCGGTCAAACCGCGCGTGCTGATCATGGTGTCGAAAATCGGCCACTGCTTGAACGATTTATTGTTTCGCTATCGCACCGGCCAGTTACAAATCGAAATCCCGGCGATTGTGTCGAACCACAAGGATTTTTACCAGCTTGCCGCGAGTTACGATATTCCCTTCCATCATTTGCCGCTGACGGGCTCGTCCGCGGCCGCCAAAGCCAGCCAGGAAGCGCGCATCGTTGAAGTGGTCGACGAGCATCAAGTCGATCTGGTGGTATTGGCGCGTTATATGCAGATTCTTTCGCCGCAGTTATGCGCAAAACTGACCGGGCGCGCGATCAATATCCACCATTCTTTCCTGCCCAGCTTCAAAGGTGCGAAACCTTATTATCAAGCGTTCGACCGGGGCGTCAAATTGATCGGGGCGACGGCTCATTACGTCACCACCGACCTCGACGAAGGCCCCATCATCGAGCAGGAAGTCGCGCGCGTCGACCATAGCATGGCGCCGGATCACCTGACCGCGATTGGGCGCGATGTCGAATGTGTGACGCTGGCGCGCGCCGTCAAATGGCACGTCGAACACCGGGTGGTGTTGAATGGGCACAAAACCGTGGTGTTTCGCTAACCCGGCCGGTTTCGTCAAGCTCCCGGGAGGCAAGCCCGGGAGCCCGGTGTTGTAGCGAGGCATGCGCGGGCATGGCCGCGCTCAATTCAGATCAGCTTGGCCGAGCGCAACTCGTTTTTGATGTAGGCATAAAAGATCGGCGCCGCGATCACGCCGGGAATGCCGAACGCCGCTTCCATCACCAGCATCGCCAGCAATAATTCCCATGCCTTGGCTTCAATCTGTCCGCCGACGATGCGGGCATTCAGGAAGTATTCGAACTTGTGTATCAGCACCAGGAAGACCATCGATGCGATCGCGGTCGGGGCGCTCACGGAAAGCGACACCATCACGATGATGGTGTTGGAGATGAGATTGCCGACCACCGGCAACAGGCCGACCAGGAAGGTCAGGCACACCAGCGATTTCGACAGCGGCAGGCGCGAGTGAAATAACGGCAGCAGCACCAGCAAATAGATCGCGGTAAAAATCGAATTCAGCGCGGAGATCTTGAACTGCGCAAAAACGATACGGCGGAACGCCAGCGAAAACCGGTTGATGCGCAACACCAAGACCGCCGCCAAGGGCCGGTAAGGATGGGCTTTGATCGAGCCGACGGCGATAAAGGCGCCTAGTATCATGCCGATCAGCAGATGGGTGAAACCGCGCAATGCGGCATGACCCATCAACTGCAACTGGTTCAGATGACTGCTGATCCAGCCGCTGGCTTCATCGCGCATATCCTGGACGTCGTCCGGGATATAGTTGCTGGCCCAATCGGGCAGGCGCACGCGGATATCGTCGGCAATTTGCAGCAAGCGCGCCAACATGCGCGCGATGCTGGGCACATCCTGCTTGAAATGCTCGACGCTGCCGAGCACGGCGCCCGTGACGGCACCGATGATGACCGCGGATAACAGAAATACCGCAACGACCTTGGCCAACTGGCTGGACAATTTACGTTCCAGCAAGGGCGCAATACTTTGCACGATCTGATACACCAGCAGGCCGGCAAGCAGCCCGACCAGCAGATGCAGCAGCAGAACCGCCAGCAGTGCCAGCGCGGCAAAAACATAACTCAGGGGTGTCAGCCAGGGCTGATAGGGTGGCGTTCCGGCATAAGGTACCCGGGTCAGCGGCGCACTGATATGGGGCGTCTTAGGATTGGATTTATGTTCACCCACGGTGTTTCCCTTTTTGCTTCGCGGCATGTCTCAAGCCGCGTGCCAGACCGACTGGCACAGTACAAGTAGGTTAGCCGCCTGCCGCCGCCGCCGCAAGCGGCGAATGGGGCGGCAGGGCCGCACTGGCGCGTTTTTTCACGCTTATTTCACGCTATTTTGTACTTAAGCCACGTTTCAGCAAAGGAGCCAGGTATTTGCCGGTGAAACTCGCCTTCGATTTGGCGATTTGCTCGGGTGTACCCTGAGCAATAATCTGCCCGCCGCCGGCACCGCCCTCGGGGCCCAGGTCGATCACCCAGTCCGCGGTTTTGATCACATCCAGATTGTGTTCGATGATGACCACCGTATTGCCCTGCTTGCGCAGCCGGTGGATCACTTCGAGCAGCAAGGCGATATCGTGGAAGTGCAGGCCGGTGGTCGGCTCATCCAGGATATATAAGGTGCGACCGGTATCGCGTTTGGATAGTTCCAGCGACAGCTTGACGCGTTGCGCCTCGCCGCCCGAGAGCGTGGTGGCCGATTGGCCCAGGCGGATATACCCGAGCCCGACATCGAGCAGGGTTTTAAGCTTGCGCGCGACCACCGGTACCGGCTTGAAAAATTCATAAGCCTGCTCGACGGTGAGGTCGAGCACTTCGTGAACGTTTTTGCCCTTGTACTGGATTTCCAGCGTTTCGCGGTTGTAACGTTTGCCGTGACAGACGTCGCAAGGCACGTAGACGTCCGGTAAAAAGTGCATTTCGACCTTCAACACGCCGTCGCCCTGACAGGCTTCGCAGCGCCCGCCCTTGACGTTGAACGAGAAGCGGCCCGGGTCGTAACCGCGTTCCTTGGAAGTCGGCACGCCGGAGAACAATTCGCGGATTGGGGTGAACAAGCCGGTATAAGTTGCAGGGTTCGAGCGCGGTGTGCGGCCGATCGGCGACTGGTCGACGTTGATCACCTTGTCGAAATGCTCCAGCCCTTCGATCGCCTCATACGGTGCCGGTTCGGTGGACGAACCGTACAGGTGATTGGCGACCGCGTGATACAGCGTGTCGTTGATCAGGGT
>JAMFSV010000316.1 GCA_026225455.1 Burkholderiales bacterium | reverse complement strand
GCAAAGTATTCGCCGCGTCCCATTCCTTGCCCTCGCCCTTTGTGGGTGGCAACGCAAGCCCATTATTAGCGTGAACAGGCCCTAGTAAGGAGGGGCGCCGACGCGGCACCCTCCCGCGGTTAACGCTCTAACGCTCCTGTTGCTCCGCGGCGGCTTGCGTCTCCGCCAGGCTGGGGCCTGCATCGCGACGCACCAGCAAGACATGAATCTGGCGCGCGTCGCCGCGCAATATTTCAAATACCAGGTCGCCGATCCGGACTTTCTCGCCGCGATGCGGCACCCGGCCGAAACGGTGCGTAATCAGGCCGCCTATTGTATCAACCTCGTCGTCGCTGTAGTCGGTACCGAAGACTTCATTAAATTGCTCGATTTCGGTGAGTGCCCTGACCCGGTGCCGGCCATCGGCGGAGGTGATGATATTGCCTTCTTCTTCGTCGAAATCGTATTCGTCTTCAATGTCGCCGACGATTTGTTCGAGCACATCTTCGATGGTGATCAGTCCGGCTACGCCGCCATATTCGTCGACCACGATAGCAATATGGTTACGGTTCACCCGGAAGTCATGCAGCAATACGTTGAGCCGCTTCGATTCGGGAATAAACACCGCCGGGCGCAGCATGCCGCGCACATCGAATTCTTCTTCGGCATAAAAACGCAGCAAATCCTTGGCCAGCAGGATGCCGATCACATTGTCGCGATTGCCTTCAAAAACCGGGTAACGCGAGTGGGCTTTTTCGAGCACGAAGGGGATAAACTCTTCGGGGCTTTCGAGAATGTTGATGGCGTCCATCTGGGCGCGCGGGATCATAATGTCGCGCGCGCACAACTCTGCAATCTGGAACACGCCTTCTATCATCGACAGCGAGTCGGCGTCGATCAGGTTGCGCTCGTGCGCATCCTGCAGAATTTCGAGCAGTTCCCCGCGTGTTTCAGGCTCGGGAGAAATGAAGTCGGTCAGCCGCTCAAGCAATGAGCGCGGTTTGTCGTGGGATTTCAGGGCGATCTTCCGACTGGGATAAGGGTCGTTCATTTTGGGGCGCCCGTCAGTGCGAACGCGAAGTTGCGAAGCGGTTAGGATACACCAAGACCCCCCAACGGTTTGTGACGGGTGTGGGTCGCCCGCGCCGGTCCAGGAAACGTCTGATCAATTTGACGCAAGAGTCGTGCCGTAAAGTCGGCGCTCACGCTAATATTGCAATAATTCAAGAGGGAATTATGTCAGACAACGAATTTGAAGTACGTGGCCCGCATGATGAAATGCTGGAAGAGGGCGGCGAGCATGGCGGGCGCGACCCGTTCAGCAGCCGGATTGCCGTGATGACGGCGGTCTTGGCGACCTTGGGGGCGATTTTTTCTTATCAGAGCGGCAATACCGAGAATCGCGCGCTGATCTTCAAGAATGAGGCGGTGATCCACAAAACCGATGCCGCCAACCAATGGGCGTATTACCAGTCCAAAGGGCAAAAGGAAAATCTGGCCGAGTTGGGTCTGGCCTTGTCCACTCGCGACCCGCAGGCCGCGGCAAAATTTACCGCGGACGCCGCACGTTACAAAGCCGAGAAAGAGCCGATCCACGCCAAAGCCGATGCGCTGGAAAAACAGGTGCTGGAAGCCGACGAACAAAGCGAGTTACTGGTGCATCAGCACCATCGTTGGGCGCAGGCGACCACCCTGATCCAGGTATCGATCGCCCTGTCGGCGATCACCATGCTGGCGCGCAGCCGTTGGTTGCTGGTCGGCGCCTGCGGGGTGGCGGCGCTGGGCGCGGTGATCGGGGTCTTGGCGCTGTGCCAAATATAAGATGACGCGTGGGCCGCGCTTGAGGCCGCTGCAAAGGCTGATAAAGAGCCGCTGAAGTCCGGCGACTAGGGCTTCAGTTGGGCTTGGGTTTGTCCGCAGCGCTGCAGCAAGGCTTCGAGGGTGGCGTCGCAAATACCGCTCTCGCGCAAGGCCTCGACCGTGCGTGTGACATATTCCAAGGTGGTGCCGTAGCGGCCGCAGGCAAGCTCGAATACGGTACGTACCACCTCGTCAGGCAGGCGCCCGGCATAGGTCGGGATGCCGCGCCGCATCACAAAAGTCAGCACGCTGACTTGGCGGCCGTCCGCCAGCAAGCAGCGCAGCCACGCCGGCCGGTATGAGCCCATCGCCATTTCACGCAGCCACAGCGCTTCAAGCTTGCCGCGCAAATCGGTCTGGTCGACCCGGTAAGCTATTCCCGTGCAGGAGCCGCCACGGTCCAGCGCCAGTACCAAGCCGGGTTGCAAGGGCGTGCCGCGATTGGTGCGCGACCATAAATACAGGCCGCGGTGATAACCAAGCACACGCCCTTTGACGGCTTCCAGCGCGGCCATCTCCGGGCGCCAGATCAGCGAGCCATAACCGAAAATCCAGAATTCGCCGTTGTCGTGCCATTGGCTCAAGGTGTGATCGAGCGACTGCGCCAACTCGTCTGGGCTGAGATAATGCGCTTCGCCCAGAAGCGGCGGATAACAGGGGCTGTCTGCAAGCGCTGCGGACAACGCCGCGGCGCCGGTGAGAGGAGTGCGCTTGGGCGGCGGCCGCACGATTCAGGCGTAGGGGTTGGGGAAACCCAGCGTGGCCAGCAGCTCGGTTTCAAGCGCTTCCATTTCTTCCGCTTCGACCTCATCCTCATGGTCGTAGCCCTGCGCGTGCAAGACCCCATGAACGATCAGATGGGCGTAGTGCGCCTGCAGCGGCTTGTCTTGCGCCAAAGCTTCGGCCTCGACGATCGGGCAACACAGCACGATGTCGCCGGAAACCGGGTCCGCCTCGGTTTCGGCATAGGCAAAAGTCAGCACGTTGGTCGCGTAATCCTTGCCGCGATAAGTGCGATTCAGCGCCCGGCCTTCCTCGGCGTCGACCAGACGCAAGGTCAGCTCGCCGTCGGCAAACAAGGCGGTCTTGACCCAGCGGGTCAGCGTGGGGCGCGGCAGCAACGCCCGATGCTGCGGATAAGCCGCGGTGGCAAACTGCACGCTGAGTTTCAGTTTGGGTTTGGCCGGCGCACTCATCGAGGCAGTCATCGGCTCGCTCCGTCTTTCCTGGCGCTATGCGCGTCGTAGGCTTCGACGATGCGTGCCACCAAGGGATGGCGCACCACATCGGCGCTGGTAAAGCGGGTCATGGCGATGCCGCGGATATCGGCCAATACTTCTTGCGCTTCGACCAGGCCGCTTTTGTGGCCGCGCGGCAAATCGACCTGAGTGGTGTCGCCGGTGATCACCGCCTTGGAGCCAAAACCGATACGTGTGAGGAACATTTTCATTTGTTCGGGCGTGGTGTTTTGCGCCTCGTCCAGAATGATAAACGCATGATTCAGCGTGCGGCCGCGCATATAGGCCAGCGGCGCAATTTCTATCATTTGCCGCTCGAACATTTTGGCGGTCTTGTCGAAGCCCAGCAAATCGTAGAGGGCGTCATACAGCGGCCGCAAATAGGGATCGACCTTCTGCGCCAGATCGCCCGGCAGAAACCCCAGGCGCTCGCCCGCTTCGACCGCCGGGCGCGTCAACACAATACGCTTGACCTGATCGCGCTCCAGCGCGTCCACGGCGCAGGCCACGGCAAGGTAGGTCTTGCCGGTGCCTGCAGGGCCAATGCCAAAGGTCATGTCATTCTGCTCAATGGCCTCGACATACTTCTTCTGGTTGGGAGAGCGCGGGTTGACCATGCGCTTTACGCCCTGCGCGGTGCGCTGCCGACCGCTGTCGACCAGCGACTTCAGGCTTGTGGACGGATCGGCAACAGCCAGCTTCACCAGCGCATGCAACTCCGGTCCGGCAAGCTGAACGCCGCTGCGGCGCAGGCTATCAAAATCGTTAAAGAGCCGTTCCACGACTTCGACCGACTCCGCCTTCCCCTCAACCACCAGTCCGTGCGATCGAAGGTCGATCGTCACCTCCAGCTCCCTTTCCATCAAACGCAGGTTCTCATCGCGAAGTCCAAACAACGCTTCCGTATTCGGCGTGATCTCAAGCGAGCTCTTTACCAATTGGGGTATGCCTCCATGGGGCGGGGGTGCGTTTGG
>JAMFSV010000315.1 GCA_026225455.1 Burkholderiales bacterium | reverse complement strand
GGCATGGTGATGCTGGTCTTCACGTTGCCGTCGTTCCCCTACGTGTTCAAGATCATCAAGGACTGGTTTCCTCCGCCCAAGGAAACCACGCGTGAGCAAATCATGAGCAAATATTTGCTGGTCAAACGTCACGACCGTTTGGGCCGGATGGCCGACACGCTCGAATATTCCAGTGTTGCCTTGCCGCTGTCGCGCCTGGACGAAGCACTGATCCGCGAACTGGAACAATACGCGCCCGAATCGATCGAATACGAGGGCGATAACATCGTGATCCGGCACTTGTATATCGAGCGCCGTATGGTGCCGCTCAACCTGTTTTTGCATCAAGGCAGCGATGCGCAGGTCGAGCATGGCATCATCGAATATGGCAACGCGATCAAGGAATTGATGTCGGCCAATATTTTTCCCGGCGATATGCTGTACAAAAATTTCGGCGTAACCCGCAACGGCCGGGTGGTGTTTTACGACTACGACGAAATCGAATACCTGACCGACTGCAACGTGCGCCAGGTACCGCCGCCGCGCAATGAAGAGGACGAGATGTCGGGCGAACCCTGGTATGGGGTCGGCGCACACGATATTTTCCCCGAGACCTACACCACATTTTTACTCGGCGACGCCCGAGTGCGCCGTTATTTTATGCAGCATCATCCGGATTTTTTCGAACCGGCTTTATGGCAACGCCACAAAGACCATATTCTGAAAGGAGAAATGCCTGAATTTTTCCCTTATGAAACGTCGATCCGCTTTAGCCGCCGCTACCCGGCACATTTTGCCCCCGCCTTGGAAAACACCGGTGCCGCTACCTCGGCCCATGAAATTCTGGAGCATGAAATCTTGAAGCATGAAGCGAACCGCGCCCGCGTCGCGCCCGGTAGCTCAGCACCGACAAACGACACCGAAGTTCATGCAGCGCAAGCAGGCCATGCTGCACGCCCTTTCTCTCTTTGATCCGAACGCGAACCCTAATATGTCAGATATCAATTCGAACGCCGCGCATAACGAAGATCACCATGTTTCGCTGGAATACCTGTTCCGCAATAATCAGGAATGGGTGGCGCGCAAACTATCGGCCGATCCCGAATATTTTTCGCGCTTGGTGCATCAGCAAACCCCTGAGTTTTTGTGGATCGGCTGCTCCGACTCGCGGGTACCGGCGAACCAGATTATCGGTTTGCCGCCGGGCGAAGTGTTTGTCCACCGTAACATCGCCAACGTGGTGGTTCACTCCGACTTGAATGCGCTGTCCGTGATTCAGTTTGCGGTCGACGTACTGAAGGTCAAACACATCATGGTGGTCGGACATTATGGCTGCTCCGGGGTCGGTGCGGCCTTATACGGGCAGCGGGTCGGCTTGGCCGACAACTGGTTGCGCCATATCCAGGACGTACATGACAAACACGCGGCGCGTCTCGACGACTGGCCGCTGGGCGAAGCCCGTCACCGCCGGCTGGTTGAATTAAACGCCATTGAACAAGCCGTCAATGTGTGCCGCACCACCATTGTTCAGGATGCATGGGCGCGTGGGCAAGCAGTGACGGTCCACGGCTGGGCCTATGGTTTGCACGACGGCCGCATACGCGACTTGGGTATTTCGGTCGGCGAGGCCGCCGCGCTCGACGCCACCTATGCCGTGTGTGTCGAACATCTGATGCAACGCGGCGCGGATATGCCGGTGCTGAATCCCATCGAAGATACCCGCACCGACGACGCCTGAGGCTGAGGCTGAGCCCAAGCCATCGCCCGCGGCATGACCAACCCCATTTGATAAATTTAAATAAAATCCGGAGATTCGTATGACCCAGCAAGCAGATCCTGTCGTTATCGTCTCGGCCGCCCGCACTCCGATCGGCGGCCTGCAAGGCGACTTCGCCTCGCTCACCGCGGCGCAACTGGGCGCGGTTGCGATCAAAGCCGCGCTTGAGCGCAGCGGCCTGTCCGCCGAACATATCGACGAAGTGATCTTCGGCTGCGTGCTGCCCGCGGGCCAGGGCCAAGCCCCCGCACGCCAGGCCGCCTTGGGTGCCGGTCTGCCGCTGGGCGCGGGCGCCACCACGGTGAATAAAATGTGCGGCTCGGGCATGCGCGCCGCGATGTTCGGTCACGATATGCTGTTGGCGGGTTCGGTCGATACAGTGATGGTCGGCGGCATGGAAAGCATGAGCAACGCGCCTTATTTGCTGCCCAAGGCACGTACCGGCATGCGCATGGGACACGGTCAGGTGCTCGACCATATGTTCCTCGACGGGCTGGAAGACGCTTACGAAAAAGGGCGCTTGATGGGGGTGTTTGCCGAAGCGTGTGCCGGCCAATATAAGTTCAGCCGTGAAGCTCAGGATGCCTTTGCGATCGAGTCCACCCGGCGTGCTCGCAGCGCCAACGAAGACGGCTCGTTCGACTGGGAAATCGCGCCGGTTACGGTATCAGGCCGCAAGGGCGACGTGGTAATCAAGCACGATGAACAACCGGCCAAGGCCAACCTCGAAAAAATCCCGACCTTGAAACCGGCCTTTGCCAAAGACGGCACGGTGACGGCCGCCAACGCCTCGTCGATCTCCGACGGCGCCGCCGCGCTGCTGCTGATGCGCGCCTCGAAAGCCGCCGGCCTGGGCCTGACGCCGCTGGCCCGGATCGTCGGTCATAGCACCTTCGCCCAGCAGCCCAACCTGTTCACCACGGCCCCGGTCGGTGCCCTGAGCAAGTTATTTGCCAAGACCGGCTGGCGCGCCGATCAAGTCGACCTCTATGAGATCAACGAAGCCTTTGCGGTGGTAACCATGGCCGCCATGGTCGAACACCACCTGCCGCACGACAAGGTGAACGTGCACGGCGGCGCTTGTGCCCTGGGCCATCCCATCGGCGCTTCCGGCGCGCGCATCCTGGTCACCCTGCTGGGCGCCTTGCGCAAATACGGCGGCAAACGCGGCGTAGCCAGCCTGTGTATCGGCGGCGGTGAAGCCACCGCGATGGCCATCGAGTTAATTTGATGACGCCGGCCTGGACCGAGCGCTGGGTGGACATCGAGCAGGCGGCGGCAGCGGGCATGCCCCATCTGCCGCGGCCGGGCGTGCGTCTATGGAGCGAAGGTCTGGGCGACCCGGGCCAGCCAGTGGTATTGCTGGTAATGGGAGCGATGAATCAGGGCATAGTCTGGCCCGATGCTTTTTGTACGGAAATCGCCAGCGCCGGTTTTTGTGTGGTGCGCTACGACCATCGCGATACCGGCCTGTCGCCGGCATTGCCTTACACCCTGCCTTATGCGATGCAACCCTACGGCTTGACCGAACTGGCCGCCGATGCACGGGCGGTAGCTCAGGCGTGGGCGGGCAAACGTCCGGTGCATTGGATCGGCATGTCGATGGGCGGGGTACTGGCGCAAATGGCGGCGCTGGATCTCGCAGGCCCAGGCTCGTCTACTCACTCGGCTACCCACTCATCTATCCACTCATCTATCCATGTAGCCAGTTTGACGCTGATGATGACCACCCCGGACCTGTCGGTTCCGGCGCGCGCCACCACCGGCATGCCGCAATTTCCGTCCAGCCCGTTGCCGCTACCCTTGCCGGCCTACCTCGATTATCTGAGCCGGTCGGCACGCGACAATAGTCATACGCCCGCCGCCGTGCTCGACAAAATGGTCGACGGCTGGCGCGCGGCCAACGGCACGGCAGAAGGTTTTGACGAGGCGCAAACGCGCGCCTTGATGCAACGTACGCTGGAGCGCACCACCCAGCCGCTGGGCGCGTTGAATCATGTGGCCGCCACCCTGAGCGCACATGATCTGAGCGCGGCACTCGGCCAATTGCATATCCCCACACTGGTGATTCATGGCGCAGACGATCCTCTGGTCCCTCCCGCGCACGGCGAAGCGCTGGTCCGTGCGATTCCCGGGGCGGCCCTGTTGCGCGTGCCGGGCATGGGGCATATGTTCGATACGCGCCACCTGGCGTACGTTACGCCACAGATCATCCTCCATCTGCAAAATGCCCTGCGGGCGGCATTTGCCGACACGGCTCATCGGGAACACCCTTTATGAAAACCGCTTTGATTGTCGGCGCCTCGCGCGGCATCGGTTACGAATTTGTGCGTCAATATCGCGAAGCCGGCTGGCGCGTGCTGGCGACCGTGCGCGACGACACGGCGGCACTGGCAGTGGAAACGCTGGGCGCCCAAAGTTATCGACTGGACGTGACACGCGCCGAGGAAATTGCCGGCCTGGCGTGGCAGCTCGACGGCGAACAAATCGATGTTGCGCTGATCGTCTCAGGTGTGTTCGGTCCACGCACCGCCGGTGCCGAAATTATTTCGGACCTCGATTTCGACGCGGTGATGCATGTCAACGTGCGCGCTCCGATGCAAATGATCCCCATTCTGCTGCCCCTGGTTGAAGCCGTCGGCGGCACTTTGGCCGTGGTTTCCAGCCGCATGGGCAGCACCACCTTGGCCACCGGCGCGGATGGCTGGATGTACCGGGTCAGCAAAGCCGCGCTGAATGCAGCCCTGAAGATCGTTTCGCTGGAAGCGCGCCAGGCCAGTTGTATCGCGCTGCACCCGGGCTGGGTCCGCACCGGAATGGGCGGCGCCAACGCGGCGCTCGACGTGGCGCAAAGCGTGTCGGGAATGCGCCAGGTGCTGGCCCAGGTCACGCGCGCCGAAAATGGCCGCTTCCTGCAGTACGACGGCGCCGAATTACCCTGGTAACGCATCATGTCTCAAACTCGCACCCCGGCCCGCGCGGCAGCGGGCACCGCGCCGAGCGCATCTCAGACTGCCTGCCCGTGCGGCGGTCAACCGCCCGGCGCCACCTATGCCGCCTGTTGCGCACGCCTGATCGAAACCCGGCAGGCCGCCCCCGACGCCTTAACCTTGATGCGTTCGCGCTATACCGCCTATGTTTACGACAACTTCGATTATCTGCGTTCAACCTGGCACCCGCGAACCTGCCCACCGGACCTGGCCGATGCGGGTGACAACCCAGCCCGCCCACGCTGGCTCGGCTTGAGCATCAAACGTCATACCGCGATCGACGAGGATCATGCCGAAGTGGAATTCGTCGCGCGTTACAAAATCGGCGGACGCGCCCAGCGCCTGCATGAAATCAGTCGCTTTACCCGCATTGAAGGTCGCTGGAGATATCTCGACGGGCAGTTGTTCGACTAGAATTTGTACCGCTTGCGAGACCCGGGAAGCCGGCGCAAGCGATTCTTCCAAGAACCGCCGACAGCTGAACCAGGTTGAATTTTTAAGCGAAAATAAGCTGAATAAACGACCTTTAGCCAGCAACAAGACAGCCGTAAGCTACAAACGTCAGTTTCACTTAAATACTTGGATATGATCTAAATCATAAAAGAACGGTGTGGTTTGACCGCGGCGGCAGGATTTTCACGATAATTAGGTTGATGGCTGTGGCACGATTCGCAGCATGGAACGCAAAACCAGACCGATGCCGATATCGACCGGGTTTTGGTCAGCCGCAAAGGAATAGCGAGATTCATGGACTTTCAGCGCATTACCCTGGCTTTAACCGGCGATATCCCCCATGTGGCTCGCATCACGCTGAGCCGCCCGGAGGTACGCAATGCTTTTGACGACAGCACCATCGCCGAGCTGACCCACGCCTTTACTCTGGCGGGCCAGGCTGAGCAGGTGCGGGCTGTGGTGCTGGATGCGCAAGGTTCGGCCTTTTGCGCCGGCGCCGACCTGAACTGGATGAAGCGCATGGCCGGCTATTCCGACGCGGAAAATCGCGCCGATGCGCTGGCGCTTGCCACCATGCTGAACACCATTTACACCTGCCCCAAACCTGTCGTGGCTCAAGTCCAGGGCGATGCTTATGCAGGCGGCATGGGGCTGGTCGCGGCCTGCGATATTGTGGTTGCCGCCGAAGGGGCGCAATTTTGTTTATCGGAAGCACGGCTGGGTTTGATCCCGGCCACCATCGCGCCTTACGTGATTCGCGCCATGGGCGAACAAGCCGCGCGACGTTATTTCATCACGGCCGAACGTTTTGATGCGCAACAGGCTCTAAGAATAGGTTTGGCGCATGAAGTCACTGCCGCCGCAACGCTGGCGGCAAGCGTGGCCTCCATCGCGCAAGCCCTGGCTGCAAATAGCCCCAACGCGGTAAAAGAATGCAAGCGGCTGGTGATGGATCTGGCCAGCCGCCCGATCGATGCGGCACTGATGGCCGATACCGCGGAGCGGATCGCCCGGATTCGCGCCTCGGCGGAAGGGCGCGAAGGCGTCAGCAGTTTTCTGGAAAAACGCAAACCGGCATGGCTCGCGCAGTAAACGCTGCGTGCACGACGGCCGCGTTGCGGCAGTGAAAGCGGGCGCTTGGCCGCGGCAGCGGACAACTCCGGTATTTAGGTATTAATCACCTTATATGGGGCTTTACCTTGAGCAAACCGTCACAAGCATGGGTCGCGCGTAGCCTCGACGCAGTTTGGCATCCGTGCACCCAGATGAAACAACACGAGCAGATGCCGCTGGTGGCGCTGGCCCGCGGCGAAGGGCCCTGGCTGTACGATGTCGACAACAAGCGTTATCTCGACGCCATCAGTTCGTGGTGGGTGAATTTATTCGGCCACGCCAATCCGACCATCAACGCCGCCATCAAAGAGCAACTTGATACGTTGGAACACGCCATGCTGGCCGGCTGTACCCATCAGCCGGTAATCGAACTATCGGAGCGTCTTGGGGCCTTGACGGGCGGGGTATTGGGGCACGCGTTTTATGCTTCGGATGGCGCTTCCGCGGTCGAAATCGCGCTCAAAATGAGCAGCCACTATTGGCGCAATCGCGGCCAGCCGGAGAAAAACGAATATGTTTGTCTGGCCAATAGCTACCACGGCGAAACCATCGGGGCGCTGGGCGTAACCGACGTCAAACTGTTTCGCGATGCTTACGCGCCCCTGGTGCGCGGTGCGCATGTGGTGGCTTCGCCCGATGCACGCGGCGCCCTGCGCGGCGAAAGCGCCGCCGATGTCGCGCAACGCGCCCTGCTCTCGGTGCGCGACTTGTTCGAAGTTCGCAGTGCACAGATTGCCGCCATCATTGTCGAGCCGCTGGTGCAATGCGCGGGCGGCATGGCGATGCACGATGCCAGCTATCTCAGCGGTTTGCGCGAGCTGTGCGATCATTATCACGTGCATCTGATTGCCGACGAAATTGCCGTCGGCTGCGGCCGTACCGGCACTTTCTTCGCCTGCGAGCAAGCCGGTATCTGGCCGGATCTGCTGTGTTTGTCGAAAGGACTCAGCGGCGGTTACCTGCCGCTCTCCGTGGTCCTGACGCGCGACGGCATTTACCAGGCGTTTTATCACGATGAGACGACGCGCGGTTTCCTTCATTCGCATTCCTATACCGGCAATCCGCTGGCCTGCCGGGCAGCCTTGGCCACACTGGATTTATTCCATAGCGGCAAGGTGCTGGAAAACAACCGGAACAAATCGGCGACGCTGAGCAAGTATCTTGAGCCCTTGATGGCTCATCCCAACGTCAAGAATTTCCGCCAGTGCGGCACCATTTTTGCCTTCGACGTGCTGGTCGGCGGCGAGGATGCGGCGAGCTTGTTTGCGCAGCGTTTCTTCGAAATCGGTTTGCGCCACGAATTGCTGATCCGCCCCATCGGGCAGACCGTCTATTTTATGCCGCCTTACGTGCTGAGCGACTCGGACCTCGAACTGCTGGCCTGGCGGACCCGCTCGACACTGGAATACGTGTTGCATATGTTCGATTGAGGTTCGACTCAGGTCCGACTGCACCGCGCTTGAGTTGCACTGTGCCTGGACATTTGCGGTTGCATTATTGAATCTTTGAATTACTGGGTTTTGCATGGAATTGCTTGCTGCGCTTGAACAACAGTTGCATACGCTTGATACCGCCGGGCTACGCCGCCGGCGGCGCATCGCCGATACCGCGTGTCACGCCCATATGCGCGTCGACGGCCGCGAGATTATCGGCTTTGCCAGCAACGACTATCTGGGTCTGGCGGCTCATCCGCGTCTGGTTGAAGCGCTGGCGGAAGGCGCCGCGCGTTATGGCGCGGGCAGCGGCGGCTCGCACCTGCTGGGCGGTCATTCCCGCGCCCACGCTCAAGCGGAAGAAGATCTCGCCGCATTTTCCGGCGGCTTCAGCAGCGCGCCGCGCGCGCTCTTTTTCAGCACCGGTTATATGGCCAATCTCGCTGTGATCTCGGCGCTGGCCGATCGCGACGCGACGATTTTTTCGGATGCGCTCAACCACGCTTCGCTGATCGACGGCGCACGCCTGTCGCGCGCCACAGTCCAGGTCTATCCGCATCTCGACTTGCACAGCCTGGAGCAGCAATTAAACGCCTGTACCTCGGCCACCAAACTGATTGTCAGCGACGGGGTGTTCAGCATGGATGGCGACCTGGCGCCTATCGCGGCGCTGGTCGCTTTGGCCGAACGGCATCACGCCTGGCTGGTGATCGATGACGCCCATGGTTTCGGCGTATTGGGCCAAGGCCGCGGCATTGTGCAACAAGCCGCCGTGCGCTCGTCCAATTTGATTTATATCGGTACGCTGGGCAAAGCGGCCGGCGTTGCGGGAGCCTTCGCCATCGCTCACGAAACCCTGATCGAATGGCTGGTGCAGCGCGCCCGCCCGTATATTTTCACCACCGCGGCGCCCCCCGCGGTGGCTTATGCGGTTTCGGCCAGCCTGGCCTTGATAGCCTCCGCGGAAGGCGATACGCGCCGGCAACGGCTGGCGCTTTCCATCGCACGGGTGCGCGAAATACTAAAACGCACCCCATGGCAGGCCATCGATTCGCACACTGCGATCCAACCCCTGGTGATCGGCGGCAATCAAGCCACCCTGGCCCTGGCTCATGCCATCGACGCGCAGGGTTTATGGGTGCCGGCGATTCGGCCGCCCACGGTGCCGCTGGGCAGTTCGCGCCTGCGTATTTCGCTGTCGGCGGCACATACCGACGCCGATCTGGAGCGGCTTGATGCGGCCTTGCATAGCGTCAGCGAGTTGGCAGCATGATGCCGCTTGCAGGTTCCGGCAGCATGCCGTCGCTATTTGTCACCGGCACGGATACCGAAATCGGCAAATCCCTGGCCGCCAGTGCGCTGGTGTTTGCCTACGCCGCGCTGGGTTTGCGCGCCGCCGCGATGAAACCGATTGCAGCCGGCGCGGTGCGCCGCGACGGGCGGCTGATCAATGACGATGTCGAGCAACTCGCGGCCGCATCCAATCTGGTGCTGCCGCTCGAACTGACGACGCCCTATTTGTTTGAAGAACCCGCAGCGCCGCATATTGTGGCCGCGGCCGCGGGCGTGCGCTTCGACATCGCGCACATCGTCGCTTGTTATGCCCAAGTTGCGGCGGCCGCCGACGTGGTGGTGGTCGAAGGTGTCGGCGGCTTTCGGGTGCCGTTGGACGACCGGCTTGATACCGCCGATCTGGCGGTGGCGCTGGGCTTGCCGGTGGTATTGGTGGTCGGGGTACGGCTGGGCTGCATCAACCATGCCTTGCTCAGTGCCGCGGCGATTCACGCCAGCGGCTTGCGGCTGGCCGGATGGATTGCCAATTGCGTCGATCCTCTGATGACCCATCGTGACGCCAATATCGCCACCCTGGAACTGCGTTTCGCCCGCGACTACCGCATGTCTTTGCTCGGCGTGGTGCCCTATTTAACTTCTCCGACGGCGGCCGAAGCTGCCGCCCATCTTGACCTTCGATCTCTACCGATACCCGCGCCGTGCAGCGTTTGATCCGCCCGCGCCTGATCCGCATTCAAGCATTTAAAGGAAAATTGCCATGACCCAAATCGCTCCAACCCCCAGCGCGGCAACTGCGGCACCCGCATCCGTCATCGCGGCGCCAGCCACCGCAACCGGCGCCTGGAAAGTCGCCGACGTCGTCGCGCTGTACGATTTGCCTTTCAACGATTTGCTCTATCGTGCACAGCAAATCCATCGCGAACATTTCGACCCGAACCTGATCCAACTTTCGACTCTGCTGTCGATCAAGACGGGCGGCTGCCCGGAAGATTGCTCCTATTGCCCGCAAGCGGCCCGTTACGATACGGGTGTGGAAGCCGAGAAGCTGATGCCGCTGGATCAGGTGCTGGATGCGGCGCGCACGGCCAAAGATCACGGCGCGACGCGTTTTTGCATGGGCGCGGCATGGCGCAACCCCAAGGAACATCAGGTCGAACAGGTCGCGGCGATGGTTCGCGGGGTCAAGGCCCTGGGGCTGGAAACCTGTGTCACGCTGGGTATGTTGAAAGGCGAACAAGCGCAAGCCTTGAAGCACGCAGGTCTCGATTACTACAACCATAACCTCGATACCTCGCCCGAGTTTTACGGCCAGGTGATCAGCACCCGCACCTACCAGGATCGGCTCGACACACTGGAGCATGTACGCGACGCAGGCATCAACGTGTGTTGCGGCGGCATTGTCGGCATGGGCGAATCGCGCCGCGAACGCGCCGGCCTGATTGCGCAACTGGCGAATCTCGCGCCGTATCCGGAATCGGTGCCGATCAACAATCTGGTCCAGGTACCCGGCACGCCGTTGGCCGGTACCGAGCCGCTCGATCCATTCGAATTTGTGCGCACCATCGCGGTGGCGCGCATCACCATGCCGCGCGCCATGGTACGCCTGTCGGCCGGCCGCGAACAAATGAATGAAGCGTTGCAGGCGCTCTGTTTTGCCGCGGGTGCCAATTCGATTTTTTACGGCGAACGTCTGCTGACCACCGGCAACCCGCAAGCCGATGCCGACCGTGCGCTGCTCAAGCGCCTCGGAATTCGTACCGAAGGGCTGAACCCGCAGGCGAGCGACGCCACGACTGCGGCGCAGTGCGGCGACGCTTGCGGCCACGCCTGAGCGGCGCCATAGCAGATGGAGATCCTTCTATATCTCGGCGCAGCCGACCCGGCAGCCTGGCTTGCCGCTTGCGCCCAGCACCTGCCCGCAGCGCGGGTGCGCATCTGGAGCCCAAGCGAGGCGCGTGAAGCTCAGGCACAGGTCGACTATGCCTTGCTGTGGAAGCCGCCGCCCGCGCTGCTGCAAGCATGCAGCGGTGCACGCGCGATCTTCAATCTCGGCGCCGGGGTCGATGCCTTACTGGATCTTGAACAGCGCCAGCCCGGCGTATTACCGGCGGGGGTGCCGATAATACGGCTCGACGATGCCGGAATGGCGCAGCAAATGACCGACTATGTCTGTCATGCGGTGCTGCATTATTTCCGCCGCTTCGACGACTACGCCCGGCAACAGGACCTGTGCGAATGGCGGGTGGTCGAGCCGCATGCGCGCGAGACATTCCACATCGGCGTAATGGGCCTGGGCCAGCTCGGCTCGCGCGTGGCGCAGGGTTTGCGCGCCCTGGATTTTCCGCTGCGCGGCTGGAGCCGTTCGCCCAAAGAATTGGACGGCATTCAATGTTATGCGGGCGCGGGACAATTCGATGCGTTTCTCGACGGCTGCAAGGTCCTGGTGAATCTGCTGCCCAATACCCCCCACACCCG
>JAMFSV010000314.1 GCA_026225455.1 Burkholderiales bacterium | reverse complement strand
GCGCGGTATTTTCGATCCGCTGATCGAGTTTTATCGCCCCTTGCCGCCGCTGGCCTACCTGCCTTTGATTGTGATCTGGCTCGGCATCGACGAAGGGGCCAAGATCACCCTGATTTACCTGGCCTGTTTTGCCCCGCTTGCCATGGCGGCTCAAGCGGGTGTGCGCGGGGTGGCGCTGGAACAGATCAATGCCGCTTATGCTTTGGGCGGCAGCCGCTGGCAAGTGATTACGTTGGTGATCTTGCCCGCTGCCCTGCCGGAAATCCTGACCGGGATGCGCATCGCCATCGGCTTCGGCTGGACCACCCTGGTCGCGGCGGAAATGGTGGCGGCCTCGGTCGGTTTGGGCCAAATGGTGCTGAATGCTTCGAACTTCCTGCGTACCGATATTGTGGTGATGGGCATCATCATTATCGGTGTGCTCGCTTATTTATTCGATCTGCTGATGCGCCAGATCGAACGCCGCCTCACGCCGTGGAAAGGTCGTATGTAAGGAGGAGCGTGCTGCTGGAATTTATCCGGCGCGGGCTGCGCCGCTAAATGCCGGTGTCGTATGGGCGGCAAACCATCAGGTACGGCCGAGCCGCCCGCTCAAGCCGCGCCTTCCGGCAGGGCCAGCGAAGCCTGCAGAGGAACCGACGGCTCGGCGGCCGGGGTCACCGGCGGCTCGGTCGGAGCCACCGGCGGCTCGGTTTTACGCAACACCACAAAAACCCCGCTATGCGCCTTGAAATATTCCAGCTCGCAATCGTGGCGCTGATAGCTTCCGTTTTTCCGGCGCACCCGCAGGCGACGTGTCAAACGCTCGCGTAAATCTCGGTCGCCATGATCGCTTAGATCGCCTTCGATCAGCTCGGCATCTTCGGGATGGAGAATAAACAGGAAATCGCCGCCATGCATATCGGCCAGCGGCAGGTCCGCATCGCGGCGGATCGATTCGCCGATAAATTCGTAGCCGATACTGGCATTACCGATATAAATCACGCTATCCAGATTGGCGGTGAAATTGCGCAACAGACGATTGGTCAACTTGGCGCTATCGACGGCCAGCATGCGTTCGTTGTCGACCCGCAGCAGAATTTCATAACGCGAGCGCGACACCTCGGCCAGGAGTTCAGCCTGATACTGCACCCGCCTCAACCACTCGATCAAACCGATACACAGCAGATTAATCGACAGATGGCTGGTAACCGCGATGAAATCGTTGCGGTCGAGGTAGGTCAGCATTTCAAACGGAGGCACAAAATAAAAATCGAGTGCGAACAGGCTGACCAGCATCACCACCAGCGCAGGCCCGAGTCCGAGGAAAAACTCGGTCAAGATGACCGCGATAATAAAAAACAGGTCCGGCAGATAGGGGCCGACAAAGGGCTGGATCCCGCGTTGAATGACAAATGCCATCAAGAACGCCAAAATCGCCACCCCGTAGCGCCAACCGCCGCTCGGTGCCCAGCGTCGGGCATTGCGTATTTTCATGAGAATTCTGAACACATAAAAAGGTGTGTTGCCTTGGGTAAAAAAGCTTCAGCGCCCGAATCGACGGGATTTTACCGAAGTAAAAATGGCGTAACGACGACCAAATAATTCGTTTTAAAACGAATTCATCTCAGATATGTCAAATTATTACACGCTCGGCCCGGCGCGGGTGGGATACCTGGGTGAGATCCTGTTAAACCCATTAAAAACAGGCCCCTGGCGCGCAAAAAACCAGGGCTCGATGCCTCTCCCTTAAGTAGTTTGATGCATTGCAGCACCAGGATTTGTCCGATATGCTAAGGTTCACTGGAACGGTAAGGTCTCTTACGATCAACCTACAGTCGACCGTGTCCTGTTCCATATTTTGCCTGCCTCCATGGCTCATTTTTATCGGAGCACCTTATGCTCTATCAGTTGTATGAGTTCCATCGCGCCTTACTCGGTCCCCTGACAGCATGGGCCGACGCTGCCTCCAAATCCTATGTCAACTCGTCCAGCCCGCTGTCTTTTGCGCCCGGCGCCACGCGTATGGCGGCTGGCTACGAATTGCTGTACCGGCTAGGTAAAGACTACGAAAAGCCCGAGTTCAATATCCGCGAAATCGAAAAAGATGGACACCGGATCCCAATTATTGAGCAGGTAGTCCTGGAAAACCCTTTTTGCAAGCTGTTGCGTTTCAAACGTTATGCCGATGACAGCACGGCCGTGGCGCAATTGAAGGACGAACCGGTGGTGCTGGTCTGCGCCCCCCTGTCCGGCCATCATTCGACCCTGCTGCGCGAGACCGTGCGTACCCTGCTGCAAGATCACAAAGTCTATTTGACCGACTGGGTCGATGCACGCATGGTCGATGCCGAGGTCGGCCCGTTCCATCTGGACGATTACGTGGCCTACATCCAGCAATTCATCCGCCATATCGGGGCCAAAAATCTGCATGTGATTTCGGTCTGCCAGCCCACGGTGCCGGTGCTTGCGGCAATTTCGCTGCTGGCCAGCGCCGGCGAAGATACGCCTCGCACCATGACCATGATGGGCGGGCCGATTGACGCGCGACGCAGTCCGACGTCGGTGAATTCGCTGGCAACCCGCCATTCGTATAATTGGTTCGAAACCAACGTCATCTATACCGTGCCGTCGAATTTCCCGGGTGCCGGCCGCAAGGTCTACCCAGGCTTCCTGCAGCACACCGGTTTTGTCGCGATGAATCCGGGACGGCATATGAGCTCGCATTGGGATTTCTATGAAAGCCTGCTGCGCGGCGATGATGACGATGCCGATTCGCACCGCCGGTTTTACAACGAATACAACGCCGTGCTCGATATGGCGGCCGAGTATTACCTCGATACGATACGGGTGGTGTTCCAGGAGTTTCGCCTGGCCGAAGGGACCTGGGTGGTCAATGGCGAACTGGTCAAGCCGCAGGATATTACCGATACCGCCTTGCTGACGATTGAAGGCGAACTCGACGATATTTCCGGCGACGGACAAACTCGCGCCGCGCACGATTTATGTACCGGCATCCCGGAGTTTGCCCGGCATCACATCACTGCCGAAAAATGCGGCCACTACGGAATTTTCTCGGGCCGCCGCTGGCGCGACGTGGTGTATCCGCAATTGCGCGATTTTATTCGCACCCATCAGCAAGAAACCGTCGCTGCATAAAGCTGTGTAGCCGGTTACCGCGCCCGCCCACGGCCGTGCCGTGGCGGGCCGGCCGTCCCAACGGGCCGTCCCATACGGGCCGTCCCAAACACCCGGCCGCCGAGGCTTGGTTCAGCCGTACCTCGCCAATCCTGCGTCTATTTCACCGATCCGCCGATCCACCGATCGCGCGGGTTCCTCCTTGCTCGCGCACCGGCTAGGCCGGTAAATTGATTGCTGGGCGAGCCGGCCGCCGGATGACGGTTAAACCCCGGCCTGGTCCCGCGTGGACCTATCAAATACGCGCGTCATGGATCTGTTTAAGCTACCGCGTTTGCCGTATCTTCTTTCCTTGACGCCTAGCCCATGCCGCACATGATCAACCCCACTGCGCCGACCCAGTCGGGGCCGCGCAGATAGGACAGGAGCATCAGATGGAAGCCAGACTTAACCAGTTTATGCAGAGTATCGGCGCTCCGGTGCCGGAATGGAACGGCGCGCAGCCCCCCGGGCGCGAGCCGCTGCTGGGCCGTTATTGCCGTATCGAGCCGGTCGACGTCGAGCGTCATCTCGATGATCTGTACCAGGCCTACAGCTCAGCCGCCGATGGCCGTGACTGGACCTATCTGCAAGTTGGGCCGTTCGACAGTCTCGCCGCCTATCGCGAACATCTGACACGCATCGCCACACTGAGCGACCCGCTGCATTACGCCTTGATCGATCTCGCCAGCGGCAAAGCCGTCGGCACTCTGGCCTTGATGCGCATCGACCGGGGCAATGGGGTCATCGAGGTCGGTCACGTAACTTACTCACCGCTGCTCAAACGAACCCGCATTGCGAGCGAGGCGATCTTCCTGCTGATGCAGCATCTGTTCGAGGACCTAGGTTATCGCCGTTTCGAATGGAAATGCGATTCGCTGAATAGCCCGTCACGGGCCGCCGCACTACGTTATGGCTTTAAATTCGAAGGAATCTTTCGCCAAGCCGTTGTTTACCGTGGACGCAACCGCGATAGCGCCTGGTTTTCAGTGATCGACGGCGAATGGCCGGCGTTGCGGGAGGGGTTTATGCAATGGCTGGACCCGCGCAATTTCGACGCGCAAGGCCGGCAGATCGAACGGCTCGCCGCGCTGATCGCGCGGCAACCCGCTTGACGATTCAAGGCCGGTTCGGCACCGGACCAAGGCAAGCCAGAATCAAAGCCGGGTCAAATAAGCCAGCATCATTTCCGTGTGCATCCTGACCGTGGCGTCGCATTCTTCACCGAGCGTGAAATCGAGTCCCATCGAGGTTTCGATGGTGTAGCGATTCGACACCACGTAATAGCCCAGCGCGGATATCGTGATAAACAACAGCTCCGGCTCGACCTGGGAGCGAAACACGCCCGCCAGTTCGCCTTGCGCCAAGATTTCTTTCAGGCGCAGCAGAATGGGCTGCATTGAGGCGCGTACCGCCATCGATTTTTTCAGGTAGCGCGCTTCGTGCAGATTTTCATTATTGACCAGCCTGAGCAACTCAGGATGCTCACGATAGAAATCCCAGATCGAATGCATCAAGCGCGTCATCGCCTCGACAGGTGTATCGCCGTCGAAGCTGATGGCCAGCTCGGCGTCGGAAAAGGCTGCGAACGCCACTTCCAGCACCGTGGTGAATAACTGTTCCTTGCTACCGAAGTAGTAATACAACATGCGCTCGTTGGTGAGCGCCTTTTTGGCGATCTGGTCGACGCGCGCTCCGGACAAACCGGCCCGGGTGAATTCTTCGGTGGCCGCCTCGAGAATACGGCGACGCGTCCCCAGCGGATCTCTTTTAGTTTTCAGGTCTGTCATATAGCCAATGATTAGACTATGAGCCGATAGCTCAGGGTTGGTCCACACCCGCACCTCAGCGGGCCAGCTAGGTTTTACGACGTAGCACGCGCAACCTTACAGATTTGTAATGTTTCTGTGCGGATTATGGCACAGCGTTACAGCCGCAGTAAAAATCGAAGATAATTCGTGTATGAAACGCAACTCCCCACCTGCTTTGGTCGACACCCGCGACCCGGCACACGCTGATACGCTCGCCGCCCAGATCGAAGACCTGCTGCCCCAAACCCAGTGCACCAAATGCGGTTACTCGGGTTGCCGTCCCTACGCCCAGGCAATTGCGGCGGGAGCGGCCAGTTACAACCAGTGCCCGCCCGGAGGCCAGGAAGGTGTCGAGCGCCTGGCCAAGCTGTTGGGCAAACCCGTGATTCCGCTCAACCCGGTTCATGGGCTGGAACGTCCTCGCCCGGTGGCCCGGATCGACGAAGCGCTGTGCATCGGTTGTACCTTGTGCATCCAAGCCTGCCCGGTCGACGCCATCCTCGGCGCGCCCAAGCAGATGCACACCATCATAAGCGACTTATGTACCGGTTGTGACCTGTGTGTTTCCCCCTGTCCGGTCGATTGCATAGAAATGTTTCCCGTGACCGGCCACCTGACCGGCTGGCAAGCTTGGACTCAATCACAAGCCGACGCCGCACGGGCACGCCATGAGCAGCGGTTGCAGCGTGAAGCATCCACCCGCGCCGCAGCCGAAGCACGCGCCCGGGAACGTGCCGCAGCCCGTCATCCTGCGCCGGCGCCCGAGAACCTCAACGCCGCCGCGGCAAATCCGGCAACCCAGCCGGCTAGCAGTCCGACCGCGAGTCCGGCCCCAAGCCCGGCCCCAAGCCCGGCGGCGAACCCAACCCCAGGCTCCGGCGCCGCCGGAGACAACGAACAAGCCCGCAAGCGCGCCGTGATCCAGGCAGCGCTCGAACGCGCCCGGCTGAAAAAAGAAGCGTTGGCAGCCAGCGGGCTGGGCCCCAAAAACACCGAACATGTCAGTGCCGAAGTTCAGGCACAGATCGACGCCGCGGAACAGCGTCGCCTCAGACTCGGTCTGGGCGATACGCCTGCCGCACCGCAGCCGTCATCCACCGCGGAACCCGAGGCAAAATCCGAGGAAAACCCCGCCATGCCCACGCCGAGCCAGGACAAACCCGCATGAACGCCGTGAAACGCCGCGCCATCTATGAAACGTTGCAAAGCCTCAATCCGCATCCGACCACCGAACTGGAATATGCCTCACCGTTCGAACTGCTGATTGCCGTGCTGCTCTCGGCGCAGGCGACCGACGTTTCGGTCAACAAGGCGACCCGGCCGATGTTCGCTGTTGCCAGAACGCCACAGGCGATGCTTGAATTGGGCGAAGCGGGGGTCACCGACTTTATCAAAACCATAGGCTTGTTTCGCAATAAAGCGAAAAACGTGATCGCCACCTGCAAGCTCTTGATCGAGCATCATGGCGGTGCCGTGCCGGACGACCGGGCCGCCTTGGAGGCCTTGCCCGGAGTCGGGCGCAAAACCGCCAGCGTGGTGCTGAATACGGCCTTCGGTCATCCGACGATTGCGGTGGATACCCATATCTTCCGTGTCGCCAATCGCACCGGGCTGGCCCCGGGCAAAGACGTGGCCGCCGTTGAAACCGCGCTGGAGAAAGCGACACCGCTGGAATTTCGCCAGAATGCGCATCATTGGCTGATTTTGCATGGCCGTTATGTGTGTAAAGCCCGCAAACCGGAATGCTGGCATTGCGTGATCGAGCCTCTGTGCGAATACCGGCCCAAAACACCGCACCCCGAAGCTTGAAGCATCTGCCGCGGCGTCAATGAATGGCCGGTCGACGCGCAAAACGGCGCCGCCCGGGAAGTGACGGCAATTCGCCGTTCCAAGTACGCACAAGCATTGCCCGGCGACTCGGATTAAAATAGCGCACCCTCTCTCTTGTTGGTTTCCTGCCCCATGTTTCAGCCCAGCCGTGAAGAAGTCCGACAGTTTTTCTGCGACACCTGGCGCAAGCAACGCGCCGGAGAAATCCTGACACCGATGGAAAGTATCGCCGCCGAATGGATAGGCGAACATCCCGAATACCAGCAGGAGCTGAGCGACCCGGAGCAGGCGCTAGCCAACGACTATGGGCCGGAACGCGGAGAAACCAATCCGTTTTTGCACCTCTCGATGCACCTGGCAATCAGCGAACAACTCTCGATCGACCAGCCTCCGGGCATCCGCGCCGCCCACCAGCGCCTGATCGGCCGACTCGGTTCGCCGCATGACGCGCATCACGCCATCATGGATTGCCTGGGACAAATCATGTGGGACTCGCAACGCAACGGTACCCCGCCCGACTCCGATGCCTATCTGGCAGCCATCGAACGTCGCGCCAGCAGAGGCTAAGCGGCGCGGATGACGGAGCCAGGCGAGCTACCGCAACGAGTACACACGTACATAAAAAAACCCGGCCGAAGCCGGGTTTTTTTAAGCTTGAAAGCTTATTTCTTGACCACCAGATCGCCAGGCAGCGAACTGATATAAGCCGCCACATCTTTCATATCGTCGTCCGACAATTCCTGCACCTGGGCCGCCATGATGGCGTTATTGCGCCCGAACAGGGGACTGCTGCCACCGGCCTTATAGGAGCGCAGGGCGGCATAGATGTAATCGTCGTATTGCCCGGCGATCTTCGGATAAGCCGGGTTGATCGGGTTGTTCAGCGTGGCGCCGTGGCATGCCGCACAGTTATGGCTTTCGACAACGGCACGGCCGTTGTCCACATCGGCAGCCTGCGCGCCGGCGCACACTGCAAAAATTCCGATTGCCGAAACGGCGGCAATCAGCGAATGAATACGCTTGCTCATGGATTCTCCTATCCCGTGATTCTGGGGGCTTTCTTGGACCATCACTTGTCGGGATTATTCGGGCTGGACGGGGTTTGCGCCGCGTAATAGGCGGCAATGTCGGCAATATCCTGCTCCGACAAGGAAACCGCCTGCGCATGCATGGTCTGGAACTTGCGGTCCAGCTTTTGATATTCATGCAGCGAGTTCACGATGTACTGGGCATTCTGACCGCCGAGCTTGGGCACGTGATACACCTCGGGGAACGCCGTGCGATAGTCGACGATACCGTGACAGCCGATACACATCGACACTTTGCCGCGCGCGGCAATCGGGTTGCCGACGACATCGGCTTGCGCGCCGGCCGCAACCAGGGTGAGCGCCGACAGCGTTGCCATCAGGACGAATTTGTTCATAGCTTCTAACCTAAACAAGGGGAATATCGGTCGCTGTAACGAAACTGGACCACATCGGCCCGCTTTGACCGGCTTCGGCCCGCTTTTGGACCGCCAGCGCCCGCCTGCGATAGTGCTGCAGCGGCGCGTAACCTGGGCCAGGGTTTCCGGGAAATCGGGTAATTGTACAGCGTACCTTTATTTGACGTCCATAGAAGCACTGCGACAGCATGCCGCACCTCATGGCGAGCCAGCCTCAACCGCCGCATGCTAGGGCCTGTTCAAGCTAATAATGGGCTTGCGAAACCCCCTATCCGGTGGGCTGGGCAGGAGTGTGTGGCGCCGCATGGGCGCTCCAAGCAAGCGACGCGCGACGCGGCCAGACGGCCGGAAAGGGGTGTTCCCCTACTTTTAAAAATAGATTGACGGGTTGCCACCCACAAAGGGCGAGGGCGGCGTCATGCTCCTTGCGAATACG
>JAMFSV010000313.1 GCA_026225455.1 Burkholderiales bacterium | reverse complement strand
CAGGCCGAATAGCTGCCGGCCACCAGCCAGGCAAAATCAACCTTGACGCGCCGCGCGATTTCCCGCGCCAGCAAAGCGCCTACCACCAGGCCCAGGCCCCAGTTCAACCAGGCCGCAATCGCCACTACCGGGAACACCAGCAGCGCTGCGCGCGTCGGGGTGCGCACCACGCTCGCCAGCGCCCGCAAGCCACGTTGCACCACCGGCGCATCGGCAATCGCGTAGCCGGTGGCCAGGATCAAGATCATCTGCAAGGCGAAGCCGAGGATATTGAAGGTGCCGCCGTACCATGAGGTCAGGATCACGGGCAGCGTGCCGTGCGGCGCAAACGCCAGCGCCAGCAGGATCACCACCAGGGTCAGGCCGATCGACAGCACGAAGGGATCGGGCATCAGTTGTTCGAAGGCATATACCAAGCCCGATACCAAACCGCGGCGAGCGGCGACCGGTGCCGCTGTACCGGTCTTTAACGTAGTCTGTTTCATTGTCTCGTTTCCTTGATCGCGGTACGGCTTACCAGAATTGGGGGGCCGCGCCGCACTCACTGTTTTTCTTGTTGTCGGTCTTGGCCGCAACCCGCCTCGATTGGCGCGCCGCGGCACACTCCTGGGTCATCTGGTGATGACGCTTGCTCTACACTCGCTCAAGGATCACGGCGATACCTTGCCCGACCCCGATACACATCGTGCACAGGGCATAACGGCCGCCGCTGCGTAGCAACTGATAACTGGCGGTCGCGGCCAGACGCGCGCCGCTGGCGCCCAGCGGATGGCCGATGGCAATCGCGCCGCCATTGGGGTTCACCTGCGCCGCATCGTCGGGCAAACCCAGATCGCGTGTTACCGCCAGGGCTTGTGCAGCAAACGCCTCATTGAGTTCGATCAGGTCGATTTGGGCCAGCGTCAGGCCCGCCAGCGCCAACACCTTGCGCACCGCCAGGGCCGGTGCAAAACCCATGATGCGCGGCGCAATCCCGACTGCCGCCATGGCCACCACCCGAGTCAGCGGCGTCAGGCCGTGACGCCGTGCACCGGCTTCATTGGCGAGCAGCAAAGCGCAAGCACCGTCATTGACACCCGAGGCATTGCCGGCCGTCACTGTGCCCTCGGCGCGCACCACGCCTTTCAAGCGCGCCAAGCCTTCCAGTGTGGTATCGGCGCGCGGATGCTCGTCGAGCGCAAAGATCTTCGGTTCACCCTTTTTCTGCGGCAAGCTTACCGGCACGATTTCATCGTCGAACCGGCCAGCCTGCTGCGCGGCTGCGGCGCGCTGCTGGCTGCGCCACGCGAAAGCGTCCTGGTCGGCGCGCGACACGCCAAACTGCTCGGCCACGTTTTCGCCGGTCTCGGGCATGGACTCGACCCCGTAGCGCGCTTTCATCAGGGGGTTGATAAAACGCCAGCCCAAGGTGGTATCTTCCATCGTCATGGCCCGCGCAAAAGCCGCCGCTGCCTTGCCGATCACAAACGGCGCGCGCGACATGCTTTCCACGCCGCCGGCAATCAACAGCCCGGCCTCACCGGTCTTGAGCGCGCGCGCGGCGCTACCCAGTGCATCCAGACTTGAACCGCACAGGCGGTTGACGGTGCTGCCGGGCACCTCCTGCGGCAAGCCGGACAGCAGCGCCGCCATGCGCGCCACATTGCGGTTGTCCTCGCCGGCCTGGTTGGCACAGCCGTAAATCACGTCCTCCACCGCGCTCCAGTCCAGGTCCGGATGACGCGCCATCAGTGCCTTGATCGGCAAAGCCGCCAGATCGTCGGCGCGAACTCCGGATAAAGCACCGCCGTACCGGCCGAATGGGGTGCGTACCGCATCACAAATAAAAGCTTGTTCCATGTGCTTTCCTCTAAGCCAATGCGCGCAACGGCAAGCCCGTCAAGCGCTGCAATTCATCCAGACTCAAGCCTTCGACCATCTCGCGCACCAGCAAAGCCTCAGGCGTGATATCGATCACGGCAAGATCGCTGTATACCCGGTCGACACAAGCAATCCCGGTGAGTGGATAAGTACATTGCTCGACCAGTTTCGACTCGCCGGTTTTGCTCAACAGCTCCATCATCACAAACACCTGCTTGGCGCCCAAAGCCAGGTCCATCGCCCCGCCTACCGCGGGGATCGCGCCCGGGGCACCGGTATGCCAATTGGCCAGGTCGCCGCGGCGCGACACCTGGAACGCGCCCAGCACGCAGATATCGAGGTGGCCGCCGCGCATCATCGCGAACGAGTCGCCGTGATGGAAGAAGCTGCCGCCCGCGAGCAGGGTCACCGGTTCCTTGCCGGCATTGATCAATTCGGGATCTTCGGCGCCGGGCGCGGGGGCCGGCCCCATGCCGAGCAAGCCGTTCTCGCTGTGGAGGAAAATTTCGCGCTCGGCCGGCAGATAGTTGGCGACCCTAGTCGGCAAACCGATCCCGAGATTGACATAAGCACCTTCAGGGATATCGTGCGCCACGCTCGCGGCAATTTGATCGCGGCTCAAGCGGTTCATGCTGCCACCTCCGGCGCCGTCTTGATGGGCACCACACACTGCACAAAAATGCCGGGCGTAATGATGGTCTCGGGGTCCAATTCACCCAGCGCGACGACCTCGTGCACCTGGGCGATAGTCGAGCGTGCCGCCATCGCCATGATCGGGCCGAAATTACGCGCCGCCTTGCGGTACACCAGGTTGCCCCAACGATCGCCGCGTTGCGCCTTGATCAGGGCGAAGTCGGCAGCGATCGGATATTCGAGGACAAAATGGCGGCCGTTGATTTCACGCGTCTCCTTACCCTCGGCCAGCAAGGTGCCATAACCGGTAGGCGTGAAAATCGCGCCGAGGCCGGCGCCGGCCGCTTCGATGCGCGTCGCCAGATTGCCTTGCGGCACCAATTCCAGTTCGATCTCCCCGGCCCGATATAGGGCGTCGAATACTTGCGAATCCGACTGGCGCGGGAACGAGCAAATAATCTTGCGCACGCGCCGCGCCTGCAATAACGCGGCCAGCCCGGTTGTGCCGTTGCCGGCATTGTTGTTGACGATGGTCAGGTCGCGCGCGCCCTGCGCAATCAACGCGTCGATCAATTCGGTTGGCTGCCCGGCCGTACCAAAGCCGCCAATCATTACGGTCGCGCCGTCGTGGATACCCGCTACCGCAGTCTCCAGCGATGCCACGGTTTTATCGATCATGGCTTTCTTTCCCGTCCAGCCTTAGGGTGGCTGGTACAAAACAGCATAATGAAGTTGTGCGATAATCGAACAATGATTCGAATACCGACCATGCAATTTAGGAGTTCACCCGAGCGGCGTCAATCCGCCACAGTGAAATTGCGTGCGGTTATCGGACAAACCCATTCTTGAGCAGGAACCTGGCCATGCGAAAACCCATTGGCAGCAAGGGCCGTCGGGCCGCGGCGGCGGACGCGCCGGCAAGTCCGGCCGGCCGGCCAGACGCCGCGCCCGTCGCCGAGTGGCCCGCCGAAGCCGTTCCCGCCGAACCGAGCGGCGAAACAGTTGCAGCCGCCGCCAGCGATCCGAACTACATGATGTCGCTGGCGCGCGGATTGGCGGTAATTCAAGCCTTCAGCCACCAGCGCCGCAGCCTGACGATTTCGCAAATCAGCCAGAAAACCGCGATCCCGCGCGCGGCGGTGCGGCGCTGCCTGCATACCTTGAGTGAATTGGGTTTTGTGGCGGCCGAGGATGGCCGGCATTTTTCGCTGCGACCGCGGATCTTGTCGCTAGGCCATCCCTACCTGACCTCGACGCCGCTCGCCAAGGCCGCTCAGCCGGTGCTGCGGCATGTCAGCAATAGCTTGAACGAATCCAGTTCGATTGCGATCCTGGATGGCGCGGATATTCTTTATATCGCGCGTGCTTCGACCTCGCGCATCATGACCATCGACCTCGATATCGGTAGCCGCCTGCCGGCGCACTGTACCTCGATGGGCCGTGCACTGCTAAGCAGGCTCGACCAGACCGCCCTGGAAGCCCACTTGGCCGGTGCCAAATTAATCCAGTACACCGCCAACACCCTGCTGACGCTGGACGCCTTGCGGCAGGAACTGGAACGGGTGCGAACTCAGGGTTATGCGCTGATCGACCAGGAATTGGAATTGGGCCTGCGCTCGATCGCCGTGCCTATCCTCGACAACCGTGGTTGCGGGGTAGCCGCCATCAATGTCGGCATCCACGCGGCGCGGGCCTCGGTGCAGGAGATGCGCGAGCGCTTTTTACCCGTGCTGCAGGAGGCCGCGCAGGAATTGGCTTTACTCGCAGACTGAATGTTTGCTAATTTTTGTATCAAGTGCAATCGCGGTGTAATTGGACGAGTCAATCTCGGTCCACACGCATTCATCTGAAAATAAGCTCGAACGCTATACAGCCCTGCGCGCACGCTCAATAGCGCCCCGCGCTCTGCTCCAGCATCGCCAGCGCCTTTGGCATTGCGTCAACGATTCAGCAGGACAAACATCAGTCTGTGAAGGCTGCCGCGTGCTTCCGGATGAACGCCTCGACGGTCATGGGCGGTGTACCCGTCAATTTTTCGACCAGCGTATTGGTACCAGCGAAAATACCATTTTGATAGTCGACAGCGACAGACAGGAGATGTTGCGAAAATGCATCGCTGAATTTCGCATCGCTATTCAAACGCTTTTCGAACATAGCGAGGTCAATCGGCTGATACGTCACTTCGCGGCCCAGAACCTTGCTCATTTCACCGGCGATTTCATAGTGGTTCATCTCGACGGGGCCGTATAGCGGGTAGACCTTGCCGGCGTGCGGTGCAGGATCACGGAGAATCGCAGCAATCACGCGCCCTTGGTCTTCTGCCGCAATCGGCGCATGTCGCCCATCACCAAAGGGCAGCCGTAACGCTCCATCCTTTTTGATATTCGCCACCTGGCCGGGATATGTTAACCACTGTGCGAAGAACGTCGGGCGAATATGAGTGACGGGAATTCCCGACCAGTCGAGCACTCGCTCCGAGATCCAGTGGTCACGTGCCGCGTGACTTGTCGCATTCCTGCGAGCGGAAATTTGCGACATGTTCACCATCGCGCTGATCCCCGTTTCGCGGGCCGCCTGAGCAAAATAGGCACTCGCCTGTATCCCTCCCGACTCGATGGGATAGACAAAGTAGGCCGAAAAAATGCCTTCAAGAGCTCGTGCCACATCGTCCAGGTTGGAAAGATTACCGACCAAAACTTCGACTCCACTCGCCTTGAGCCGGTCCGAACGTTGATCCTCCTT
>JAMFSV010000312.1 GCA_026225455.1 Burkholderiales bacterium | reverse complement strand
GAGCCGTCCACCTTTGATCGCGGAAAGGTGGCGTCGCACGCAGTTCATTTCGCTGATGGTGGCGCCTGAACTGAGCAAAGCACGGTTGACCCATTGTTTATGTTCGAGGGTCAACCCATCTAGCGGCAAGGGCAATAACGAGGAACCGCCGCCGGAGATCAGGCACAACACCATGTCATCTTGGTTCAATTCTTGTACCGCCGCCAAGATACGCTGGGCTGCGACCAAACCGCTCTCGTCGGGTACCGGGTGTGCCGCTTGCAGGATCTCGATGCGGGCGCACGGTACCGAATAGCCATAGCGGGTCACGACCAGCCCGGTCAGCGGGCCGGCCCAGTTTTCTTCCACGGCACGCGCCATGGCGGCCGACGCTTTACCGGCGCCGATCACTATCAGCCTGCCCCGCGGCGGCGCAGCCGGCAGATGGTCCGGGATGCACAGCGCGGGTTGGGCGCTGGCAATGGCCGCATCGAACATGCGGCGCAACAGGGCCGGCGCCAAGCCCTTAACTAAACACGTGCTCAAGCCGCCCCCTTTTCGATTTCGAAGTTGGACAGTTTTTCCAGCGCTTTCACCATCGCCGAGTGATCCCATGCCTTGCCGCCGTGGGCCACGCAGGAATTGAACAATTCCTGTGCGGTGGCCGTGTTGGGTAAAGCCACGCCGAGTTCACGGGCGCTGGACAAAGCCAGGTTCAAATCCTTTTGATGCAGCTCGATGCGAAAGCCCGGCGCGAAATTGCGCTTGACCATGCGTTCGCCATGCACTTCCAGGATTTTTGAAGAGGCGAAACCGCCCATCAACGCCTGACGCACGCGGGCCGGGTCGGCACCGGCGCGAGCCGCGAACAACAGGGCCTCGGCCACGGCTTCGATATTCAGCGCGACGATAATCTGGTTGGCGACCTTGGCGGTTTGACCATCGCCGTTACCGCCCACCAGGGTGATATTTTTACCCAGCAATTCGAATATGGGTTTGATCCGCTCGAACACAGCTTGATCGCCGCCGACCATGATGGATAAGGTGGCGTTCTTGGCGCCGACTTCGCCGCCGGAAACCGGCGCATCGAGGTAATCGCAGCCGAGAGCATTGATTTTTTGGGCGAAGGTTTTGGTGGCGATCGGCGAGATCGAACTCATGTCGATCACCAGCTTGCCCGCGCTCAGGCCTGCCGCCACACCATCATCGTTGAATAATACGGCCTGCACATCGGGCGTGTCCGGCACCATGGTGATGATGATGTCGGCGCGCTCGGCCACGCCACGCGAGCTGAGACATTGGGTGGCTTGGCTGGCGGCGATGGTCTCGGGCAATTTACCGTGCGAGAAAACGAATAACTGGTGTCCTGCTTTGAGCAGGTGTTCAGCCATCGGTGCGCCCATAATGCCCAGGCCGATAAAACCGATTTTGAGTACTTGCGTGGTCATGTTGTGGTCCTTGTCGAGTCAAATTTTTCTTTACTGTGCGTTACTGTGCAACATGTTGCAGCCAGCCCAATCCGGCTTCCGTGGTGGTGGCGGGTTTGTATTCGCAGCCGATCCAGCCGGCGTAATGAATCCGCTCCAGGTATTCGAATAGATAGGGATAGTTGATTTCGCCGCTGCCCGGTTCGTTGCGGCCTGGGTTGTCGGCAAGCTGGATATGCCCGATCAGCGGCAGATAACGTTGGAGGGTGGCGGCCAGTTCGCCTTCCATGCGTTGTGCGTGGTAGATGTCGTACTGGATAAACAGATTGTCGGCGCCAACCTCGGCCAAAATTGCCGCGGCTTGGGCCGTGCGGTTCAAGAAAAATCCGGGTATGTCGTAAGTGTTGATCGGCTCGATCAATAATTTCAATCCAACGCGCTTTAATGCCGTGGCGGCATACACCATATTGCTGACAAAGGTTGCGCGAGCCTGAGCCTCGGTAACACCTGCCGGCACTTTGCCGGCCAGGCAGTTGAGTTGCCTGACGCCCAGCGCCACCGCGTAATCGATGGCGCCCGCCACACCGGCTTTGAATTCCTCAATCCGGTTGGGATGGCACGCGATGCCGCGCTCGCCGGCATCCCAGTCGCCCGCCGGCAAGTTATGCAAGATCAGGGTCAGGCCATGCTGGTCCAGACGCTGCTTGATATCCTCTGCCGGGTAGGCGTAGGGGAAAAGAAATTCGACGGCGTCGAAACCCGCTGCGGCGGCCCGTTCGAAGCGCTCGAGGAACGGCACTTCAGTAAACAACATGGTCAGATTCGCGGCAAAGCGAGGCATAAGAATCTCCTGGTAAGGTTGGGTATCTTGCTGGGTCGAGTTGGCGCTTGAATCCACCGCTTAAGCCGGCTTACTCAAGCAAGCCGGCGGCGACCAGTCCCGCCCGGCCTGCGGGATGGCGGCAATCGATATCCTCGAACTCGTTGATATTGTCGATTTCAGTGCCCATCGCGATGTTGGTGATTTTTTCCAGAATCACCTCGACCACCACCGGCACACTGAATTTGCGCGCCATGGCTTGCGCCTCGACCAGCGCCGCACCGATCTTCTCGGGATCGGTCACACGCAGGGACTTGCAGCCCAGGCCCTGCACCACAGCCTGGTGATCTACGCCGTAGCTGCGCAAGTTGTCATCGCTGACGTTCTGATTCTCAAACGCCAGTTGCACGCAATAATCCATCTCGAAGCCGCGTTGAGCTTGGCGAATCAAACCGAGGTAGCTGTTGTTCACCAGCACTTGAACATAGGGCAAATTGAATTGCGCACCCACCGCCAGCTCCTCCACCAAAAACTGGAAGTCATAGTCGCCGGACAGGCCTACCACGGTGCGGGTCGGGTCTGCGGCAACCACACCAAGCGCGGCGGGAATAGTCCAGCCCAGCGGGCCGGCCTGGCCGCAATTGATCCATTGGCGCGTGCCGAATACATTGAGAAACTGGGCGCCGGCTATCTGCGACAAGCCAATGGTCGAAACATAAATCGTGTCGCGTGGAAACGCCTGATTCATTTCTTCGTAGACACGCATCGGCTTGATCGGCGTTTCGGTGAAATGCGACTTGCGATGCATCAGTTGCTTGCGTTCTCCACAGCGTTCGGCCCATCTGTCATAGTCCTTGAGCCTGCCTGCCGCCTTGCGTTCACGCGCCACTTGCAGCAACAATTCGAGCGCGGCCCGGGCGTCACTGACGATGCCCAAGTCCGGTGTAAACACTCGGCCGATCTGGGTCGGTTCGATGTCGATATGAACAAACTTGCGCCCTTTGGTGTACACCTCAATCGACCCGGTGTGGCGATTCGCCCACCGATTGCCGATGCCCAGCACAAAATCGCTGGCCAGCAGTGTGGCGTTGCCGTAGCGATGGCTGGTTTGCAAACCGCACATGCCCGCCATCAAAGGATGATCGTCGGGAATCGTGCCCCAACCCATCAGCGTCGGGATGACGGGCACACCGGTCAGTTCGGCGAATTCGACCAATAGACCAGCGGCATCGGCATTGACAATGCCGCCACCGGCTACGATCAGCGGTTTATCGGCGGCAGCCAGCATCTCCAGCGCCTTCTCGATCTGCTTGCGGGTCGCGGCCGGTTTGTAGATCGGCAGCGGCTCGTACGTGTCGATATCGAACTCAATCTCGGCCATCTGCACATCGACCGGCAAATCGATCAACACCGGACCCGGGCGGCCCGAACGCATCAGATGAAAAGCTTGCTGGAAAGCTCGCGGCACCAGTCCCGGCTCGCGCACCGTGACACTCCATTTGGTCACCGGCTTGGAGATGGATTCGATATCCACCGCCTGGAAATCTTCTTTATACAAACGTGCCCGCGGCGCTTGGCCGGTGATGCACAGTATCGGAATCGAATCGCCGCTGGCCGAGTACAAACCCGTAATCATGTCGGTACCGGCCGGGCCGCTGGTGCCGATACACACGCCGATATTGCCGGCTGCGGCACGGGTGTAGCCCTCAGCCATATGCGAAGCGCCTTCGACATGGCGCGCCAGAATGTGCGAAATGGATTGGCGCTCGCGCAGCGCCGCATACAAGGGATTGATTGCGGCACCGGGCACGCCGAACGCTTGCGTGACACCTTCTTTTTCCATCACCAGCACCGCGGCCATTACGGCCTTCATTTTTGCCATCGAAGTCTCCTGTCAGATTTGCTGAACACTGGACCTGATGGTCGGCGCTTGGGCGGACCGGTGGAAGTATCGAGCTAGGCATTTCGCTTATTCCAAAATAGAATACGCCTTATGATGTCTAGCCGTGATCCACTTCCAAGCCATGGACCGTCTCCAAGCTGTACAACTTTTTATCCGTGTGGTCGAACTCGGCTCTTTTAGCAAGGCAGCCGTCGACTTGGGCATCGGGCAACCCTCGGCCACCAAACTGGTGGCGCAGCTTGAGAAAAGGCTGGGCTCGCGCTTGCTGCATCGCTCGACCCACGGCGTAACCCCCACCGAAATCGGCGCGCTGTACTATGAAAAATGCAAGCTGATTGCCCATCATGTGGATGAAGCCGAAACCGTGGCCGCTTTGCTGCAATCGCGCGTGCAAGGCAGCTTGCGTATCAGCACCTCGGTGGCTTTTGGGCGGCGGGTGTTGGTGCCGCTGGTGATGCGATTTATGCGCGGCCACCCCGAACTGCAAGTCGAACTTATTTTTGAAGATCGTTATGTCGACTTGGTCGAGCACGGCATCGATGTCGCTATCCGCATGGGCCGCTTGGCTGATTCAACGCTGGGTGCCAGTTATCTCGGCATCAACCCCTGGGTGGTGGTGGCCGCGCCGGACTACCTCGCTCGGCGTGGTACTCCGCAGACACCGCCCGATTTGTCAGCGCACGAAGCATTGATCTACAGCACAGTTCAAGGCGATGCCCGCTGGCACTTCACCGGCCCCGACGGGCAAGTTCTACAGGTCCCCGTAAAAGGACCGCTGCGCTCCAACAACCTGTCCGCCCTCCTGGTTGCCGCGCGCAGCGGCATGGGACTGGCCACCCTGCCCTGGTATGTGGCGCACGAGTCGGTGCAGAGCGGCGCGGTGCAAGCAGTGCTGGCCGATTGGGTCTTGCCGCAGCAGGAAATCCACGCGGTATATCCCTCGCCGCGCTTGGTGCCGGCCAAAGTCAGCGGCTTTATTGCCTGGTTGCAGGGGCAGTTCGGCGAATCCTGGTGGGCGTTGCCTGGCCTGGAGCGCGTGGAAGGGAAAAGCGGCCCACTTGAGCAATAAGTTTCGCTATCGCTGATGCGTCCAACACCAACAACCCAGTATTCGATAGGAGAAAGCGTGTCCGTTCTAATTCCCATGTCGCCCGAGAGCTACGCCCGTTTCCTTGAAACAACAATCCCCAGCTATGCCGAAGTTAATGTCGCAGTTGGTCGTTGGCCCGCCGAGGGCGCGCTTGAGCGGTCCCGCGCGGACCATGAAAAGATGCTGCCGTTGGGACTGGCCACCCCGGACAATTATCTGTTCGATATTCACGATGCCGCCGCCCAAACAGTCGGCTCGCTCTGGGTCGCAATGTTGGATCGATCCGGCGTGCGCACTGCGTTTATCTATAACGTTGAGATCGATGCACCCTATCGACGCCAAGGCCACGCAAAACGCGCGTTCACAGCCCTGGAACCGATCGCGCGGGAGCTAGGTACAAACACCATAGGACTCCATGTTTTTGCTTACAACACGGCGGCGCAAGCGTTATATGAGTCGTTGGGTTATGGGGTGACGGGCTTGAATATGCAGAAGCGACTCGGAGATCAGGCGGGTTGATTTCAGCCGTTCGACGCAGCCTGTCTCTCGTGCCTTTCAGATGGCGCGCCTCTCGTATTCGTCACAGAAATTCTAGGGGTGGTCCTAGTTGTCAAGATCAGCAATATGGCAGCAATATGGGCCTGTCCCACTTTCGTTGGTCCCTGGGTCACAGGTTAAAAGGGTACCATTGCCATGCCGCTATGCTTCTATAGAGCCCCATCGTGACAACATCTGATCTTACCGTTAGCGACGCCGTACTTGAACAGCTCCGCTACGTTAGTACCGCCACTCTGACCACGCAATTATTCAAGCGTGGCCTGCGCAACGTGTTCTTGCAAGGCGTCGCGCCATTGGTCAAGCCGGCGCCGAATGCGCCGAATCTGGTTGGCCCGGCGTTTACCTTGCGCAATATTCCGGCGCGTGAAGATCTCGACCACCTCGGCATATTCCAGAACCCGGATCATCCGCAACGCAAGGCGGTTGAGCGTGCGCCGCCGGGT
>JAMFSV010000311.1 GCA_026225455.1 Burkholderiales bacterium | reverse complement strand
TCATGCTGGAAAAAAATGGTGCGGTTCCTGACTCGCCCCGCCTCTATTGCAGGTTGGCGGGGCTTTGAGTTCAAGCGCTTTGCTTTAAGCCAATTGCTCCGCATCGCTATGCACTCGTGCCAGAAACTGCTGCATCGTGGCGGCGATTTCTTCCACGTGAGTTTCCAGGGCGAAGTGTCCCGTATCCAGCATCTGTACGGTCGCATTGGGATTGTCTCTGGCGAAGGCGGCTGCCCCCGCGGGGATAAAGAACGGGTCGTGTTTGCCCCAGATGGCGAGCAAGGGCGGCTGCGAGGCGCGGAAATATTCCTGGAAAGCCGGGTAGAGCTTGACGTTGTTGGCGTAATCCAAAAACAGATCCAGTTGAATTTCCATATTGCCCGGCCGCTCGATCAGCGCCGCATCCAGCGTATAACCCTCGGGCTTGATCCGTTCCGGATGGGGCACGCCGGCGGTATATTGCCAGCGAATACCCTCGGCGTTGAGTGCCTGTCTGACCGTTTCGCGGTGCGCGGCGGACGGCTCTTGCCAGTAGCTTTGAATCGGCGCCCAGGCATCGCCCAGGCCTTCTTCGTAGGCGTTGCCGTTCTGCGAAACAATCGCCGTGACCCTTTCCGGATGGGCCATGGCCAGGCGCAAACCGGTCGGCGCGCCATAGTCGAACACATACAGCGCATAACGCTCAAGATTCAGCGCCTCGGTGAAGGCCAGCAGCGTATCGGCCAGCGCGTCGAAGGTATAACGATATCCGCGCGCGTCCGGCACCTCGGTAAAACCGAAGCCGGGCAGGTCGGGCGCAATCACCCGGTAGTGATCGGCCAGCCGGGGAATCAACTCCCGATACTGAAACGATGAAGCGGGAAATCCGTGCAACAACAGGATGACCGGGGCGTCGGGAGCGCCGGCTTCGCGGTAAAAAACGTTGACGCCATCGGCGTTGACGCGGTGAATCGTAGTGTGCGACATGGTTGCTTGCTCCAGAGTAGATCAGTTATTTGGGCCGGCATCACCTGCGGCGGACTCGGGAAGCGCGATGACGGCCGCTTCTGAATTCCCGCAAACATGTAACCAATGAAATCGACTATATATAGTTACACATGGATTTGTGTAACTTGTCAAGTTTATATATACTGGTTACATGAAAAAGTGAGAACTCTGGAAAAAACATGGCAAACCCGATTGCATCCGGTGCGACCGAAGACCGCGCGCTGCTGGGCGACCACCCGGCGTTGAACCTGTTGAACACGGTATCGCGCGTCAACGGGCTGGATTTGGACGAGTTGAATAGCGACGACGACGTGCTGCGCTGGCTGGCCCGGCTGGGCTTGCCCGTGGGCCGGGAGGCCACGGCGCTGCCGCCGCAGGCCTTGCTGCAGGCGGCGCGCACGTTGCGTGAGGCAATTCGTCCCCTGCTGATACAACGCCAAGCGGGAAAACAAATTGAGCCGGGTGCGCTGAATGCGTATCTGCAGCAGGGCCGCAGCTATCTTGAACTGGTGCCGCAAGGTAACGGCGAGCTGCAACTGCTGCGGTTATGGCCGCGCGAAACCGCCGAACAAACCCTGGCGCCGCTTGCCGAAGCGGCGGCGGAGCTACTGGCCACGGGCGATTTCAACTTGGTCCGGCGCTGCGAAAACAGCGAATGTGTGTTGTGGTTCTACGACCGCACCAAATCGCATCATCGCCGCTGGTGCAGCATGGC
>JAMFSV010000310.1 GCA_026225455.1 Burkholderiales bacterium | reverse complement strand
TTCGGCGATGTGATGTTGCATCAGTCAATCGGCAGTGGTTCAACCATGCGCATGGTGATGGTCGACAAACTGACCATTCCGGCTCACGGTAAAGTGGATATCTCACCGGGCGGTTATCACCTGATGTTAATGACGGCAACGCACCCGGTCGCACCCGGCGGGACGGTGCAGATGGTGCTGAAATTCTCCAACGGCAAGACGCTCACCACGGCCTTGCCGGTGCGTTCGGCGGGAGGTCAATAAAACCTGGCGAGCCGGCTTGATATGAGCCATTGCGGCGGCCGAACCCCAGCGCCGCACTTGTCGTCAAGCCCGCCTCGCGCAGCATGGCACGGCGGTGGCCGGCCGCAGATCAATCAAGCCTCGTCGCCGAACTCGATGTCGGGCACTTTGAATTCATGGCTTAACGATTTGAGTTCGGCACGATGCAAAGCGGCAAGCCGGGTCAGCAGGCGCGCGCCTTTTTCCTGCAGATGAACTTCGACCTGACGCCGGTCTTGCTGGCTTGTTTGGCGCCGCACCAGGCCGCCGGCTTCACAACGGGATACCAGCGCAACCACGCCATGCGGTTGTAGCTGCAGGCGTTCGGCAAGTTCGCCTATGGTGGCCCACTCGCGCCCCGGAAACCCTTTGATATGCAGCATGACCAGGTATTGCTGCGGGGTGGTGCCTTCCGCATGCGCCGCCTCTTCGCTGAAGCGCATAAAGCGGCGCATGTGATAGCGAAACTCCGACAGCACTTCAAAATCTTTTTTACTCAGCACCGCTGGAACCGACTCGTGTTTCGACATGATGCACACAACCTTATCCGGATAATCCCGGTAAAATATATCACATTATGATATATCTTTGTTGTGCGAGAAACCGCTGCCGGCTTGTATAGCCACCCCTCTTAGTCGAAGCACGGCCAGCCGCGTCCCCGTTATGCAGTACGTACGATGCTGACATAGGGCCGCACTGCCACGCACTCGCGCTGCATCCAGACATGGGGAATCTCGTCTTCCAGGTGGATTTCGGAGGTCGGGACAAAACCGAACAAGCCATAAAATTCCTGCAGGTGGGCTTGCGCGTGCAGCCGTATCGGCGTCTGCGGCCAATAATCCGGCACCTGCAACATGGCCCGATCGATCAATATCTTCCCCAGTCCCAGCTTGCGGTAAGCCGGCGCGGTTAACACTCGGCCGATACGCACCGCGCTATCGCCGGCATCTGGCCCGAATACGCGCGCATAAGCCGCCAAGGGTTGCTCCGCCTGCGAAGTATCGCGTCCAAACAAATGCCACGCGGCCGGATCGAGTCCATCGATATCGGCATAAATGCACTGCTGCTCCATGATGAATACAGCACAACGGGCTGCCAGCACCGCATGCAGTTCATGCGGTGTCAGTGCATCGAAGGTTTTCCAGTGCCATTCAATCGTGCTCGGGGTCGAGCCTGGAACAAGGGGGCTCACCGAGGGTTGTGCGTTTGCCTGCATCATGGTCTGGAGGAGTGGGATGACTGCTATCAAGTTGGTCGATGTAGCGTTTGGCCATTCCCAGCGCCACTCGCAATGCATCGTTCGGATCGGGGAATACGTGCTTCGGGTCGTCGAAGCGCTTTTCACAGGATTTGCCGCCGCTATGCCAGGCGATCATCGCCAGCGGTCGATATACCGGTTGCAATTGCCAGCAATCGCCGGCCACCGGGGTCAGTCTTGCGGCAGCGGTGATCTGGTAACCCTTGTAGAACTCATGCGAGCATTCAGACATTGCACACCTCCAACCCGGCCAACCCTACATCAAGCTGGATCGATTATCGCCCCTGCGCCCCTGTCTGTCATGTGTATCGGCACCCCGATCGCAACCGGGCCGGGCCGGCCTGATCATGCGTGTTGCCGGCCGGGAAGCCAACCGGGAACACCAGCGGATGCAAAAAGCAGGCGCAAAAAAAGCCACCCTGAGGTGGCTTTATCTGGAGGCGCGAGCCGGAGTCGAACCGACCTACACGGATTTGCAATCCGGTGCATAACCGCTTTGCTATCGCGCCGTATTCTGGCTGAATCGCTGCCGATTCTTGGCTGGATATCGGCTAAACCGGCATCTGCCACAAGGAGAAGCGTTGCTTCTCCAAAAATTTGGAGCGGGAGACGAGGCTCGAACTCGCGACCTCAACCTTGGCAAGGTTGCGCTCTACCAGCTGAGCTACTCCCGCCCTGTGCCATATTTAAAACATATTTTGAAGCTTTTGTTTCTGCCAAACTGCTTGCTACACCGCGTTTGCCGCAACTGCGTTACAGCAAACTGGAGAGCGAGATTATGCAGAAGCCTTGGGGATGTGTCAAGCGTGGGGGGCGAATGTTTCGCGACTTTCAAGCCATATCTGTCTTTTCACGAATCATGGGCCAAGCCAGTTTCATGTAATACAGCATCGACCAGATGGTCAAAAAGGCCGCCAGCCAGATCAGCCACAAGCCCAGAACCCGCACATCGATAAACCAGCCGCGCACGATGAAATCCAGCTTTACGGTGCCGTAGAACAGCAGCATCGGGATAGCGGTCATCTGGCAGGCCGTCTTGAATTTACCCAGCGAATTCACCGCGACACTTTTCGAGGCGCCAAGCTGGGCCATCCATTCGCGCAAGGCGGAGATGGTAATTTCACGGCCGACAATCACCAGCGCAATAGCCGCATTCAGGCGGGTCAACTGCACCAGCACCAGCAGCGCGCCCGTCACCATCAGCTTGTCGGCGACGGGATCCAGAAACGCGCCGAAGGCGGAGGTCTGATTCAGCTTGCGGGCTAAAAATCCATCGAACCAATCGGTCAGCGCGGCCAGCACAAAAATCACGGCGGCGGCAAGATTACGGTCGGGCGCGACCAACATCGTATCGGGCAAAAACAGCACGCCCACCACCAGCGGTATCAAAACGATACGCAACCAGGTGAGAAAAATCGGCAAATTGAACGGCATGGAAAGCCTGCAATGGGATGAGTTGTAATTGTGCCGTCTCGCACACGACGCCACAAGACGAATCGGCCGACATCTGGATAAATCCGGCATCCACGCCGCACCGTCGCGGCCGCGGGTGCCCCCGAATCCTCGCGCCCGCGATATTTCGGCGCCCGGGGCTTCCCCGCGTCACGCCTTGCAACGGCAGAAGGTCAAGCCAAGCTGCCTGATGATAAGGCGACGTTAATGGAGTTGCCGATAAATTTGCTCCGCCAGAGCATGGGAAATACCTTCCACGCTTTCGAGATCCTCGATACTCGCCGCAACCACCCCGCGCAGGCCGCCGAAGCGCGCCAGCAGGCGCTGCCGGCGTTTGGCGCCGATCCCTTCAAGTTCTTCCAGACGTGACGTCTGCCGCGGCTTGGCGCGTTTGGCGCGCATGCCGGTGATGGCAAACCGATGCGCCTCGTCGCGGATTTGTGCGATCAGCATCAGCGCCGCACTGTCCTTGCCCAATTCAAGCGCGGTTCTGCCGTCGGCGAAAACCAGCGTTTCGAGCCCAACCTTGCGCCCCTCGCCCTTTGCCACCCCGACCAACAAACCGATATCGAGCCCAAGTTCGGCAAACACTTGCCGCGCCACCTCGATTTGACCCTTGCCACCGTCGATCAGCACGATGCTGGGCACCACCCCGCCCGCTACCACTTCGTCTTCAGCCGGCGCGGCATTCACCGCTTCATCCGCCAAAGCCGCACTTGCGGCGGCCTCAGTCGCGGCAGCTTCGGCCGCCGCAGCCTGCGCCACCATTTTGCCGTAGCGGCGGGTCAACACCTGGCGCATCGCCGCATAGTCGTCGCCCGGCGTAATCCCTTCGATGTTGTAGCGGCGGTACTCGCCCGATTGCATCTTGTGATGATGAAACACCACGCATGACGCCTGGGTCGCTTCGCCCATGGTATGGCTGATGTCGAAACATTCAACCCGCAAGGCGGCCAGGTCGTCCAGTTCCATGCCCAGCGTTTCCGCCAAAGCGGTGGTGCGGGCTTTTTGCGAACCCTGTTCCGACAGAGCCTGGGTCAAGGCAAGGCGAGCATTGTTCTCCGCCATCGTCAGCCAGGCGCGTTTTTGCCCTTGGGGCTGACGGATCACGCTCACCCGGTGCCCGGCGCGCTCGGCCAGCAATTTGGCCAAGGCCGGATTGGCCAGCGGGTAGTTGACGATCAGGACGGGCGGCACGCGATGATCAAGATAATGCTGCCCGATAAACGCTTCCAGAACCTCGATTTCCAGCGCATGCGCGTTATCTTCGCCGACGGCCGCCGCGGCCGGATCGGAGGACGCCGCAGACTCCACCGCAGGCAGGCCCGGCTCGACCGCCACCGCGGCGACTGCTGCAAGCGGCACGGCGTCCGGCACCGTACCGCTCACCTCGGATTCAGTCTCGGCCGCAGTTTCCGGCATGGCATAACCAGGCACAGCGTGTTCCAGATGGGCCGGGAAATAGGTTCGGTCGCCCAGATGGCGGCCGCCCCGTATCATCGCCAGCGTCAAACATACGCGCCCGCCGTGCGCCGCCACCGCCAGCACATCGGCGTCGCTATCGCCGCCGGTTTCGACCGCCTGTTGATGCAGCACCGCCGACAAAGCGCTCATCTGATTGCGTACCGCCGCGGCCTGCTCGAATTTCAGCTCGGCGGCAAAACCGTGCATTTTGACTTCGAGCTCGTTCATGATCTCTTGCGGCTGACCATTCAGGAAACGCGCCGCATTATGCGCATCGCGCGCGTAATCTTCGGCGCTGATCGCGCCGACACAGGGCGCGGAACACCGTTGAATCTGATTCAGCAAGCACGGCCGGGTCCGGTTGCTGAACACCGAATCTTCACAGGTGCGCAACTGGAATACCCGCTGCAAAATCTGGATGCTTTCCTTGACCGCCCAGCCGTTGGGAAACGGCCCGAAATACTGATGCTTGCGATCGACTGCGCCGCGATAATAGGCCATGCGCGGAAAGGCATGCCCCGTCAACTTGAGAAAGGGGTAAGACTTATCATCGCGAAACAAAATGTTGTAGCGCGGCGTCAACGCCTTGATCAGGTTGTTTTCCAGCAACAGCGCTTCGGCCTCCGAGCGCGTGACGGTGGTTTCCATCCGGGCGATGCGCGACACCATCATCGCAATGCGCGGCGACGGTACCGTTTTATTGAAATAGCTGGCCACGCGTTTTTTCAGGTCGCGTGCTTTGCCTACATACAACACGTTGCCGGCTGCGTCGTAATAGCGGTAGACCCCTGGCAAATGGGGCAACTGA
>JAMFSV010000309.1 GCA_026225455.1 Burkholderiales bacterium | reverse complement strand
TTGTGGGTGGCAACGCAAGCCCATTATTAGCGTGAACAGGCCCTAGTTTGAGCGCCAACCATCTTCAAGCGCGGCACCGGCTCACGCGGCTTGCGTAAGCCGGTGCCGCGGTCCTATAAGCTGGCGCCACAGCCCTATAACTCGCCTTCCGGCACCAGACTTCCCAGCAAGTTCACTTCCAGACGCAACCAGGGGCTGGCCAGCGGTTCATGGTCATATCGTACCGGCTGATGGTCTTCGACCGTGTCCCAATGCAGGGCCGCCTTGGCATTGCCCGGTTGATCGAGTTCGACCCGGAAAGCCTGGTCCAAGGTGGTGGATTCATTAAACAACTTGGTCAGTTGCGCGCCAAGCGCGGGGCTGTCGATGCGCAGCGCCACCTCGGTATTCAGGTCCTTGGAACGCGGGTCGAGATTCATCGACCCGATAAACGCGATTTGGCCGTCGACCACCATGGTCTTGGTGTGCAATTTTGCGCCCGAAGACAAACCCGGCCGCATATGTTTGACCGGACCGTCTTTAGGCCGCAGTTCGTATAGTTCCACGCCGCAGGCGAGCAATTGCGGGCGGTAACGTGCATAGCCCGCATGCACTACAGGAACATCGGTCGAAACCAGGGAGTTGGTCAGGATACGCACCCGTACCCCGTGGCCGGCGGCTCCGCAAAGTAAAGCCACCCCATTCGGCCCAGGCACCAGATACGGCGTGACAATATCGATCTCCTTTTTCGCTTGCACGGTCACCTCGCGCAACACCGGGAAAATCGGTCCTTTGGTCTCGACGGTGTCGGTGTTGGGGTCGCCCGGCGCATCGTACAAAGCCTGGGCCTGCCCCACGGCCAGCGGCACGGTTCCGGCGCGAACCAGGCGGCCAAAGGCATTTTCGCGCAAGGTGCGCACGTAGCCGCTATCGCGAAACCCTTGCACCCGCGCGGCCATTTCGGCCGACGAAACACCCCGGTCGGCGCCCTGTGGCGCCGGGCCCACGATAGCCGCGATCGGCACCGCCCACTCGCTATTCCAGAATTGATCGAAATTGTGTGAAACCTCACCGACAATCGGCCCGGCAGCCAATACGTCAAGGTCGCCAAAGTCATCGTCGCTGGATGCATTGAAGTAGGCATCGCCCAAATTGCGTCCGCCGGCCACCGCCACCGCGCCATCGGCAATCCACAATTTATTATGCATACGGCGGTTCAAGCGATCGATATCGGTCATCAACTCCAAGGCACGTCCCACGCCAAATTTACCGCGCTCGGCAAACGGATTAAACAAGCGCACTTCGATGTTCGGATGCCGGGCCAACATCGCCAGATCGGACTCGCGATCGCCGACGTTCAGGTCGTCGACCAGCAAACGCACCCGCACTCCGCGCTGTGCCGCCTGCAGTACCTCATATAACAACACCGTGGTCGTGATGTCTTGCGACACGATGTAGTACTGCAGATCGAGCGTGCGCTGCGCCGATCCCGCCAAGGCCGCTCGCGCGGCAAAAGCGTCCTGCCCTGAAATCAGTAAATGAAAACCTGACTGATCGGGCTTGGATGCCAGTTGCGGCCAATACTCTTGTCCCAGCGTGGTTTGCAAGGGTTGGTCGAAGGCATAGGACGGTACGCGCGGCGCATCGTAGCGAACCGAGGCGCAACCGCTGATCAACAGCACCGCCGCCAAGGCGGCAAACTGTGCCAGCGGTATGCCGGCCCGGCGGTACAAACCCACTTTGGCGCAATTAGAACGAAGGCTCATGCGATCTTTTTTGAGATATGTCATGCAGTATGAAGAAGCATGATTCATGCCCGCGCCTTTTACGAACGCCTCGTGGCTGTCCGCGTGAACTTCATCGCGGTCTTCAAATGGCAGCGGCCTGGCGTCGCACCAGCCGCAGACTCAAGCGATGAAAACGCAGGGTCATCAGCAACGCCACACTGGCAAGCCCCGACGCCAAACCCCACCACAGACCGCGCGCGCCGAGCCCAAAATGAAAGGCCAGGATATAACCCGTCGGAAAACCGATGCCCCAATAACCCAAGGTGGCAGCCAGCATCGGAATACGCGTATCTTTCAACGCGCGCAAACACCCGGAGCCTACCACCTGCATCCCGTCGACAATCTGGAAAATCGCCGCCACGCCCAGCAACGACCCCGCGAGCGATACCTCCGCTGCATTCGCCGGGTCGTCGAGATGCAGGTATAAACCCACGATGGCATGCGGGGCGATCACCAAGCCAAGACCGGACAGGCTCATAAACCCGACACCCAGTCCCAGCGCCACAAACCCCGCATGGCGCGCCGCGAGGGGTTGCCCCGCGCCGACCCAGAACCCGACCCGCACGTTGGCCGCCTGGCCGATCGCAAGCGGGACCATAAACGCCACGGACGCGACATTGAGCGCAATTTGATGCGCGGCCAACTGCGCCTCGCCGAGCAAACCCACCATCAGACCCGTAACCAGAAACAACATCGATTCAACGCCATAGGTAATCGCCACCGGCCAGCCTATGCTGAATAGTTCACCCAGCAGCGGCACGTTGGGCCGGGTCGCGGTTGCAAAATGCCGGTAGCGCGGCCGCAGGTGTAACCAGGCGATGAGGATCAGCGCGGTCAACCAGACGGTGATCGCGGTGGCGGTTGCCGAACCGAGAAAACCCAGATGCGGCAAACCAAAGGCACCGTGAATCAAGCCATAGTTGAGAAAGGCATTGACACCGATACCGCTGACCGAGACCCACAACAAACGTTTGGCCGCGCCGATCGCAGGCAGGAACGAACGCATCAGGCCGATCCCGATCAGACTGCCCAGTGAGCCCCAGCGCAACACCGCCGTATACGCTCCGACGTGCTGCGCAAGCGCGGTTGGTTCGCCAAACGCGAGCAGGATAGGCGTGGCGAACGATAACAGGACAAAGGCCGGGATCGATAATAAGACCGACAGCAGAAAACCGGTCCAGTAGATATGCGGCACACGATTTTCAGCCTGCGCACCGCGCGCATGCGAGACGCTCACGCTGACCGAAGTCAGCACGCCCTGCAACAAGGTCACCACCACAAAAAACAGGTTGGCCCCCAGGCCGCCCGCAGCCAGCGCATCGGCACCGAGCGATCCGAGCAAAATCGCGTCGGTCACGCTCATCGCCATTTGCGACAATTGTGAGATGGCAAGCGGTGCGGCCAGGCGAACAGTGTCTGCGGTGTGGCGAGATAAGGTGGGCGGCGCGGACGGCGGCGCCACGATGCGGGAAAAGGCAGATTGCGTCATGTGCAAAGACGGGCGCGAAACGGATCACGCCCTCATATTCCTAAACACATAGCTTATGGCTTAAACGTGGCGCTGTCGATGACGTTGCTGAAGCAAGGCTCGCCAAACGTTGATGCGACGGTGTTTTAACCTTAAAAAATCAGACTGTTTCCGCACAGATCTGTAATCCTTTTGCAAGGCTCGTCAGCTAATATCGTCGCCTTAGTGAATCGACGGGTAGACGGTATGGCGGCGCTGGATAGCATCTTGGCATTAAGCAACGGGTTGGTGCAAAGCAGCCGCCTGGTCAAACTGGATACACCGCTTGGTAACAACGTCTTGCTGCCGCAACGTGTGGTCGGTCATTCACGCATCGGCCGCGATGGGT
>JAMFSV010000308.1 GCA_026225455.1 Burkholderiales bacterium | reverse complement strand
GGGGGCTTTGTTGACCTGTTCCGGCGGCGTGGATACCGGTACCACGATCAGCGCCGGCGGTTCTGAAGTGATCAATCCTGGTGCTACGGCCAACGGTACGACAATTAGTAGTGGTGGTTACTTAACCGTTTCCGCCGGCGCCAGCGCAACCGCCGTCACGCAAAATAGTGGCGCCGCGTTGGTCACCAACACCTCGGCGACGGTTTCGGGCACCTACGTCTCCAACGGCAATTCGCATGCATTTTCGATTTCCGCCAATAGTGCGTCAGGCCTGGTGATAGAAAATGGCGGCAACCTAACGGTGTCGAGTGGCGCCACGACCACTGCCACAACGCTGGGCAGCCATTATGGCGATGAATATGTTCTTAGTGGCGGCACAACCTCCGGCACCGTGAATGACGGCGGCCGTGATTATGTCACGGGCACCTCCATCGACGAGACGGTAAATGGCGGTTATGGGGGCGATAGCGAACTGAACGTGCGAAACGGCGGCGTGACCGTCAGCGCAACAATGAGCGCTACTACGGGTCGCTACGATGGTGAATGGGTCTCTAGTGGTGGCACCGCACTTAACTCCTTGCTGAATAATGGCGGCAGAGAAACCGTTTACTCGGGAGGCAGCGGTAGCGGTACCACGATCATGAGCGGTGGCGGAGAGTATTTGCAAGGCGGTATCGAGATCGGCGGCCAGGTTAGCAGCGGCGGGAATCTTTATGTTTCTTCCGGCGGCACCGCGCTGGGTCTGTCCATCGTCGGTGGTCATGAGACCATCAGCAGCGGCGGCAGTGCCAGCGGGGCCACGATCAGTAGCGGTTATGAAGATGTGAAACTCGGCGGCACGGCGATCAGTTCGACGGTGAATAGCGGCGGCTCGCAATATGTTTCGTCCGGCGGCGGCTTGATCGGCACCACGGTCAACAGTGGCGGCATGGAATATGTGCGAGGCGGCAGCGCCAGCGGCGGTCAGGTGAACAGCGGCGGAAACGTGAATATTTCCTCCGGCGGCAGCGCCCTTGGCCTGAGCATCGAAGGCGGTCACGAAACCATCACCACCGGCGGCAATGCCAGCGGGACCGTTATCGATAGCGGTTATGAAGACGTTAAGTCCGGCGGTAGCGCCACCAGTTCCATCATCAACAATGGCGGTCAACAGTATGTTTCGTCGGGCGGCGTGCTTAGCGGCACGACAGCCAATTCGGGCGGCGACGTCTATGTCGGCCGCAACGGGGGAAGCCCGGCTCTCGGAGGCACTTCCATCGCCACCGTGCTCGACGGCGGCACGGAGACGGTCTATAACAGCGGCATCGCCAGCGGCACCACCATCGATAATGGCGGCACCCAAACCGTCAGCAGCGGCGGTTCCGCGAGCGGGACTATCCTGAACAGCGGTACGCTCGCGGTACAGGCCAGCGGCACGGCGTTGAGTGCGACGCTGTATGCCTCTGCTACCGCCAACACCGATGCCATTTTCTCCGCCACCCAGATCGACGCGGGCGGCTACTTGACGGTCTCGGCCGGAGCCCAGGTCAGCGGCACTGTAGTCAGCAGCGGCGGCACCCAGGACTTGAACTCGGGTGCGGCGGTTAGCGGCACTCAGGTATTCGACAACGGCACCGAAATCGTCGAAGGCGGCGCCACTGCGTTCGGCACGCAGATCGGCGGTGGCGGTGCCCAGCAGACCGTACAAAACAACGGTGTCGCAAGCGGCTCCGTAGTGCAGGATCTGGGTACGCAAAACGTCGCTTCGGGCGGCAGCGCGGTCAATGCCAAGATCAATCAGGATGGTTTGCAGAACGTGAGCGGCCACGACAGCGGTACCGACATCAACGGCGGCACCCAGCATATCTTCGCGCAGGGCGATACCACCCAATCTGTGATTGAAGGCGGCGGCATTCAAGATGTCGATGCGGGTGCGACAGCAAGCGGCGTGACCGTCAGCAGCGGCGGCACGCAAAATGTCACGGGCACGGTCACGGATGTGACGGTGCAGGGCAGCGGCACGCAGAATATCAGTTCCGGCGGCACGGCAACCAACACCCTGGTGCAGGGCGGCGGGCAGCAGAACGTCAGCAGCGGCGGCACTTCCATCGACACTCGCGTCAATAGCGGCGGCACTCAGACCGTATTGAGCGGCGGCACCACCATCAGCTCGACGATCGATAAGGGTGGCATCGAGTACGTCCAGGCAGGAGCCACTACCGCGGATATGACCATCCTTGAAGGTAGCGAGGAGGTCGAGGCCGGCAGCGTTTCGACTAGCTCGACCGTCAATGCGAACGGGACGCAGGATGTCTCCGGCAAGGCCATTTCCGCCACGGTCAACGCAAGTGGTACGCAGAACGTGTTTGGCGTGGCCAGTGCGACGATACTCAACCTGAGCGGTGTGCAAAATGTTCAGGTGGGCGGCTGCGCCAGCGGCACCACGATCAGCGGCGGTTCACAATTCGTCGCCGGAGTGGTCAGCGGCACCGTGATCTCGGGCGGCGCGCAGTTTGTGCAAGCTGGCGGCTCGGCCGATTACACTGTGATTTACTCGGGTTCGCAGACCGTCAGCGCGAGCGGCAACGCAAGCAATACCTCGGTCACCGGTGGGGGCAGCGTGCAGTACATCGATGGGACGGCCACTCATAATACATTGCTGGACGGCGGTCTGGAGGTGGTGAAAGCCGATGGCTCGGCGCTCGATACCCATATCAGCGGTGCCACGCAGAGTGACGGTGGACATGCCACCAGCACCTGGGTCCAGGACGGCGGCGCACAGCTTGTGATTGAGGGCGGTTACGCGGTTTCCACGCAGATCGATGCAGGCGGCGTGCAGACCATCAATGCGGGCGGCAGCGCAACCCTGGTCCTGATCAACAGCGGCGGCTCGCAGACCATAGACGCTGGCGGCAGCGCGACCTACATCGGGGTCGGCAGCAGCGGCACGCAGTTCGACAACGGCTACGCCAATAATACCTCCGTGCACGACGGCGGTATCCAGGATATCGGCGCATGGGGCCGGGCGGACAATACCACCGTCGATGCGGGGGTGCAACAGATCGAGGCCAACGGGACGGCCACCGTGACGCAAGTCGGCAGCGGTGGCTCGCAAACGGTGGCCGGTATTTCATACAGCGCGACGCTTCAAAGTGGCGGGACCCAGACCGTCGAAGCGGGTGGCCAGGCGGGCAATGCGATAGTACAAAGCGGCGGGCTCCAGCAGATCGATGCCAACGGCAAGGTGTACGACACGCAGATAAACAGCAGCGGGTTGCAGGTGGATAGCGGGATTGCGTATCGCACCACGGTGCTGGACGGCGGCACCCAGCAAGTCGAGTCCGGCGCGGTGGAGAACAGCGGCACGGTCGCGGCTGGCGGCACGCAGACGGTCGACGTGGGCGGCACGGCAAACAGCGTGCGCCTCAGCGGTGGAATGCAACTGCTGAGCGGGCAGGCGAATGACACGATAGTCCAGGATGGCGGCACACAAGCCATTGTCTCCGGCGCGGTCGCGAGCTTCACCAAGGTGCTCGACGGTGGCACGCAAAATATCAACGCCAGCGGTACGGCGATCGGCACACAGATCAGCGGCGGCAGTGAGACGGTCAGCAGCGGCGGCTTGGCCAGCGCCACGGTGTTGAACCCGGGCGGCACGCTGGCGGTTCAGGCGGGCGGCACGGCCGCGGGGGCGCTATTGTATGCCGCCACCGAGGCGATTTCCGGCGCGAGCTTCAATGACACGCTGATCAATCGCGCCGGGGTGCTGAATGTCGACGCGGGTGCCCAGGTCAGCGGCACCCAGATCTACAGCGGCGGCACGCAAAATGTCGGCAGCGGCGGCTCGGCTGGCGCTACCGTGCTCAATCTGAACGGCACGTTGACGGTGCAGGACGGCGGCTTGGTGACCGATACCGTGCTGAACGGCGCGACCTCGGCCATCTCCGGGGCGACTTTTACCGACACGCAGATTAACAGCGCGGGAATGCTGAATGTCTATGCGGGCGCGACCGTCGACGGTACCACCGCACTGCAAGGGACGTTGGCGATTCGGCAAGATGGGGCGCTGGTGCAGAACGTCGAGATGCAAGGCGGCACGGTGCAATTTGTCCCGCCAGACGAGGCGCTCAGCGAGTTTGCCGTCGGTGCCGTCAATCCATCGGGGATTCCCGCTTTCCAGACTGCCACGGTCACCACCATGACCGGTTCGGGCACGATTGCAATGACTACCGACTACGCCGACCAACTGGGCGACCAGCTCACGGTCGACAATGCCCAGGGCACGTATCAGGTCAAGATCCACGACTATAGTCAAACGCCGGTAAGCGCCGAACAGCAGCTCAAAATTATTGCGACCGGCAACGACGGCGCGACCTTTGCTCTGGTCGGCGGCGGCACCGATATCGGGGCGTACCGCTATGACATGGAAGACCGAGGCGGCGACTGGTATTTGTTCAACACCGGCTTGCACACCAATACGGCGCAAGCGGTGCAAGCCGCGGCATCCGACGCGGCTGCAGTCTGGTATGGCGAGTTGCAGCCGCTGTATCGCCGCATGGGGGACTTGCAAACCAATCCCGGCGGTGACGGTGCCTGGGCTCGTACGTATGGCGGCAAAGCGCGCCTGTCGCCGGCGGGCGGCACCGGCAGCGACCTGACCGATATCGGCATGCAAGCCGGGATCGACCATCGTATCCCGGTGGCCGGCGGCGCGGTGTATCTGGGTGCGGTGGCGGGCACCGGTTCGATCGACCAGAATTTCCACGATAACGTCGGCACCGGCTCGGCCAATACCTGGAGCGTGGGTGCCTATGCCACCTGGATTTCGAACAGCGGCTGGTATGGCGATTTTGTCGCCAAGTACAACGAGATCAATCAGCAGATCAATACCAGCAGCTCCAGCGACGACCCCGTCACCGCCAGCTATCGTGCCACTGGGTATACCTTGTCGGCCGAAGGCGGACGTCGCTTTACCTTGCCGCGCGGCTGGTTCGTCGAGCCGCAATTACAGCTCACCAATGTTTACCAGGGCGGCGCCAGTTACAGCACCAGCTACGGCGCGGCGGTGAATGTGGCGAGCGGCAGTGCCACCACGGCCCGGGCAGGGGTGATGATAGGTCAGAAGATCGACTATCGGGGGCCCTCCGGCGCAACCATTTTTGAGCCTTATGTGAACCTCGGTTTCGATCGGCAGTTCAACGGCAGCACCAGCGTCACGGTCGACGGCACGCAATTGTCCAGTTCGGTGAAGGGCAACCGCGGCGATATTTCTTTAGGCCTGATGATGCAGCAAGGCTCGAACTTGCAGCTTTACAGCGCGGTGGCCTACGGCCGTGGCCAGAACTACGAAGCACCGTGGACCTTCGATATCGGCTTGCGCAAGACGTGGTAACAGCGAAGCTTGAGCGTAGCCTATGCCATGCAGCCCTGACTTAAATTTGAATTGGAAATGAAGAACATGAATCCACAGTATTTTCCCGCCGTTTTTGATGTGCCCGATATGCAGCGCGCCAAAGAAATTATTCTGACGGAAGAGGGGCCCGGTGCCGATACGGAAACCCGTTGGCAGCAAGAAACCCCTTATGTGCTGGAATTGATCTGGGAGGCTTTTAATCTGCGGCCCGAGATGATCGTGCTGGATTATGGCTGCGGCATCGGCCGCCTGGCGCGCGCCATGATCGAAGCCAGCGGCTGCAGTGTGATCGGGGTGGATACCAGCTCCAGCATGCGTGCCTTATCCCAGGAATACGTCAATTCCGAACGTTTTACCGCTGTCTCGCCGGATCAGTTCGATCTGCTGGTGCGAGGCGGCTTGCGTGTCGATGCGGCCATTTCGGTGTGGGTGCTGCAGCACTGTTTCGCGCCGGCGTTGGATATTGAGCGCATGCGTCGCGGCCTGGTCGCTGGCGGACGGGTATTTGTGCTGAATATGCCGAAGCGGGCGGTGCCGGCCGTATTCGATGACCCGCAGAGCGGGACCCAAGCCGACAAGGAGGCAGATAAGCCGACAGATAAGCCGGCCGAGCGGAAATTTGCCTGGGCGGAAGATGGTGTCGACGTGGCGGCATTATTGCGTCAGGCGTTCGAGGTTATCGGAGAGAGCGTTTTGGACCGTTCCCGCACGCCCAATATGGCGGATGTGGGCGCTTATTGGATGAGTTTGCGTCATACCGCAGTTTGAGTGTGTAAGCGTGAGGTGCCCGTTGGACCGCAGCCAGGGGCTGAGTCTGGCGCGATGGAACTGGTTTGGGCTTCGTTTGGTCCTATAAATGATTCCGTGAAGGTTGGGATTGGGCTTTTGCCGCGATCATGGTTTGCCCGCGCCGATTGTATTGCTGCCGGGCCCCGCGCGTGCTGATCCGCGTGCGCGCAACCGTCAACCTTATCGGAGCACGAGCCGCCATGGCTACCAGCAAACCCATCGCCGCAACGGCACCGCACACCGACCCCGTCGCCTCCACGCCGGTCCAGACCAGTTTTGTGGTCGATGCGGGCATTCCCACCCGGCAACGGCCACCCGGCATCTGCTTCGATTTCAATTACGGCGCGCGGGTCAAGGTCGAGGGCGCCGGCTGGCGGATCAAGCTGATCGATCGCGACGCCGGACACACTTTGTACGATGCCACGGTGGAAGATGCACTCGTCACCAGCACCAAACGTTATTACGTCAATTTCCGCGTCGAGGTGCACCGTAACGAACATCTGGTATTCGAGCACGACTTCGATCTGCGCGGCCAGAATGTCTATTTCCGTTTACCGGTCGGCACGCTAGGCGACATTCTGGCTTGGTTTCCCTACGTCGAGGAGTTTCGGCGTCAGCACGGCTGTCAGGTTTATGTGTCGATGAGTCCGGCAATCTGGTCCTTGTTCGAAGGCGCGTATCCCGAGCTCAATTTTATTCGGCCTGAAGAGGAAGCTGCGCGGCGTGCCGAATTTTATGCCAGCTATTATCTCGGTATTTTTTTCCCCGCCACCGACCGCACTCACCAGCCCACCGATTTCCGCATGAGCGGTTTGCAAAAAACCATCCCTCATTTACTTGGTCTGCAGCCGCTCGAACGGCGTGCCAGCGTAGTGCTGGAAGACCAGGCTCGCCCCATTGCCGAACCCTATGTGTGTATTGCCGCTCAAGCCTCAACTCAATGCAAATATTGGAATCATCCGACCGGCTGGTTTGAAGTGGTGCAATTCCTTAAAGAGCAAGGTTATCGGGTGTTATGTATCGATCAAAAGCATGCGCACGGCGCCGGCAATAGTTGGAACCTGATACCCTACGGCGCGGAAAATTTCACGGGCGACTTGCCCTTGCAGCAGCGCGCCAATTTGCTCCAACATGCCGATTTTTTTGTCGGTCTGTCTAGCGGTTTGTCCTGGCTGGCCTGGACTTTGGAAAAGCCGGTGGTGATGGTGAGCGGCTTTACTCATCCGGCCAACGAGTTTTTTACGCCGTATCGGGTGATTGACTACCATGCCTGCAATAGCTGCTGGAACGATACCAATATCCAGTTCGATCATCACGATTTTATGTGGTGCCCGCGGCATGCCGGTACCGAACGGCAGTTCGAATGCACCCGGCTGATTACACCCAGGCAGGTGATAACCGCCATCAGCCGCCTGATGCAGGACCATCGCTTAAAGCCCATGAAGACGGATGCCGCAAGCACGACGCAAGCGGGTGCCGCGTGCAAGTCGACTTTACCGGACGCTGAGCATCGGATCTTGAAATGCGCTTGAGTGGAGCTTGAGTTGCGCCAGTTCGATCAAACACAACGATCGAACACCAGGGCGGGACTTGCATGTGCACGAATGCGCGCCATGCGGGCGGAGCATCATCTCGATGACGGCTCCGCCCGCATGGCGTCTGGCGTTGCTGCCAGCCGCCAGCTTGCTTAAGCCGGGCCCGGAGTGGGCCCAAACCTAAGCAATGGGGCTTACATCGGCGGTGCTACGCCATCTTTTTCCACCACCACGCGCATTCCGGTGAAATGGTCGGCCGAATCCGGCGTCGCGACCACAAATACTTTCTTGCCCGGGAGCAGGTCGGCGCGTGTGGCCGGGGCAAAGGTGACCACCGGCACGTTGGCCGGTACGGTTACGTCGTTGCTGCCGCCCTTGTAGGAGAGTTTGAGGTCACGGCCATTGGTGCTCTGCAACACGGAATCCACATTGGCATTGGTCATGCTGCTGCCGCTACCCAAATCCCAGTCGTAATGACCTTCGCCCGTGCCGCGCGCGGCTTCGGGGAAGACCACGACTTCCATCGCCGTCAATTTGCCGTCGGCGCCCGTCTTGGCAGCCGTGCCGATAAACGAACCCGGCTTGATATCGGATAATTGGATATTCTTGACCGCGCCGACCGCAACTTCAGGTTTGAGCGCAATGACCACCGTGTCGCCGCTGCGGCGATGCACGGTCAGGGTATCGCCACTGAACGACACGATATCGCCGCGGATCCGCGCGACCTTGGGCGGCGTTTGAGCGGCGACCGTACCGGCCAGGCTGACGGCAATCAGGGTGCTGAGTAACTTGAAACGATAGGACATGGTATCTCCAGAAAGATCGGCTTGGCCGAATCGGCAGACCGGTAAAACGGTTAAAAAAAATCGGATGAAAATCAGGATGAACCTATCTGCATCTGCAATCAAATCAAAGTGTATCCAGGGTCTGTGCCACTCATCAACGTTTCACGCAACCGCATCCTAACTTAACGCGCATCTTTATGCTCCGCCGAACCAGTTATACCCTTGATTTTCCCAATAACCGCCGGGGTAAGTATTGGTGACGGTGATTTCGATAATATGCTTGGGATTTTTATAACCGAGTTTGGTCGGCATCCGCAGTTTCATCGGAAAACCATATTTCGGCGGCAACAGCGCGCCATCGTAGGTGAAAGTGAGCAAGGTTTGTGCATGCAGCGCCGTCGGCATGTCGATGCTGGTTGAATATTCGTCGGCACATTGAAACGATACGTACTTGGCGCTCAGGTCGGCGCCGGCCATTTTCAGGAAAGACGAGAAGGTTGTGCCGCCCCATTTGCCGATGGCACTCCAGCCTTCAATGCAGATATGCCGCGTCACCTGACTGGTCTGCGGCAACGCATGCAATTCGGGCAGGGTCCAGATCCGCTTGCCGCTGACCAAACCGCTGACTTTCAGGCGATAACTGTCGGGGTCAACGTCAGGTACTTGGTCGATGTCATAAAACGCATTGAATGGAAACGGGCGCGTGATCATCGATTCCGCATAGGTCGGCGCCAGCTTTTTCGGATCGAACAACCAGCCTTGAACGTCGTCGTTGAAAAACGAAATCTTTTGCAACATGGTATTGACCGAATTGCCGTCCTTCAACTCGCAACCCGATAACAAGCTGAGACTGCCCAAGGTCAGAAGACGTTTGCCGAACAAGCGGCGCATGGGCGCGGCGAGTTCGCGCCGGGCATCCTTGATAATGGACTCCGCGTCCAATAGCTCAGCCTGCGCCTGCGGCCCGGTTTTGCGTTTCAAGTTCATTAACGACCCCGTATCATGGCCAGCAAGGAGCGCGGTACCAGCATCACCATCGCCACATGTACGATAAAAAACAGCAGCAGAAAACTCATGGCAAAGAAATGCACCACCCGGGCGCGGTCATAGCCGCCCATCAGTTCGCGCAACAGCGGAAATTGCACCGACTTCCATACCGCCATACCTGACAGTACCAGCACAATGATGTCGACAATCACCGACAGGTAGGCCAATTTCTTCACCGCGTTGTAATGCGATAAATCGTCGTGCGCCAGCTTGCCGCGCAAGGCTGCATACAAATCGCGCAACACCAGACGCGGCGTCAGCGGCAGCATCTTGCGGCCCAAACGGCCGGTGGCGAGATTGAGGCCGAGGTATAAGGCGAAATTCCCGACCAGCAACCACATAAAGGCGAAATGCCACAGCAGCGCACCGCCCAGCCAGCCGCCCAAGGTAAGGCTGGCGGGAAAACGCAGGGCGGGAAAAATCGGCGAAGCGTTATACACCTGCCAGCCGCTGGTGATCATCACCAGCACACTGACGGCATTGATCCAGTGCGTCGCCCGTAACCAGGCCGGGTGAATATTTATCTGACGCACTAAAGATCTCCTGGGGATAGGTCGCGGGCGCGTGAGGCAAGATCTACCGCGGTACAGCGGGAGAATAGGCGTTGCGCCCTGAACGCCGAATGACGCGTTCATGACAAATTTGTCAGAATTGCGCTGCAGTCCGAAGCCAGGGTAATCGGCTGCGATGGGCCGGGGATCAAGGTTGTCGCCCCGGTTAGGTCTTTCCACCCGGATTTACCGCGGCGCGGCGGCGCGGGAATGACCGGCGTCGCTTGTCAGGAATGACAAATTTGTAATCTCCAGCCTGGTTAATCTGGCTAGAATGAAGTTCATTCAATTTACCCAAGCGACGTATGACCCTACTCGTGATCGAAGACGATCGCAAAACCGGCGACTATCTGAAGAAAGGTTTGCGCGAATCCGGGTATGCCGTCGACCTGGCCCGGACCGGTCCGGACGGGCTGCATATGGCGCTGGAGCAAAGCTACGAACTGGTGGTGCTGGACGTGATGCTGCCCGGACTCGACGGCTGGCAGATCATGACAGCGCTGCGCGCCAAACGCGACTTGCCGGTTATCTTCCTGACTGCGCGCGACCATCTGAACGACCGGATTCGCGGCTTGGAGCTGGGCGCCGACGATTATCTGGTGAAACCGTTCTCCTTCACCGAATTGCTGCTCAGAATCCGCACCCTGCTGCGGCGCGGGGTGGTGCGCGAAGAAGAGTTTTTTCAGATCGCCGACCTGCAACTCGACGTGTTGCGCCGTAAAGTCACGCGCCAAGGCATCAGCATTACTTTGACCAATAAGGAATTCCTGTTGCTGCATCTGCTGGTGAAACGGCAAGGCGAAGCCTTGTCGCGCACGCAGATTGCGTCGCAAGTCTGGGATATGAATTTCGATAGCGATACCAATGTGGTGGACGTGGCGATCAAACGTTTGCGGGCCAAAGTCGATTTGCCGTTCGAAAAAAAGCTGATTCATACGGTGCGCAGCATCGGTTATCAATTCGGAGAGCAACCGTGATCCGCTGGCAGTCGCGCTCGCTGACCGCACGCACCACCACCTTGTTCGCTTTTGTTGCCTGCCTGATTGTGTTTGGTTTGGGTGCTTTTTTGTATATGTCGGCGCGTAATGCGCTTGAAACCAGTACCGACTACGCGTTGGTCGGTCGGGTCGAGCATTTCCGTACTCTGCTCAACGACATGTACAACATCGAACAATTGGAGGCGCGGCCGGCCTTGTTCGAAACCATGTTGGGCAGCGAACATGATGTGTTTATGTTCCGCCGTCCCGGGCAAGCCCCCTTTATCCGCATCAACCCCGATCATCTGGCGGTGCCTGATATGACCCCGGTGCCGATAGGCTCGCCGGTGACGCGCGCGGCGTTGTACTCTACCCCCGGCCCCAATGGGGTCCAGGTGCGTTGGGCCATGGCCCGGGCCACGGCTTCAGGCAACGGCGGAGTAGTCGAGATTGTCGCCGCGCATGTGATGACCCAAGAAGCCAGTTTGCTCAAGGATTATTATCATCGCGTGTTTCTGACTAGTGTGATCGCCGCGCTGGCAACCGCCTTACTGGCGTACCTGGCCTTGACGCACGGTTTGCGTCCGCTGCATGCGATGGCCGGAAAAGCCGCCGAGATCACGCCCAAGAACCTCACCACGCGTCTGCGTGACGCCGATGCGCCGGTTGAGTTGAGGCAACTGGCAGGCGCCTTTAACGCGATGCTGGATAGACTGGCCGACGGTTACGAGCGCTTGTCGCAGTTTTCCGCCGACCTGGCACACGAAATTCGCACGCCCATTGGGGTACTCATAGGCCAGACCCAGGTCACTCTGGCGCAGCCGCGCAGCATCGATGAATATCAAAGCGTGCTGGAATCGAATCTCGAAGAGCTGGAACGGCTGGCCCGTATCGTCGAAAATATCTTGTTTCTGGCGCAGGCCGACCATGACGGATTCGCCATCGAAACCGCGCCATTGGTGATCGAGGATGAGCTGGGCAATATTGCCGAATATTTTGAAGGCTTGGCCGAGGAGCGCGGCTTGAGTTTCGAGATTGAGGCGAGCGGGCGCGTCAAAGCCAATGCCATGTTGTGGCGGCGCGCGATCAATAATTTGGTGGTCAATGCGGTGCGTTATGCCAATAGCGGCACTACGCTGCGTTTGCTGGGGCATCAGGACGAGCAGGGCGCGACCGTGACGGTGGAAAATCTCGGTGCGCCGCTCGGCGCCGAGCAGCTTAACCGATTGTTTGATCGTTTCTATCGCGGCGACACCGCGCGCAGCGTTTTTACCGAGTCGAACGGCTTGGGCCTGGCCATCGTGCGGGCCATCATGACCTTGCACGGCGGCAGCGCGGATGTCTCATGCACCGAGCAAGGATGCATCCGCTTCACCTTGCGTTTTCCCTCTGCGGCCGCGGTTTAAGTGCGTAGCAGGCTCTGACGCATGCGCGGTACCGCGGTTTGCGGAAACAAGGTTCTACCCGTCAACTCGGGATCGAGGCCGAAGGTTTCTGCGACCGCGGCGGCAATCACGCTATCCAGGCCCAAGGTGGGTTGCAGATCGCGCGACTGATACAGCGCGCTGCTGCTCAAGCCCGGCCAATCCGCCAGCACCCGGCCGCCTTGCAGCGCGCCGCCGAACAATAGCGCCGCGGAGCCGGTGCCGTGGTCGGTGCCGCCGGTGCCGTTGGCCGCAGCCGTGCGGCCGAACTCGGTGGCGACCAGCACGGTGGTGGTGTTCCAATGCGGGCCCATGCCGTCGCGCAGCGCCGCCAGCATGGTATCCAAGGCTTTCAGTTGCGCCGCCAAACGCGGCGTCTGGGCGCTATGGGTGTCCCAGCCGCCGGTTTCTATCATGGCGATACGCGGCCCGTCCGCGCGCGACATAAAGCTTGCCGCGAGTTTGCCCAGGCTGGCCGGGTCCTGGCGCGCTCCCGCGTCGGCGGCCAAACCGCGCGCTTCCATCGCGGAGCGCCACAAGGCCTGCAGTTGCGGGTCTTGCTCATACAGTTGCGAGACCCGGTTGAGCAGGTCGTCGGGGGCGGCGGGCAAGGCCGAGGGCGCATACGAAGTGACCTCGGCGCTGCCGCGCAAGGCGAGCGGTACGGTCGGGGCAAAGGCAATGGCGTTATCCCGGGCTTGCGGCAACAAGGGAAGCAGGCGGTTCATCCAGCCATCTTTCATCTGATACGGTGTGGCGCCGCCGGTTTCCAGCACGTTTTGCCCATCGAAGTGCGAGCGGTCGCGATACGGCGACGCCACTGCCTGCACCAATAACGCCTGGCCCGCGGTGTACATCGCCGCGCTTTGGACCAGCGCCGGATGGAGCGCGAAGGTGCCATCCAGCTTGAACGCGGTCGAGGGGTCGATGGCCAAGGCGCCGCGTAGCCGGGCATAAGCCGGGTCGGCATAAGGCACCACAATATTCAATCCGTCGGCGGCGCCACGCTGGATCACGAAGATAAAACGGCGCTCGGATTCGACCGTGGCAAAAGCCATGCGCGGCCCGACCAGCATCGCACCCGCGCCTGCAGCGGTGCACCAGAGGAAATCGCGGCGTGAGACCATGGTGTTATCTCCTTTGAAAATCGGGCGAAACCAGCAACAAGGCCAAGGCGGCCGAAGCGCTTTCGGCGCGGGAGACCGCAAGCGCGGTCGACTCGCTTAAGGACCCCGCCAGCAATTGATTGCCGAGGGTACGGGCGTCGAGACTGTCGCCGACTTTGGCGGCAAAACGCTGGGCCACTTCAACCCGGCGCACCAGCGCATCGGGCGCGGCCCAACTGGCCGCGATGTCGTCGTAACCGGCCGGAGAGCCGGGTTTCCACACGGTTTGTCCCAGTTGGGTCAGCACCGGTGCGGCCTGGAATTCCCCGAGTTCGGTGCGGCCCAGGCCACGCAACGACGACAAAGTCCAATCCCACGGTGTTTTGAATTTCACCGCGAGCGGCGACCAGGCCTCAGGCGCTTCGATCAGTACGCGATAGACCGTGGGCAGGTCGCCGCCGCTGCGCTGAAAGGCATCGGCCAGTTTTTCCACCAGCGCGGGGGGAGGCGTGTCGGCGACAAAATGACGCGCGAGCTTGTCGGCGACATGCCGCGCCGTCGCGGGCGCGGTGGCCAGGTCATGCAATACCGCGAGTGCTTGCGCTTCGCCGCGCTGATCGTATACCCGGCCCATGATGGTGCGCGCACCGGGCTCGTGGAGTTGCGGGCGAAACACAAATTGGCCCGGCTCCGCCGGTTCGATTTGCGCCCCGTTTTTCCCGCCGCGCGCGCCTCCCGCCATGCCGCCGATGCTCCAGCCGGTCAAGGCGCGGGCGAATTCCGTCACGTCGTCCTGGTTATAACCGCTGCGTACGCCCAGCGTATGCAGCTCCATGATTTCGCGTGCGAGGTTTTCGTTCAGCCCCGGGTGGCGGTCGGGATTGCGCTGCGCCGCACGTTCGGCGGCCATGCTGTCGGGACCGACCGAGCGCACTTGATCGAGAAAAATCTGCATCGCCGGATGACGTTCCACGGCCAGCAGCATGTCTTCAAAGCGCCCCAACACATGAGGACGGATGGCTTCCGCCTCAAAAGATCCGGCCAGCATCGCGACCGCCGGTTTTTCGATGGATACGGCGAAATGATTGGCCCAGAAATACACCAACCGTTCGACAAACGGGGCCGGCGTGGTCAGCGCCGCCGCCACTCGGGCATTGACTGCCGCGCGATACGTTTCGCGCACTTTCTGACCATTGCTTTTGCGCAACGCTTCCCTGTCGTCCGTGGCGGCATCATGCAGGGCGCGTTGTTGCGCGGCAAAATCGGCGGCGAGCGTGGTGCTGGTGGGCTGGTCGGCCCAAGCAGGCGCCGCCTGGTAAGTTTGGAATTGCCCCAGCAACCAGGCTTTCGGGTCCCGCGGCACCGCTTCATCGGCGCGTATGCCCAGGCCGAAACGATTGCCGGCAATGGCGGCGGGTGTCAGATGCGGGGCTACGGCCATCACCTTCTCCTATGTCGACCCGAGTTAGTGCTTTAGCACTTACTCCAGGCCCATGCAAAGCTCTTACTCGGGTCCCACCCCCGCAGGGGGTAGTTAATTAAAAGTGCCCCAACACGTACTCGGGTCCAACCCCCGCAGGGAGTAGTTAATTCAGTGCCGCCAATACCCCGATTAAACGCTCGGCCTGATGAAACCTGTCGCGTTTCCGCCATATTTATTTTGCCGCGGCTGAGGTTGGGGCCGATTGCGACGCAGGCGGGCTTGACGCGGGTGCAGTCGGGTTGGCCACATACAGCGGTCCGCGACGTGTCATGGCGTCGACCATGGCCACACGTTCATCCGGGGTGAGGGTGGCGGCGAACTCGACCACGGCGCCCTCGACCCGCGTGCGTAAGGCCATATCGGCCTCACGGGTGTTGGTCAAGGCCGTCTCGACGGCGGCGCGATCAAATTGCGGCGCGCCGAGCAGACCGGCAATCTGCAGCCGTCCGCTGCGGGCAGTTTCGATCGACGCAGCGGCATCCCGCCGTGCTTGACGCAAAGCCAGGCGAAATTGCTTCTT
>JAMFSV010000307.1 GCA_026225455.1 Burkholderiales bacterium | reverse complement strand
GGAGGAACCGCCGGAGAAGCGGCCGTCCGTGAACAGCGCGCATGCTTTACCGAGGCCCTTCGATTTGATGTATGAAGTCGGGTACAGCATTTCCTGCATACCCGGGCCGCCCTTCGGACCTTCGTAGCGGATGATGACGACGTCGCCCGCCTGCACCGTGTCGCCGAGGATGCCTTCCACCGCCGCGTCCTGGCTCTCGAACACGCGCGCTCGGCCGGAGAACTTCAGGATGCTCTCGTCCACGCCGGCCGTCTTCACGATGCAACCTTTCTCCGCGATGTTCCCGTACAGGACCGCCAAGCCGCCATCCTGCGAATACGCGTGGGCTCGGTCCCGGATGCAGCCGGCGCTGCGGTCGAGATCGTTCTGCGCGTAACGCTGCGCCTGCGAGAACGCCACCTGCGTCGGCACGCCGCCCGGCGCCGCGCGGAACAGCTTATGCACGGCAGGATCGTCGCTGCGGCGGATGTCGTACTTTTCAATCGCCTCGCCCACCGTCTTGCTGTGCACCGTCGGCAGCGACGTGTCCAGGAGGCCTGCGCGCGCCAGTTCGCCGAGGATCGCGACGATGCCGCCGGCACGGTGTACATCCTCGATGTGGAATTTGTCCGTCATCGGCGCTACCTTGCACAGGCAGGGCACCTTGCGCGAGATGCGGTCGATGTCGGCCATGGCGAATTCCACCTGCGCCTCGTGCGCCGCGGCCAGCAGGTGCAGCACGGTGTTGGTGGAACCGCCCATCGAGACATCCAGCGCCATCGCATTTTCAAACGCCGCCTTGGTGGCGATGCTGCGGGGCAGGACGGAATAATCGTCCTGCTCGTAATGGCGTTTTGCCAGTTCCACAATCAGCCGGCCCGCGCGCAGGAACAGCTCTTTACGATCGGCGTGGGTGGCGACGATCGTGCCGTTCCCCGGCAATGCCAGGCCCAGCGCCTCGGTCAGACAGTTCATCGAGTTCGCCGTGAACATGCCGGAGCACGAGCCGCAGGTGGGGCACGCGGAGCGCTCCACTTCCGCCATCTCCGCGTCGGACACGCTGCTGTCACCGGCCTTGATCATGGCGTCGATCAGGTCCAGCTTGATGACTTTTTTATCGCTGGTGACGACCTTGCCCGCCTCCATCGGCCCCCCGGACACGAACACCACCGGGATGTTCAAGCGCATCGCCGCCATCAGCATGCCCGGCGTGATTTTGTCGCAGTTCGAGATGCACACCATCGCGTCGGCGCAGTGCGCGTTGACCATGTATTCGACAGAGTCGGCGATCAGGTCGCGCGAGGGCAGCGAGTACAGCATGCCGCCGTGGCCCATCGCGATGCCGTCGTCGACGGCGATCGTATTAAAGTCCTTCGCCACGCCGCCGGCTGCCTCGATCTCGCGCGCCACCAACTGGCCCAGGTCCTTCAGGTGCACGTGGCCCGGCACGAATTGGGTGAACGAATTGACCACCGCGATGATCGGCTTGTCGAAATCGCCGTCCTTCATGCCGGTGGCGCGCCACAGCGCGCGGGCGCCCGCCATGTTGCGGCCTTGGGTGGTAGTGTGGGAACGGTAGGTGGGCATGTTGGGTGTTTCCTCAGAGCGGCGAACGAAGTAAGGGCACAAGCGTGCCGTGCGCGCCATGAGTTGTCCAATATATGATTCAGTGCTCTGTAATTCGTATTGCGTATCACAGCTTTGGACGGAAACCGAGGCATGGCATCATCCGGCCGACGCCTTGGGAAAATTACCCGTCAGCGGCCCACCCGGGCAGGATTTGTGCCTGTTGCCCGGCTCAAGTCCGAGTCACAACGGGATGCAAAGCTCCATCATGTCAGGCTGTAATACCGTTCGACACCTCGCTATTCTCACGTCAATTCCGCGCTTAATCGGACATTCCTCGATCCGATACCGGTTGTATTGGATTAGAGCTTGCCAAGTTGACTCGCTAAAATATTAAAAATATCGATGAAAAATCGCGGGTGGCGGGCGATCAGATTAATCTTAATGCTGGATTGTTAATCAGCATTAAGACGCCCAGCTATCTGTTTAACGCTTGATTTTTTTGAGATATATCAGATTCGAACAAGAGTCTGGCATGGCTTGGTTCATGGGTTCGGCAACGTGGGCAGCTCACCCGATGCATCCTGCCATCAAGCCTTGATTAAACTTATACTTAATTAGGAATACGACACATAGAGGTCCCGTCGCAGAGACTGAAATTCATAGTTCTTATCATATTAAAAAATATAACCGATACTGATTTTCGATAAAATAATGTTGTTGTTTTAAACGCAAAAAATGCCACAATTTCTGCCTTTCCCTTAATTCGCTTGATTCGCTCTGCCGATTCGCGATCTACTGGAGCCACCGGCAAAATGGATTGGCGCTCCCATTGGGAGTGGCATCGCGCAATGCGTACCCGCCGGTAACGTTGGAGACCCGTCTTGCAAAAGCAAACGCGGACGGTCAGTTTTCCCTGCATAGTCAATTCGTAGCTTCAGTCCACCAAACCGCCAATAATGACACGACGATATCGCCTGAAAGTGTGGGGACTTTTAATTGCGGCGCTGCCTGCCGCGGGCACGACCAACGCCTATGCGGACGACCAGATTACGCTATATGGCATTGCCGACGCCGGGATCGGATATGTTTCCAACAGTGCCACGGTGGAAGCCGCCGGCGCGGCCGGGCGGCCGGCGCGGCTCAACGGCGGTTCCAATCTGGCGTTTGCGAGCGGCACCTGGAACGGAAACCGCTGGGGCCTGAAAGGTAGCGAAGACCTCGGCGGGGGGATGCACGCGATCTTCCGCCTTGAAAACGGTTTTAATATCGGTACCGGCGCGCTGGGCCAGGGCGGCACGGAATTCGGCCGCCACGCGTATGTCGGCCTGTCCGATGAACGCTATGGCACTTTCACCCTGGGTCGCCAGTACGAACCGATGATCGACATGGTGGGCGCACTGGGCGGCAACATTGCACTGAGCGAGGTGGCGGCTCACCCGGGCGACATCGATAACTTCGACCACAGTTCGCGCTCGAATAATTCGCTTAAGTACCAAAGCCCGACAGTCGGCGGCTTTAAGCTGGAAGGACTGTATGCACCCGGCGGCCAGGCCGGTAGCCTGCCGCTTCAAAGTTCATCCGGATTCGGCGTGCAATATGCCGGCGGGCCGCTGGTCTGGGGTGTCGCTTATTCGCACGCGAACAATCAGAAAACCGGCATCGGCGACGGCACCATCGGTAGCTGGGTCAGCACGGCGGACAGCGGCTTCGGCTCATCGATCAATGCGGGTTACGCGAGCGCGCGGGCACGGGACATCATCGGCACCTCGGCCACTTACGAAATCGGGGCGACGATACTGGGAGTGAACGGCAGTCATACCGAGTACACCCCCGGTCTATATTCAAGATTTCACCGGGTGGAGAAATTCGATGCCGCGGGCATCTTCGCCATGCACAGTTTCAGCGTCGCACTGCGGGCGGGTATCGGTTACAGCTTCTTGCATGCCAATGCACCGGCCGACAACGTGTCTGCCGCGACATATCACCAATTCAACCTGTCGAGTTTCTACCGCTTGACGACGGCTACCGAACTATATGTGTTGACCGGTTATCAACGAGCGCTAGGCAGCACACTGGACATGTACGGCAACGTCATTCCCGCGACAGCATCGGTGGGCGACGCCGCAAATGGTATTTCGTCCGCATCCAACTCACAGTTTCTGATGCGAGTCGGCATGACTCATTTATTTTGAGGGACGGGACAAGCCACGCAGAACGGGTCCGTAAATCACCGCGTAAAGCCTGGCGTTTCCCGGTTGGTGCCGCTGCATTCCCGGTTTGCCCGAGGCAGCGGCAGGTCGACCTTTAAAGCGGCAGTTCGCGCAGTGGCTTACCTTCCATCCAGGCGCGGATGGCCTCAATGATTTGCGGGTAGGCTGCCCGGTAGGTGTTCTCGGTCACATAGCCGATATGCGGGGTAGCCAATACGTTGGGCAGAAAGCGGAATGGGTGGATGGGCGGCAGCGGTTCCGCGTCGAACACATCGAGCGCGGCGCCGGCGATACGCCTTGCTTGCAACGCGTCGATCAACTCGGCTTCCGACACGATCGGTCCGCGTGAAGTGTTGACCAGAT
>JAMFSV010000306.1 GCA_026225455.1 Burkholderiales bacterium | reverse complement strand
GATGTGATCGACTTGCGGCTTGATGTTGTCCCAGGTGTATTGCTGCAACGAAGCGACGTCGATTTCCGAATCGAAGTGGCCGATATTGTAGACAATCGCGTTGTTGCGCATGGCTTTCATATGATCGTGCGAAATCACATGATAGTTGCCGGTGGCCGAGACGAAAATATCGCCCTTGTCGGCGGCATATTCCATGGTCACCACGCGATAACCTTCCATCGCCGCCTGCAAGGCGCAGATCGGGTCGATTTCGGTAATCCAGACGGTCGCGCCCAAACCGCGCAGCGATTGCGCGCAGCCCTTGCCCACGTCGCCGTAACCGGCCACGATCGCCACCTTGCCGGCAATCATCACGTCGGTCGCGCGTTTGATACTGTCGACCAGCGATTCACGGCAACCGTACAGATTGTCGAACTTGCTTTTGGTCACGGAATCGTTGACGTTGATCGCGGGGAACGGCAGCTTGCCGTCCTTTTCGATCTGGTACAGGCGGTGCACGCCGGTGGTGGTTTCTTCGGTTACGCCGCGAATTTCTTTCAGGCGCACCGAATACCAATGCGGATCGGCGTCGAGATAGCGGGCAATCGCCTTGTACAGCGCGACTTCCTCTTCGTTGGTCGGGTTACCGATGACCGAGCGGTCGCTTTCGGCGCGCGTGCCGAGCATCAACAACAGCGTGGCATCGCCACCGTCGTCGAGAATCATGTTGGCGTGCTGGCCGTCGTTCCATTGGAAAATACGATGGGTGAATTCCCAGTATTCGTCCAGCGTCTCGCCCTTGAAAGCGAACACCGGTACGCCGGTTTGCGCAATCGCGGCCGCGGCATGATCCTGGGTCGAGAAAATATTGCAGGATGCCCAACGTACTTCTGCGCCCAATGCGGTCAGGGTCTCGATCAGCACGGCGGTCTGGATCGTCATGTGCAACGAACCGGCGATACGTGCGCCTTTCAGCGGCTGGGTCTTTTTGAATTCCGAGCGGACCGCAACCAGGCCCGGCATTTCGGTTTCAGCGATGGCAATTTCCTTGCGGCCCCAGGCGGCAAGGGACATATCGGCTACGAGGTGGTCACGGCTGGAATTTTCTTGGACTGCGGCGTTCATCACGCCCTCCTTTCTAACAATAGATTTAGAAGATAGACGTGAGCGCCGTTCGGTGCGGCAGCGGGCGGACCCGGCAACCGTAGCAAAGATCCGAGCCTGGCGGGTGGGCTAGCCCCTGCGGGTAAGCTCATTTTCCGTCGCAACGCTCCTCGGATCCGGCTATTGTAACAAACCTTGGGGGTGCGGCTATTGAATTTACGCTCGGTAGCAGTCCAAAGCGCTACGCAGCTCGACTCGGCGCTACAATCACCCCTGAAACATAGCGGAGTAGGAAATTATGCAAATCGGCTCCATCGTGCAGTCCCGCCATATCGCGGTCCCGTCCGGTGCACTCGGTATCGTGACCAAAATGCTCGGAGATATGGCCATGGTCACTTGGTATGCAGGGCAGCCCGGTGCCTCGCGCGAGCTCAATACCGAGCCCTTTTTTATCTCGGACCTGATCGACACCGGCGATTTATTACCGTCCAAACGTATCGCCACCCCCTCTTCCTCGCTGCACTGACACGCTGAGGGGCACGCACAGCACCCCTGAGCCGCATGCCGCATGAAACAACCGCCGCGAACCTCGGGTTTGCGGCGGGTTACCCGCTGGCGTTGCCGACTTGGCGCGGCCGGCCATGAGCCTCTTTGAGCGGCGCCTGCGTTCACCTTCCAGGGCAGCCCCCGCAGAAAAATATCTTGGCGCTCGGCCCCGTTTGACATCCGCGGGCCGCACAATAACGTCATGAACTCAGATCTCCAGCCTGACCCGCAGCACTTTTCGACCGAATCGCCGGTGCATGACGGCAATCAGGCCTTGCCTGAGGTAACCGTCAGCCACGCGGACGTGCCGTTTGCCGGCCTGACGCCCGAATGCGTGCTCGACGCGCTCGATGCGGTAGGTTTGCGTCCCGACGGGCGCCTGCTGACCTTGAATAGCTACGAAAACCGCGTCTATCAGGTCGGCGTCGAAGAAACCCAGGTCGACGGCATGCCGGGCCAGGGCGGCAGCGCCGCCGCCTCGCTGATCGTCGCCAAATTCTATCGCCCCCACCGTTGGAGCGATGCGGCCATCCTCGAAGAACACGCTTTTGTCGCCCAACTCGCCGAACACGAAATTCCTGCCGTGCCGGCACTGGTGATTGACGGCCGAACCCTGCATGAGTTTGCCGGTTTTCGTTTCTCGGTGTTTGCCCGGCACGGCGGCCGCGCGCCCGAACTCGAAGATCGCGACACGCTGGAGCGTATCGGCCGTTTTATCGGGCGCCTGCATGCGGTGGGCGCGACCCACACCTACCGCGAAAGGCCGGCGCTGGATATCGCCTCATTCGGCATTGAACCGCGCGCTTTTTTGCTGTCGCACGAATTTATTCCGGCCGATTTGTTGGAACCCTATCGTACCGTCACCACCCTGGCGCTCGAAGCCGTGCAACATGCGTTCGACCGCGCCGGCGAGGTGAAAGTGTTGCGCCTGCATGGCGATTGCCACCCGGGCAATGTCTTGTGGACCGACGCCGGTCCGCATTTCGTCGATTTCGACGATAGCCGCACCGGCCCGGCGGTGCAGGATTTGTGGATGCTGCTGTCAGGCAACCGCGCAGAACAAAGCCTCGCCTTGAGCGACCTGCTTGCAGGTTATGAAGACTTTTGCGAATTCGACACGCGTGAGCTGTATTTGATCGAAGCGCTGCGCACCCTGCGCTTGATCCATTACGCCGCGTGGCTGGCGCGCCGCTGGCACGATCCGGCATTCCCGGCGGCCTTCCCCTGGTTCAATACGCCGCGTTATTGGGAGGATAGGATTCTCGAATTGCGGGAGCAGATCGCGATGATGAGCGAGCCGCCGCTGTGGCCGGTTTGAGCCGGCCAGATCCAGCCAGATTCGGTTGACCAAACAAAAACAACCCGGGCGCGTGCCCGGGTTGTTTTTGTTATTGCATGACCGCATTACCTTGCGCTGGCGGCCTATAGACCCAAGCCCGGCGGCCGAAGCAACGCGGCCGCTCAAGTAACATCAACGCAGTAACATCAACGCATCAGGCTACCGCGAGAACAATCCCCGCGGCGTCCGCCAATTCGGCCGCCTTGTCGGTTGCTTCCCAGGTAAATTCCGGTTCTTCACGGCCAAAGTGACCGTAAGCAGCGGTTTTTTCGTAGATCGGGCGCAACAGGTCGAGCATCTTGATAATGCCCTTGGGCCGCAAGTCGAAATGGCGCAGGACCAACTCGGTGATGAGCTCATCCGATACCCGGCCGGTGCCGAAGGTATTGATCATGACCGAGGTCGGACGTGCCACACCGATGGCGTACGACACCTGGATCAGGCAGCGCGAAGCCAGCCCGGCCGCGACGATATTTTTCGCCACATAACGGCCGGCGTAGGCGGCCGACCGGTCGACCTTGGACGGGTCCTTACCGGAAAAAGCACCGCCGCCGTGGGGTGCCGCACCGCCATAGGTATCGACGATGATCTTGCGTCCGGTCAAGCCGCAATCGCCTTGCGGGCCGCCAATCACAAAACGCCCGGTCGGATTCACCAGGAACTTGATTTCGCCTTTGATCAGTTCTTTGGGCAACACCGGCTTGATGATTTCCTCGGTCACCGCTTCACGCAGTTGCGCCAGATCGATGTCCGGGGAGTGCTGTGTCGACAGGACCACCGTGTCGATGCTGTCCGGACGGCCGTCGACATAACGCACCGTGACTTGCGATTTTGCATCGGGGCGCAACCACGGCAGACGGCCGTCGCGGCGCAGGTCGGCTTGACGCTCGACCAGGCGATGCGACAGATAAATCGGCAATGGCATCAATTCCGGCGTTTCGTCGCAGGCATAACCGAACATCAAACCCTGGTCGCCGGCACCTTGGTCGAGATTGTCGTCATGCGCGCGATCGACGCCTTGGGCGATGTCGGGCGATTGTTTGTCGTACGCAACCAGCACCGCGCAGCCGCGGTAATCGATACCGTAGTCGGTGTTGTCGTAACCGATACGTTTGATGGTGTCGCGCGCAACCTGGATGTAATCGACGTTGGCGGTGGTGGTGATTTCGCCGGCAAGCACGACCAAACCGGTATTGCACAGCGTTTCCGCAGCAACCCGCGAGTAGGGATCTTGCTTGAAAATGGCGTCCAGGACGGCGTCTGAGATTTGATCGGCAACCTTGTCCGGATGCCCTTCAGACACTGATTCCGAGGTAAAGAAGTAATTATTTGCCACTGAAAAATCCTCCTAATAAACGGTCCAAACGGATCTAATTTCACTTCCGCGTGCCGGCTTATCAGGTTGATCAAAGCGGCGACGCTTTAGCGGATTTCTTTAGTGCCGGCTCGCTGAACGCTAATTAAATAGAGTTTAGCCGCCAGCGCCTATCGCCCCGCAAGTTGTCTGTTAACTCGGCGATGCTTGTATTATACGCGCTTCGTTTGTTTCTGTTTTGGATCCGCTGTGCGATATCAGATTAGTCTTAGCGCCAACCCTGCGGAGCTTCTATGTTGAGTCGATTGATCAGTCAACTGGGCTTGTTGCTGTTGCGTGTTCTGGCCCTCTTGCCTTATGGCGCGATCGCCCGTTTTGGCGATGCGCTGGGTTATCTGTTGTTTTTTATTCCCAGTAGCCGCAAACAAGTGGTGCTGATCAACCTCAAATTATGCTTCCCGGAATGGAGCGACAGCCGGCGTTATCAGGTCGCCCACCGCGCCTTTCGGCATGCCTTGCGCAGCTATATCGAACGCAGCGTGCAGTGGTTCGGCTCAAGCGAAAAACTCCTGTCGCTGATCGAGGTCGAAAGCGAAATCGACCTGAGCACAACGCCCGGACTCCCCGGCGGCCAACCGGCGATTTTTCTCGGCTACCACTTTGTCGGCATCGAAGCCGGTTCTCTCTGGTATAGCCGGCTGGGGCCCAGCGCGTCGTTATATACGCCGATGAGCAATCCTTATGTCGACCAGGCGGCCAAAGTCGCGCGCGCACGTTTCGGTGCCGAAATGGTGTCGCGCGCCGATAGCGCACGAGCCGTATTGCGGATGTTTCGCGAAAATAAAACGGTGATGCTCGCGGCCGATATGGATTACGGCGTGCGCAATTCAGTCTTTGTGCCCTTTTTCGGGATACCCACCTGCACCCTGAACGCCGTATCGCGCCTGGCACACACCGGCCATGCGGTAGTGATTCCATTTGTGGTTGAAGTGCTGCCCCATTATCGCGGCTACCGGCTGAAGATTTTCAAGCCGTGGCAAGACTATCCCAGCGGCGACGATATGGCCGATGCGCGCCGCATGAACGCGGTACTGGAAGAGCATATCCGTCAGATGCCGGAACAATATTATTGGGTCCATCGCCGCTTCAAGACGCGGCCGGAAGGCGAGAAGTCGGTGTATTGAGGCTGGCCGGGCTGTAGCGGCCAAAAACGGAGCCGCCGCAGCGGCCGAAAGCCGCGCAGCCGCGCGCCCATCGCGATAAAATAGCCCGCGACAGCGTAACGCCCGGGCTCCGGACGTTAAATCGGGGCATTACCTGCGACAAGGCAAGCCCATAAAACCCAAAACCCGCGTCCGAAAAGCCAATTGAAACTTAAATTCACCAAAATGCACGGCGCCGGCAACGATTTTGTCATGCTGGATGCGACCCGTGAACCGCTTGCGCTGTCGCCCGGCCAGATCCGCGCCCTGGCAGACCGGCATTTCGGGGTCGGCGCCGACCAGGTGCTGGTGGTCGAGACTCCCAGCGCAGGTAAGCCGGGCACCGCGAGCGAGCGCGCCGATTTCCGCTATCGCATCTTTAATGCCGACGGCGGTGAGGTGGAGCATTGCGGCAACGGGGCGCGCTGTTTTGTGAAGTTCGTGCGCGACCGCGGCCTGACCGACAAAACCACCATCCGGGTCGAAGTCCAGCGCGGCTTGATCACCCTGTCGATGAAGCCCGACGGCAGTGTCGAGGTGGAGATGGGCGTGCCCGATTGCACCCCGGCGCAGGTTCCTTTCGAAGCCGCCGGGCTGACCAGCCGCCGCGAAGGCGAGGACGATCTGTGGCCGCTGGAGATCGACGGCAAAACCGCCTGGCTCTCGGTGGTCACCATGGGCAACCCGCATGCGGTACAAGTCGTGGCCGATACAGAAGCGTGGCCGGTCGCGGTCGACGGGCCGCTGCTTGAGCGCCACCTGCGTTTTCCGCGCCGCGTCAACGCCGGTTTTATGCAAGTGCTCGACCGCCATTCGGTTAAGCTGCGAGTCTATGAACGCGGTGCCGGTGAAACCCTGGCGTGCGGCACGGGAGCCTGTGCCGCCGTGGTCGCGGGTATCCGGCGCGGCCT
>JAMFSV010000006.1 GCA_026225455.1 Burkholderiales bacterium | reverse complement strand
CGGTCAATGGTGCCGGTGGTGGCAATATTGAATTGAGCACTCCTACCGCGGGCGGTGGGAAGTACGCATGTTGTGTTCTATTGAGTCGAAACACTGTGACACCATTTTTGGTAGACGTGGTTTATCAACGCGATGCGTTCGAATCTTATCCTCCGAGAGAGGTGATCTAACCAGCGGGGCAGTATGTCAAAGTAAAGGTAGAAGTGAAAGGGCCTATCCCGTCTAATCCAGGCTACCTTGAAATTCATTTTTATCCGGATGGTCACATTGAAGGAGCGATTTCAGGTCACGATGGACCATCGCCACCGAGGCTCAAGCTTGAGCGGCGTTTCCCGTACGTGCGTTGACTGGTATTTGAACCGAAGAGCTCGACCGTATCGTGCTAGGCGGACGGGAAAACAGGATTAATTGTAAAAATGAGAAAAATCGTGAAACGTGTCGCCTTGCCAAATCAAGTGGCTCTGATAACGGCAAATGGTAATGAAATGAACCAGGCTACCGGGATGGCCGAGACCAAGAAAATTGATGGCAAGCAACTTACTCTGCGAGAAGCGACGTTGGCGCTTGCATATGAAGACACGTCATTGATTCTTGCCACAGATGAAGAAAGGAAGCCAATGCTGGATTTTTTTGACTACCTCGTTCACGACTCGGTAGCCGGATTTGGACGAGATTTTTCCAAACTCGAAAACTGGAGAATGATGTATTTCGGGGCTTTTGCATATGAGCCGAACAACGATTGGTCGTTGCAGGGGGCGTCTGCTCCATAGCATCATATTCAGCAATCCGACGGGTTTGTCTTGAATATAAACTCTCCAGGAAACGTTGCATTTAACCCCGCGGTTTGCCGCCCTCTGTCTTTGAGCGGAACATGGTAGTAAAAACCTATTGGTGTGTCCTAAATAACATGACCACTACAGTGAGATGAGGATGGGACGATTGATCGCGATCCAAGCTTCGACTTTAGAAGAACATAACTTACTGGAAAATTCGTTTTGAAAAGACCTCTATCCTTATCCATCCTTGGATGGTTCATCATCATTTTCAATGCATTTGGGATGCTGTGTGCCGCTTACATAGTGCACGGTATGCCATTGGAGATGGATGATTGGTCCTGGACCAGCTTGGACCCCTGGAAGCTGGCAGGTTTGGGTATTCTATGCGAATTGGTGCTTATTCTGGCAGGGAGCGCGATACTGCGAGGCCGTTTTTGGGGGCGGTCGCTTTATGTGGGTGTGACGATTTTGGACTTGGTGTTTGGTGTAATTATCCAACGATTCTTTTTTGGTCTATATCCGTCCCTGCTAACGTTAGCTCCCAAGATTGCCATCTTCGCTGTGGCCAGCTTCATTTTATTCCGTCCTGCCGCCCGGTCGTATTTTCACCGTTCTTGAGTGGGGGGACGGTGAGGCGAGCCGTTGTCGGCTGCGTTATAGAATTCGCCAACCGACTCCTTCAGACGTCGCCTTTATCCCTGACGCGCCGCTCTGCCTCTAAGGCCCGGCACATATTTGCTAGCCACCCACAAAAATAAAACTGTCAAAACTCCGCCTCCAATCCTACTGAAAGGCGAATGATGACCAGGCAGGAATCCAAGCGCAAGTGCCGCGAAGATAATGGCGATGACGGTACTTCCTGCGAATCCGACAAGCGAAAAAAGGAAGGAATTTTTCATTGAGCATTACAGTTGTTTGATTGATCGCCAGGGCAGTGGATCTCACTCCCTCAACCCACCCGCTTCCCACTCTGCGCATCAAAGAAATGCAGCCGCCGCGCCGGCAAGCCCAACTCGATCACCGACCCCGGCGCCGGGCGCTGTTCATGCGGCAGTCGCGCCACCACATCATGTGGCCCCCACTGCCCATAAGCCAGATTGTCGGCACCCAACAGCTCGCAGGTATCGACCTTGAGCGAGATGCGCGCAGTGTCGTCAACCGGCGCCATATGTTCAGGGCGGATACCCAAAATATATTCGCGCCCGCCCAGTACGGTTTCGCCGAGGCCGGGCGCGCCGGCGATAGGCAGTCGCACGCCGTCGGCGATGTCGAAGTGTTGCAGGTCATCGGAGACTCGTCCGGGCACCAGATTCATCGCCGGTGAACCGATAAAGCTGGCGACAAAGGTCGACGCGGGGCGTTCGTAGACTTCGGTTGGTACGCCGATTTGTTCGGCACGGCCTTGGTTCAATACCACCACACGCTGAGCCAAGGTCATGGCTTCCGTCTGGTCATGTGTGACGTATAAGCTGGTGGTGCCGAGGCGGGCATGCAAGCGCTGGATTTCCAGGCGGGTGTGCACCCGTAGCTTGGCATCGAGATTCGACAAAGGCTCGTCGAAGAGGAATACGGCGGGTTCGCGCACGATGGCGCGGCCCATGGCGACGCGTTGACGTTGGCCGCCGGATAATTCGCGCGGGCGGCGCGCCAGCAGTTTGTCGAGTTCGAGGATTTTGGCGGCATTGGCCACGCGGGCGTCGATGGTGGCGCGGTCGAGGTTGCGGATTTTCAGGCCATAGGCCATGTTGTCGGCGACCGACATGTGCGGGTAGAGCGCGTAGTTCTGGAACACCATTGCGATGTCGCGATCCTTGGGTTCCAATTTGTTGACTACGCGGTCGCCTATGATAATTTCGCCGGAGGTCACGCTTTCCAGGCCGGCAACCATGCGTAATAAGGTCGATTTGCCACAGCCGGAGGGGCCGACCAGAACGACAAATTCACCGTCGCTAATGTCGATATCGATGCCATGCAAGACAGCTTGTTTGCCGTCGTACGATTTTTTGACATTCTTCAGTGACAGCTTGGCCATCGTATCCCCACCGCTCAACATGCATTCTTAAACCGCTGCGGCGTCGGCATTTTTGCCATCCGCTACGCGTCGTTCGTTATCAACCGGTCGCTTGCGCGACATGCCGTGATTATTTTTCCGCATCCACCAGGCCGCGCACAAACCAGCGCTTCATCACCAGCACTACCAGCAGGGGCGGCAACATGGTCAGCAGCGTGGCGCTTAGCATCAGATGCCATTCGGTGGCGACGTCGCCGCTGCCGATCATGCTTTTGATGCCCACTACGGCAGTGGTCATCGGTGCCACGTTGGTGATCAGCAGGGGCCACAGATACTGGTTCCAGCCGTAGATAAAGGTGATCACAAACAAGGCGGCGATATTGGTTTTGGACAGCGGAAACACGATATCGACAAAAAAGCGGATAGGCCCCGCGCCGTCGATACGCGCCGCTTCAATCAGTTCGTCGGGCATCATCAGGAAACATTGACGGAACAAGAAGGTTGCCGTGGCCGAGGCAATCAACGGCAAGGTCAGGCCGGTGTAGGTATTCACCAGATGCAGCGACGACACCACCGACACCGTGGGGAAGATCCGCACTTCGACCGGCAGCATCAAGGTGGCGAAAATCAGCCAGAAGGCGATTTGCCGGAAGGGGAAGCGGAAAAATACTATGGCATAGGCCGAGATCATCGACACGGTAATTTTGCCGAGCGAAATCACCAGTGCCATCACCAGGCTATTGAGCAGCATCACGCCGAACGGGCTCGCCGCCGAACCGGTGCCATGCTGCCAGACGGTGGCGATATTTTCAAAAAGATGGGTGCTGGGAATCAGCGACAAGGGCACGGAAAAAACTTCGTGCTCGTTCATGGTGGCCGCACAAAATGCGACGTAAATCGGGAACACCACCAGCAACACGCCAAGCATCAGCATGGCGTGGCAGAAAATGTCCAAACCGCGGCGGTTCTCTATCATGTGTATTGAACCCTGCGTTCGATAAAGCGGAATTGCACCAGCGTCAGCAATACCACGATCAGCATCAGCACCACCGACTGTGCGCCGGAACTGCCGAGATCGAGTCCTTTGAAACCGTCGTCATAAATTTTGTAGATCAGGGTGCGGGTCGATTGGCCGGGTCCGCCTTCGGTCGCGGCATCGATAATCGGAAAGGTATCGAAAAAGGCGTAGACCAGATTCACTACCAGCAAGAAGAAACTGGTCGGCGACAAGAGCGGCAGTGCGATATTAAAAAAGCGCCGTACCGGGCCGGCACCGTCGATGGCCGCGGCCTCGATCAGGGAGCGCGGAATCGCCTGCAAGCCGGCGTAGAAGAAGAGGAAGTTATAGCTGAATTGTTTCCACACCGAGGCCAGTACGATCAGGAACATCGCTTGCCCGCCGTTCAAGGCATGGTTCCAGGAAATGCCGAGTTTGGCCAAACCGTAGGTGGCCAAGCCGATGCTGGGGTTGAACAAGAAACCCCATAACACGGCGGCAATCACCGGGGCGACGGCATACGGCCAGATCAGCAGCGTTTGGTAAAAACCTTTGCCGCGGGTGACGCGGTCGGCCATTGCGGCAAACCATAGTGACAAGACCAAGCCTACGACCACCACCAGCGAGCTGAACAGCATGGTGGTGCCGAAGGAACTGAGGTAAAGCGGGTCGGCAAACAATTGCTTGAAATTGCTCAGGCCGACAAATTCGCTGGAGGTGCCGAACGCATCCTGGGATTGCGTCGACTGCCACAAGGCTTGGGCTGCCGGCCATAAAAAGAAGACGAAGGTGATGGCCAACTGCGGCGCGATCAACAGATAGGGCAGCAGGCTGGTGCCGAAGCGAGAGCGTTCTTGCATGGAGTGTGGGTCCGGAGCCGCGTGAGAATTTAAAACCAACCGGATACGACCGGACCAAGTTGCCGAGGGCTTGAGCGGCGGTATGAATTGCCGCCGTTCAAGCCGCGCGCAGTTTAATTGCTGGCTTGAGCCTGAAAGCGTCGCAACAAATCATTGCCGCGTGCAACCGATGAATCGAGCGCGTCTTTCGGGGTCTTTTTGCCGGCCCAGACGTCTTCCAGTTCTTCGTCGATCACGGTGCGGATCTGCGGCATATTGCCCAGGCGCATCCCTTTGGTGAACGGCAGAGGCGGTTTATTCAGCATCTGGCGGATGGCGGTATCGGAACCGGGATTCTTGGCGTAGAAACCTTGCTGGCGAGTCAGGTCGTAAGCTGCTTTGGTAACCGGCAGATAACCTGTGTCCTGATGCCATTTGGCCGCCACAGCGGGGGACGTCAGGTAAGCGAGGAATTCAGCGACACCTTTGTACACCGCCGGGTCTTTACCCGCCAGTACCCACAAACTGGCACCGCCGATAATCGCATTCTGCGGCGCACCTGCCACGCTTGCGTCGTAGGGCATAAAACCGGTACCGAAGGAAAACTTGGCATATTTGCGGATGGTCGCCAGTGCGCCGGACGAGCCGGTGATGATGCCGCAGTCGCCGCTATAGAATTTCGAATTAGGTTCGTCCTTGCGGCCGACGTAGGTGAAGGTGCCTTGCTTGACCATATTCGCCAGGAACTGAATATGGTTGATCTGCAACGGCTGATTAAATTCGAGCACGGCATCGGTGCCGTCAAAGCCATTGTTGCGGCTGGCAAACGGCGCGGCATGCCAGGCGCTGTAATTTTCCAGGTGGATCCAGCTTTGCCAGCCGCTGGAATAACCGCAGGACATGCCCGAGGCTTTCAGTTTGGCGGCGTCCGCGGCCAGTTCGTCCCAGGTTTTGGGCGGGGTTTCGGGGTCCAGACCGGCTTTCTTGAACGCATCTTTGTTGTAGTACAGAACCGGGGTCGAGCTATTGAACGGCATCGAAATCAATTGCCCGGTTTTGGAGTCGCTGTAGTAGCTGGCGATGGTCGGGATAAAAGCATTGGCATCGAGCTTGATGCCGGCTTGCTGGAATACCTGCGACACCGGGATCACGGCTTTTTTCGCGGCAATCATGGTGGCGGTGCCGACTTCGTAAACCTGCAGGATCGCGGGGGCGTTGCCGCCGCGGTAAGCAGCGATGCCGGCGGCCAGCGTCTGATCGTAAGTACCCTTGAATACCGGCACGATCTTGTATTGATTCTGCGAAGCGTTGAAATCGTTGGCGATATCGTTAACCCGGTCGCCGAGTGCGGCCTCCATTGCGTGCCAGAATTGAATTTCGGTGGCGGCAAGCGCGGCATGGGTAGCGCCCAACAAGAGTGCTGCTCCAACCGCAATTGAACGCACAAGCCTGGCTTTTAGCATCTGGAATCTCCGATTCGCTAAGTCTTTTTAGATATGCGCAAGTGGGCGCGGGAGCGCGACACCGCAGTACGCCATTGACCTCGCATCGGCATCGGCCGAGCGAATACCCCGGTCAAACGACAGGAGGCCGTGAAGAGTAGCGGGAGTTTATTACAAATAGGTGTCAATGCACATAGAGGGAATTGCTCACTCGGGCTGGCTTATAAATGGTTTGACCCGGTTGATTTATCGGGCCTCCAGCAGCCCTAACGTTGTGCCACGTCCAGTGCATAACGGCGGCAATGTTCGAGATAACCGCGTTCATGGATCAGTATCAGTTCGACCATGCTGTTCCATAGCCACGAGGGGGCGTCGAGCTTTTTCGAGCGGTTGCGTTTGAGTTCCGCCTGCCATGAATGGCGGGTTGCTGCATCCATCTGGCGCGCATGCGCGCGGCCCACCACCTGCGCCAGGAAATAGGCGCTTTTCATCGCTTCTTCATGGCTCAACGCGTCGAGTTCTATTTTCAGATCTTGCGGTAACAGCTCGCGCATAAATACCGATCGATCGAGCAGACGCTCGGCCAGCATCCGTTCGCCAAGGAATGGCGCAAGCTGGCGCGCACCGCTTACCACGCGGTGGGCGTTGTCGCGCGGCATGGCATTGCTTGAATAGCGCGGGGCCACGGCTTTGACCGCCTCTTTGATATCCATCAGGCACAGGTCGCGCCCGCTTGAGGTGCCGCCACCGATGTCGAGCAATACGGCATATCGCAAACCGCCCAATGAGCTGCAGCCCTTGACCCAATAGGCGGCATCCAGGATTTCGACATGCGCGTGTGCATCGCGCTGGCGCAAGGAGGTCGCCAGGCTGGCGACGGATGCCTTTTCAAAGAGCTGGGTCAGTTCACCGCGTTCCTCTTTGGACAGCGGCCAAAAGCGTTTGCCCAAGGGAATCTCGGGGCGCATGCCTTCGATGCGCTCGTTCGCCAGATGGACCCAGGTGCGTTGCTTGGCCTGTTTGAGCACCAGCTTGATGTTGTCCGGGTTTGCTACTGATTTGGCGGCGGATTTGCTTGCCTTCTCGCCGCCTTTATTACGTGACTCGGATTTGCGTTCGGTTTCGTCACCGTCCGCCGCATTGGTTTCATCATCGAATGCCGCCTCGTAACCCACGATCATCTGCTCCAGCATTTGTGCCGTGGTGACGCCGGGCAGATCGGAACCTCTTGCCGCCGTGGCCAGCGAAAGCCCAAGGCGGATCAGATCGTGAGCCGGGTTGCCAATCACGGTTTGATCCAAATCGCGGATCTGGATCTCGACGCGGCCCCGGGCATTGGCGAGCGGCCCAAGATTGCCGACATGGCAATCGCCGCAGATCCAGATCGGCGGACCTTCCGGAATCGCTTGATCAGGCAGGGCGTTCAGTGCTTCGTAGAACTTCAGGGTATTGCCGCGAACATAGGCATTGGAGGAGCGCGCCATTTTCAAGTTGCGGATTTCGGTCAGCATGACCTGGCGCGCGGACGGCCGCGGCAATGTTTTTTTCTTCATAAACTCAGTCTGGAAGTTCCGCGAATTGCAGGTTGACCCTGGCCCCTGTGCGAGGCGGCAGCCAGGGGTGAAGCGGCCGCGAGTTTAATGCAGATGCAGCGCACCGGTGCCGAACAGGCCGACCAAGCCCATCACAATCAGGTAAAGCGCCACAATATAGTTAAGCAGACGGGGGGCGGCCAGAATCAAAATGCCGGCGATCAGGGATACAACGGGGGCGAAACTCAGATTGATTTGCATGGGTAAACCCTCAGTTTTGGAAATTGCATTAAAAAATCAGACGCATGTACTAGCGCATGTACTCAGTTACAGAGCCTCACAATAGGCAATTTGTTCCTTCAAAGGGACAAATCGATGTGAATCTCCTGAAAACCGCCGATGCTGCGGCGCTCCGGCAAAATATTTCGCTTTAGGCCAAGCGGCGGAAAGACTTTCTGCGTCGCTTGCTGTATAAGTGGAGCAGCATCTTGAATGCTTCCCGCTACGTCAATCAGACCCTGCGTGAGATGGCCGACAGGGCTGTTGTAGGGGGCTCAGGTAACCCACGCCGCACTTATCCGCGCTTTATTTCGGCTTAATCACGGCTTAAACACTGAATTTTGGCAGCACTTGACCGTTTGACGGAGCGGCTTGGCCGAGCTGTTTGATCGTGTCAGGTGCCAAATGAGATCGGGCAGCATGCCGGACGATATTCCGCTGTATCGATCACGATTGCCGCGTCATGGCGCGCGGCAAATCCCGGCGGAATCGCTCCACGGCTTGTCCGGACAAATTAATTAACATTGAAGGATAGCGACTATGAATAATCCAGGACCCAGCACCTATATGGGCTTTGAAATCCACCCGCTGGTATTTTTGCGTCGCGCTCCGGCGTTGGGCAAGCCCAAAACCATGGTGCGCAGCTTCGATGCAGCCGTGCGTATTTGCCGCCCGGGTGAAGAAAGCGGCAGCCCGTTGAGCCGCGTATTCCACATCGAACGTAAATTGCCGTTCGAAGACACCGGCGACGCACGCCGCGCCGCGGACAGTTTTGGTGAAAGCATTATTGACGGCAAAGAAGCCGGGCTTTCAGTTAAAGATCTTTGATTTAACGCAAACGGGCGGTATTGACGGGTTATTCCGGGCTTGTTCGGCGGGGTCCCCGGCGGGTTTTCCGCGACTTGGGCTCTGATAAATCAAGGTTTTATGCGCTACGGCGCGTAATTCAACGACTCAGCGCTGCGATGCCTGATTCAACGATTGCGCGCTGCGGCAGCCAAGCCGAGATTTCGCGCCGTGGCGCTTGACCTGACGGTTATGCTACGGTGCTTGACCCAGCCATACCCAACCCAAACGCCCTAACTGCCGCTCTCGAACAGCATATGGCTCATCATTTTGTACGTCTCGTCGCGCGCCTGGCCCTGGCTGCCGGCATCGTCTTCACCTGCGCCGCCTTAAGCGGCTGTGTTCTCATGCCCGGCGGCGGCTGGTATGGCGGCGGCGACGATCATCACGATTATGTACGTCATGATGATTAAGGCTGTATCTGGTGTTCTTGGCGTTCTCGGCGTTCTCGGCGTTCTGTTACGCAATTTCATTCATCAAACAATTTACGGAACAGGACAACAGGACACTAGGCAGGCCTGAACCGGCCGCGCCCACCTCTTGCCTTGTGATCACATCATGGATTTGAATTCCCCAACGCCTACGTTATCTGACGCGGCCGGCAGTATGCTGTCCGCTGTTTTGTACGCTATTTTGCCTGTTGTCTCGCCCGCTCGGCCGCTGCTATGCGCCTGCGGCGCAGGAGTATCACGATGACCGAACCGATCCGTATCCACTGGACCGAAGCCGGCGAAGAGCGTTCGGCGCTCTGGCATTCGGAAAGCGGTAATCCGCCGCCCAAAAAGGTAGTGCTGGCTGACGATACCTTGACGGCCGATAGTGCTTATCGCCTGGCCTGCGAGGGTACCGCCATGTTATGGCGCGGTGATTTCCAAAACGCCCGCCAATTGCTGGAGGCGATCGCTCGCCGCGCCGACCGCAAGCCACGCAAAATTCCGCCTGGCTCCACCCCGCCCGAAGTGTTCCATTTACATCGGCAGGCTCAGTCGCAACGTGCCCGCACCCTCGCCACGATATTGCTGCCGTTCGATGCCGACTACAGCATTACCCTGCGCCGCGCGCCCGACGCCAAAGAAGCCTGTGTCGAAGCTTATGGCCCGGGCACCGAACCTTCGGTGTCGTCGCTGCGCGAATTACTGGGGATGATCGGTGCGCATGAATGGCGCAAGAAAGGCGTGGAAATTCCGGCGCTGGACGAGCGTATTCATCCCCATTACGGAGTGTTTTCGCCGGTTCGCGGCGAATATATCGGTTTGATCGCCGAGGCGCCGTTACCCACCGAAGCCTTGGCTTTCGATATCGGCACCGGCACCGGGGTGCTGGCGGCGGTGCTGGCTCGTCGCGGAGTCAAGCGGGTGGTGGCGACCGATACGGATCCGCGCGCCTTGGCTTGTGCTCGCGACAACCTCAAGCGCCTGGGTTATCAGCAGCAGGTCGAATTGCTGCAGACCGATCTTTTTCCAGCCGGCCGTGCTCCGCTGATCATTTGCAATCCACCGTGGGTTCCGGCGCGTCCCAGTTCGCCGATCGAACATGCGGTGTACGACCAGGATAGCCGGATGCTGCGCGGTTTCCTGGCCGGACTGGCGGCGCACCTGACGCCGGGCGGCGAAGGCTGGTTGATTCTGTCCGATCTGGCGGAACATCTAGGCCTGCGTCCGCGCGCCGAATTGCTGGCAGCGATCGAGGCCGGCGGACTAAAAGTGCTGGGCCGGCGCGATATCAAACCGACGCACCCGCGTGCGGCCGATGCCGCCGACCCGTTGCATTCCGCACGCCGGGCCGAAGTAACGTCGCTGTGGCGCCTTGCGGTTAAAGCCTAAGCGGTTGCGGGCCCGGGCCTGTCGGTGCGCCTATTCATGAGCCGGCAGGCTCAAGCGCGGGCCTGACCATGACGCCGCCTCGTGTCTCGGCATGCGCGGGCTCGATTAGCGTGTTGCCGGATAGCGCGCCTGATCGGGACCCGCAACTCAATGCGCGGTTCCGCTTGGGCCGCCTTGAGTTTGACGATATGCAACACATCGCAAGACACATGACAAAATCTATATTGGCGGCTGGTAATATAGCGTAAGGCACAGCCAGCCCGGGCTTGTCTAGCCGCTGTCCCTGCCTGTCCGGACTGCACCGAGATCCGCAATGAGCCAGATCACCATCACCTTGAGCGATGAACAGCTAAAACGCGTCCAGGACGAGTTTGGTCTGTTTTCGCGCCTGGTGATGAAAACGGATCCTGGTTTTCGTCCGCCCAGTTTCGACGCATTCATCAACGCCAAGATCCTCGACAACCTGGCGCCCCTGACCGAAGCCGCGGTCGCCGACCTGCTGGCCAAGGGTGAATACGGCTGGGCTCAGCGGTCGTTTGAAAAAGGGGTGCCGGACTTGTTCCAGGTGATGATAGAAGATGCCGCGCAATTCGGCTTTTTTATTGTCGGCGCGGCGCGGTGGACCCCCGAAGATCTCTCTAAAAATGCCCAGGCGTGGGTCAAACACGTCGTTGAAAAGGGCGGCGGTAAGCCCGAAATGATCACCCCCTTGACCTTGCAAATCGTCGAAACCGCACATAAATTCGTCGACCTGGAAAAAGACCAGCAAAGTCCGGCGTGGCTGGTCGCCAACCGCGTCCACGAATTATTGCAATCGACGCGGCGTGCTTTGGACACCGCGCGCGGCTCCGATGCCCGCGACCGGCTGGGCCAGCTACGCGTCTTGATGCGTTTGGCCACGGTATATGGTTCACTCAGTCGCGATGACGAAAAAGGCGTGCTCGATTCGCTGCGGCTGCTCAGGCCGGAATTATTCAGCGACGAGCCCGACGATATTTTTTCTCACCTCGCCGCCTTCTTGCGGCGCGTGTTCCTGCCTGACTCGGGACGTCAGCGGCCGCGCACCTCGGAACCGATGTAAGCGCCATTCAGGCCCGGACCATGCTTGAGCGCCGTTCTGAACCCGGCGTCGGGCCTCGCGTCCGTGCTGCGCTTCGGCACCAAGCGGGGTGGCATGTCAATCCGGGCTTGCGCTGTTGGTACTAAATCACCCACCCGGATTCCGCTTCGACTACCATCTGAACTGTCAGGGTGGATTTTTGCCATTCTGCATCGGCTCAGAGTAGAAACCAGTCAGGCCGGCAAGCCCGCCAAACGCCGCGAGCCGGCCGGTTTCAGGCTTGATGACAGCGCTTCCCACAGTGTTCGTGATGGAAATCACGCCTATGCCGGAATTGCCACATTTACATTCAATGATGGGTCGGCGCCTGTGGACGCAGGACCGGCTTGCGCTGGCCGCTGCTTGGCCGTTGCTGTGTCTGTTTGTCTGCGTGGCATTGTGGATCGTCACCTTCGCCAAGATTGACCTGGACCGGCAGGCCGCGGTCGCCGACGCGCAACGCCAACTCAACTCCGACGTCGCAGGCTACGCGCAAGCGTTGTCCAACGCCGTGCAAAAGGCCGATCAGGTGCTGCAATTGATCCGCTTTCAAAGCGCAAATGGGCCGTTACGCCTGGAAGATGCCGCGGTGCAGGGGGTCTTCCCGCGGCAGCAGCAACTCGAAGCCCTGATTCTCGACCGGAATGGCGCGGTCAAGACCTCCAGCGACCCAGGTCTCAATACCGCGCTCGGCACCCCTTTCAGCCAGCGCGATTTTTTCCTGTTTCATCGGAACCAGCCCGGCGACATCTTGCGCCTGAGCCCGCCGATGCCGGATCCGCGTATGTCAGGCGATTCAGGCAAGGGACACAGCATGATCCAGTTGACGCGCCGCGTCAGCGGGCGCAACGGCAGTTTTGACGGGGTCGCGGTGATCTCGGTGCCGCTGTCTTATTTCAATCCGCCCGCCACTTCATCCAATCAGGACGATGGCGATTTTAGCGCGGTGCTGGGCCGCGACCGGGTCCTCCGTGCCATGCGCATCGGCCGGGATACTATCGATCCGTTGTTTACCCCGCTGGCTCGCCGTTTCGGCCAGCCGCCCCAGTTGACCCGCTTGGCCGGCAGCGGTGCGCTGAGCGGCGCAAGCTGGATCAACGATCATCAGCGCCGGCTGTATGCATGGCGGGCGCTGGACGATTACCCGCTGATTGTGCTTAGCGGCACCAGCGAATCCCGCTATCTGGCCGGGTTCTATAGCGCGCGTCGTACCCGCATCGGCACCGCGCAAACGGTCAGTGTGTTGTTGCTGGCGTTGGCCGTGCTGGGCACTGGTTTATCTGTACAACTGATTGCCCGCCGCCGGCGCGAGGAGAACAACCGTCTCTCGTACCGCATTGCGACCGAGGGCGGCAAGGACGGTTTTTTTATGTTCCAGCCTTGGCTGAATGAGCAAGGCCGTATCATCGACCTGCAGGCGATCGACTGCAATGTGCGCGGAGCAGCCATGCTGGGCCGTACGCGTGAAGCCGTGACCGGCCTCTATTGGTCCAATTTATGGTCGCCGGATAAATTGCAGGAAATTCTTAGTATCTATGAACGTGCGGGCGATACCGAATTTCTCGAAGAAGATGCGGAACTCGAACCCAGCTCGCCGTTTCTTCCCCAAATCCAATGGGTGCGCCGGCGCATCGTGCGTACCGGCGATCTATTCGCGGTGGCCATTTCCGATGTGACCGATGACCGCCGGCTGCGCGAAGAGCTGGTGACCCTGGCGAACCAGGATCTACTGACCGATTTGCGCAATCGCAACTGGTTGATCAACACCCTGCCGGAATTGCTGGAAGCGGCGCGTTTAAGCCAACGCAAGCTGGCTGTCCTGTTTATCGATTTCGACCGTTTCAAGCAGGTGAATGACCTGCTGGGCCACACTGTCGGCGATGAACTGCTGAAGGCTGCGGCCGGGCGCTTGACAGACGCGGTGCGCGACACCGATCAACTGGTCCATCTCGGCGGCGACGAGTTTTTGATTATCCTTGACCCGGTCGCCAGTGAAGATGTTGTACGCGCCCTGGCGGACGGCGTGCTGCGCGCCTTCAAACAGGCATTTACCCTGTCGCGAGGGGTCGTCACGGTCAGTTTGTCGGTCGGTATCACGCTGTATCCGCGTGATGGAGACACGGCCGATACGCTGCTGCGTAACGCCGATCTGGCGATGCACAGTGCAAAAACGCATGGGCGCGGACAATACCGGTTTTATGACGCTTGGCTCTATGAACTGATCAAGGCCAAGCTTGAAACCGAACACGCGTTGCGACAAGGTCTGGAGCGCGAGGAATTTCTGTTGCACTACCAGCCGCGCGTATCGGCCCTGGACGGGCGTTTGTTGGGCTTCGAAGCATTGGTCCGTTGGCATCAGCCGGGGCGCGGTTTGGTGCCGCCGGGGGAATTTATTCCGTTGGCGGAAGAGACCGGTTTGATCGTCGAAATCGGCGCCCAGGTGATCGAAAAAGCCTGCCGCCAGATTGCCGATTGGCGCGTCCGGTTTGAGACCCGCGTGCCGGTTTCGATCAATGTTTCAGCGCGCCAATTTGCCCGCTCCGATGTGCGCAGCGTATTGCGTGCGGCGCTGAGCAAATACCGTTTGCCGGCCAGTGCAATCGAAATCGAAATTACCGAATCCTCGATGTTGGAACAGGATTTAAAGGTCTACCAGGATCTGGTGGCGATCCGCGACTTGGGTATCAAAATCCTGGTCGACGATTTCGGCACCGGCTACTCATCGCTGTCGCAACTGCAACGTCTTGAGCTCGACGTGCTGAAAATCGACAAATCCTTTGTTTCCGAACTGCAACGTTCCACTGAAAGCGAAGTGATCGTTAACGCCATTATTTCGATGGCGCATGCCTTGCACATGACGGTGGTGGCTGAAGGTGTGGAGACCCTGGAGCAACTGCAAATCCTGCAACGGCTGGGCTGCGACGAAATCCAGGGTTATTACGCGGCTCGCCCGATGTCAGCCCATGATGTCGAAGCCTGCCTGGCCGACCCGATGCGCTACTCGGCGCTGATTCGAGACCGGTCCCAGGCCCAGGCGCTGAGCGAACCGCCGCGCGAAGACAAGAAGGGATAAACAAGAAGGGACAAGACAGGAGCGCGTAGCAAATTCGGGGCAAATCGAGGCCGGGAGCTTGAGCAAACTCCAGGCACCCCCGGATTCAGCTTCAGTGCGAGCGATACAAGGCGAAGGGCGAATACTGTTTGACCCAATCGCCGAAACCTTTCGACAGGTCTTCGGCTTCAGACTCCGAGCGGCCGGTGATCGAGGCGTTGGGATGTTCCAGCCGGTCTACGCAGGCCGCATAGGCGTGGGTAGCCTGGGCCGAAGGGTAACGCGTCAGTTTGCCGCCCATAAAGGTCGAATCGGCGATGCGCATGTCGACCGGGATGGAATGCTCATCGCTATTGGCGGTGAGCCGGTAAGCCAGGGTGAAACCGTCACCGTCGCGCACATCCTTCAGCACATTTCTGGAAGAAGGGTCCAAGGCAAAAGCAAATGACGCGACCGTCTTGGGCGTGTTCGGCACACGATCCGCCAGGCTATTGCCGGTGGTGCCGCTGCGCGTGCGCACATAAGCGACGTAGATTTTGTCCAGGGGGTCGAGCGAGCGCTTAAATTCCTTGGAAAACACCACACTCAAACCAATGCGGGGCGGGGCCCCGGAACGCGGTACCGCATAAGCCAAGCTGCCGTCGACGATAAACGCCGCCTCGGGGAAATCGGGCGGTCCTTTTGCCAGCACGCGGAAATCAAGCACGCAGGCGCGATATTCAGCGATATCGATGTCGCGAAAGCGCACTCCCAAGGTTGTGACCGTGGCGTCGGCGTGTGCCGAGGCGGTCGGATACACGGCTGCCAGCAAACCCAGCATGGTTATGTAAGCGATACGGGCAGCGCGCGCCATGGTCCGAACGGCGGGAAAAAAATGATTTGGCATCTGCGGTGTGTAAGTCGTGACCCGTCTTCAATTTTTAATGCTGCAGGATCCAGGTAAAGCGCGTGTTGCGCGCCAATGACGCTCGCCAATTCCGGCATTGTAAAGCCTGACGTAAGGCAAAGGCGATACAGGTCGGTTCGGATCGTACTGCCGGTGCCCGACGTTCAGTGTTGCCGAATCCTTAATTTAACAGATCAAGCCGGGCAGGCGCCATTTTAATCAATAAGGCTGACTAAATGGTGTGCACTAGAGGGAATACACTCCGGTTGCCAGCGAGATGCGGCCGCCCGGCAGATTTGGAGCTTTTTTCTCTGGTAAGCTAGGGAGAATGCCTCAGGGGGCTTGAGTGTCGCCTGCGTTAGCGGTTTTGTCCGCTATCGGGGTTTATCAGGAGGCAGCATGGCGCTGTCTGCTGTAACGGCATCCGCCGCCCCGTACCGATCTTGGCTATCGATTAACCGTCTGGACGCTAACTTGAATCAACTTCTGAATCAGATCCGGCATCACCCGCTCAGCAGACGCAACAAGGTTGAATTCAGCGTTTACGCCTTGGTCGCGGCCGTTGCCTTGGGTTTTATCTTTGCGGAATCGGGTGCCGCCAAATCCACCTGGTGGTATTCGACCATATTTATGCTGTCGGTGCTGATCGCACTCATGCGTATCGCCAGCATCTTTAGTGCGGACAAGAATCAGACCGCGGCGAAATAAGCCCCGCGAGCCTACCGCGGGTGCTTTTCATCTTCCGGATGAGTTGCAGCGCATGCAAGTGCCATCGCTACCCATCCGGCATTCGCTTATTTTGCGACCGGCATGGTGAATTCGGCACCTTTGCCGATGCTGTCGGGCCAACGTTGCATCACGCTTTTATAGCGTGTGTAAAAACGTACGCCTTCTTCGCCATAAGCATGATGGTCGCCAAACAACGAACGTTTCCAGCCGCCGAAGGAATGCCAGGCCATCGGTACCGGAATCGGTACATTGACGCCCACCATACCGACTTTGATTTGCCGCGCAAAAGCACGTGCGGTACCGCCGTCCGAGGTGAATAGCGCCACCCCGTTGCCGAACTCGTGCTGGTTGACCAGTTTGACCGCGCTGGCGAAATCCGCCACCCGCACCACGGCCAGCACCGGCCCGAAAATCTCTTCGCGATAAATTTTCATCTCGGGCAACACATGGTCGAACAACGTGCCGCCGGTAAAGAATCCTGGTTTGGCGTGATGTTGCTCGCGTCCATCGACGACCAAGGTGGCCCCTTCGGCAACCCCGCTTGCGATATAACCTTCCACTTTGTCGCGGTGCACGGCGGTGATGAGCGGCCCCATTTCGGAATCCGGCTCCATTCCGCTGCCGATCTTCAGCAGCTTGACCCGCTCGGCCAGTTTGGCCACCAGGCTATCGGCAATCGAGCCTACCGCCACCGCTACTGAAATCGCCATGCAGCGCTCACCGGCCGAACCGTAGGCCGCGCCCATCAGCGCATCGACGACTTGATCCAGGTCGGCGTCGGGCATCGCGATCAGATGATTTTTAGCCCCGCCCAAGGCCTGGACGCGTTTGCCTTGGCGTGTTCCTTCGGCATAAATGCGCTCGGCAATCGGGGTCGAGCCGACAAACGACAAGGCGTCAATATCAGGGTGGGTCAACAACACGTCGACCGCGGACTTGTCGCCATGGACCACGTTAAACACGCCGGCCGGCAGACCTGCTTCGTGCAGTAATTCGGCCAGCCGTACCGAGGCCGACGGGTCACGTTCCGAAGGCTTGAGGATAAAGGTATTGCCGCACGCCAGCGCCACCGGGAACATCCACATCGGCACCATCACCGGAAAGTTGAAGGGCGTGATGCCTGCCACCACGCCCAATGCCTGGCGCATGCTCCAGTTATCGATGCCGCCGCCGATTTGTTCGGTGTAGTCGCCTTTGAGCAGTTGTGGAATGCCGCAGGCAAATTCCACGATTTCTATGCCGCGTGTGACTTCGCCGTGGGCGTCGGACAAGACCTTGCCGTGTTCCAGTGTAATTAAGCGAGCCAGTTCATCGTGATGCTGATCCAGCAATTGCTTGAAGCGAAACATCACGCGGGCGCGTTTCAGGGGCGGTGTTTCGCTCCAGCCGGGAAATGCCACTTTAGCCGCGGCGATGGCGGCCTCGACTTCCGCCTCATCGGCGAGCGGGACGTGTTTTTCGACCGCCCCGTTGGCCGGGTTGAATACCTCGCCGTGGCGCCCGCTGCTACCCGCAACGCGGCGTCCGTTAATAAAATGATCGATTTGCGAAATCACAACTGACATGACGTTCCTATTTATTGGGGCTTGCCCGAAGGGTTGACAGTCGGACTAACTGCAGGCGTAAACAGCCATTCATGTGCCGGGTCATTGTGGAAATGCCAAGCCCGGGTGGGGCCGGCCATCACGTTCAGGTAATACGAGTCGTAGCCATGCGGCACCACCACCGGGTGATAACCGCGCGGCACCATTACTACATCGTGATCTTCCACCGCCATCGATTCGTCGAGATCGCGCGCATCGGTATACACCCGCTGAAAGGCGAAGCCTTGGGGCGGATTGAGCCGATGGTAATAGGTTTCTTCGAGCGAGCTTTCGGCCGGAATGTTGTCGGCGTCGTGCTTGTGCGGCGGATAGCTCGACGAATGTCCCGCCGGCGTCAGCACTTCGACCACCAGCAAGGATTCGGCTGCCTCGGTTTGGGGCAGGATATCGCACACATAACGCGTGTTTGCGCCGCTGCCGCGCACCGAGCGTTTCATCTGTGAAGGTTCGATCAGGCGCGCCGGGTAGCGGCCGGTGGCCGGGGCGCTGCAAATCCCCAGTTCCGCGTCCGACTCAGCGCTGACGCGCGCTGTGACGCCGGGCGGCAAATACACCGCCGTGGGTGCGACGTCGTCAAACACGCTGTTGCGGCCGCCGATCGAGGTCCAGCTTTGTTGATGGTCCAGTACCGTCACGGTGACCGTGCCGGTCAACACCACGATACACGATTCGCGCAACGCTTCGCCGACTTCCAGCACTTGATTGGCCAGCAGCCTGCGCGCGGCAAAGCCGACATGGCGCCAGCCCGCCGATTCGGGGGTGACGGTGGCGATCTCGGTGATATCGCGTTGTCCTTTGACGAGCAGTTTCATGCCGCGCCTCGCTGTGCAACAGCCGCGCCCATCGTTCCCGT
>JAMFSV010000305.1 GCA_026225455.1 Burkholderiales bacterium | reverse complement strand
GGCAACCCGTCAATCTATTTTTAAAAGTAGGGGAACACCCCTTTCCGGCCGTCTGGCCGCGTCGCGCGTCGCTTGCTTGGAGCGGCCAAGCGGCGCGACACACTCCTTGCCTGCCGACCGGAAAGGGCTGTTCGCACGCCCATTCTTAGCGTGAACAGGCCCTAGTAGCTTTCCTCGAAAGAGGCGATCTAGAGGGCTATCCCTCTTGGCGCACGGTTTTTTCCACGTATATTGTCGCTACAAAATTAATCTAGGGCAGGAGACGCCGCATGAGCCAATATCCCAACTTGTTGCAGCCGCTGGATTTGGGCTTCACCACCTTGCGCAACCGCACCCTGATGGGTTCGATGCATACCGGCCTGGAAGATCGCCAGAAAAATTTCCCGCGCCTGGCGGCATTCTTTGCTGAGCGTGCTCGCGGTGGTGCCGGCCTGATCGTGACGGGAGGGTATGCGCCGAATATGGCGGGCTGGGTCAGCCCGTTTTCCAGCCGGCTGGCAAGCCACGCGGCCGCGCGTGCGCATCGTCCCATCACCGATGCGGTCCATACCGAAGGCGGCAAGATTGCCTTGCAGATTTTGCATGCCGGCCGCTATGGCTATCACCCGCTGGTGGTGGCACCGTCCCCGGTCAAATCGCCGATCAGCCCATTCAAGCCGCGTGGCTTGTCGGCGCGTGGTGTCGAAAGCCAGATCGCAGCTTATGTGCGTTGCGCTCGCCTGGCGCGCGAAGCCGGTTATGACGGCGTGGAAATTATGGGTTCCGAAGGTTATTTGATTAATCAATTCCTGGTTACTCATGTCAACCAACGCCAAGACAAATGGGGCGGATCCTGCGAAAACCGGATGCGGTTTCCGGTGGAGATTGTCGAGCGGGTGCGCGAGGCGGTCGGGGTCGATTTCATCATTATTTATCGTCTGTCGATGCTGGATCTGATTCCTGCCGGGCAGAACTGGAACGAAGTGGTGATGCTCGCCAAAGCCGTGGAGCGGGCGGGCGCAACCCTTATCAATACCGGCATCGGCTGGCACGAAGCGCGCATCCCGACGATTGCCACTTCGGTGCCGCGCGGTGCGTTTGCCTGGGTCACCAAAAAACTCAAGAGCGAAGTCGAGATTCCGTTATGTACGACGAATCGCATCAATACGCCGGAAGTGGCCGAGCAGATTCTAAGCGACGGCTGTGCCGATATGGTATCGATGGCGCGGCCCTTTCTTGCCGATGCCGAATTTGTGCACAAAGCGGCGAGTGGGCGCGGGGACGAAATCAACACGTGTATCGCATGCAACCAAGCCTGCCTCGACCATACCTTCAAACTTAAAATTGCCTCATGCCTGGTCAACCCGCGTGCTTGCCACGAGACCGAGCTGAATTACACGCCGGTCCTGGCGCGCAAAAAACGCATTGCCGTGGTCGGTGCCGGGCCGGCCGGTCTGGCTTGCGCCACCGTCCTGGCTGAACGCGGTCATCAAGTCGATTTATATGATGCGGCGGACCAGATCGGTGGGCAGTTCAATATGGCCAAGCAGATTCCGGGCAAGGAAGAATTCCACGAAACGCTGCGCTACTTCAACCGGCGTATCGCACTCACCGGCGTCAAATTGCGCCTCAACACCCGCGTCACCCAGGCCATCCTCAGTGCCGGAGCCTATGAAGAAGTGGTACTGGCCACCGGGGTAGCGCCGCGTGACCCGAAGATTCCCGGGCAGGATGAAGGGGCGGCGCGCGGTCAAGTGTTGTCCTATATCGACGTGTTGTTGCACCACAAACCGGTAGGCAAACGGGTGGCCGTGATTGGTGCCGGCGGGATTGGTTTTGACGTATGCGAATTCCTGGTACAAGCAGGCGCTTCGCCAACCTTGCATCTCGACGAATGGATGAAAGAGTGGGGGGTTACCGATCCCGCACAAGCGCGTGGCGGTGTGGCCGCAGCAGTGACGACCGAGTCGGCCCGCCAAGTCACGCTGCTCCAGCGCAAAGCCGGTAAACCGGGGGCGGGTTTGGGCCGCACTACCGGTTGGATTCATCGTGCGGTATTAAAGACCAAACAGGTCAAGATGATTCCCGGCGTCAACTATGAGCGCATTTCGGAGCAAGGCTTGCATATCAGCTATGGCGAAAAACGCGAAAGGCCGGAGCTGATTGCGGTCGACCATATTATTTTATGCGCCGGCCAGGAATCGTTGCGTGAATTGCAAGCGCCGCTGATTGCCACCGGCATCAAAGTGCATTTGGTCGGCGGCGCGGAAGTTGCATCGGAACTCGATGCCAAGCGGGCGATCAATCAGGCTTCGCGGCTGGCGGCGACGATTTAAGCAGGGTGACGGCAGGGTGCCGCGCACAGTCGGCGATATTTTTGCCGTCCTAGCGGGGTTTTAAAACTAAAAATTGTACAAAAAGTCTAATATTAGATATTATGTACAGATGCCAAATCCGTCCAAAGAACAGCAAACCCTGGTCGAACAACTCAAGCAGGTCGCTCAAGGCCTGGGTGAGACCTTTGCGCCATTCTGCGAGGTGGTGGTGCATGATTTGCTGCATGCCGAACATGCGATTGTGGCGATTCACAACAATTTATCCGGCCGGCAAGAGGGCGACCCCACGACCGAACTGGGGCTCGCAAGACTGGCGGACGATAGCTATGCGCAAGTCATCGCCAACTACGCCAACCAGTTCGCCGATGGACGGCAAGTCAAAAGCACGTCGATTGGGATCAAGGACTCCAAGGGTCACTATGTCGCTGCTCTTTGCCTGAATGTCGATCTCACCCATTTTGCCACCTTGCAAAATATGCTCGGCCGGTTTGCCAGCACCCATGACGCGGTTGGCGTCAAAGAGTCTCTCGACCCGCCGGGTGCGGATGGCATCAGGCAACGCATCGACCAGTTTGCCGCCCGGTTGTCGAGCACGCCGCGAACCTTGAAGGCGCCGGAACGGCGCGCGCTGATCAACGAACTGCGGGAGGCCGGCAGCATGGAAGTGCGCCGTGCCATGGAAATAGTCGCGCTCCATTTAGGTGTATCGCGAGCGACGGTGTATAACGATGCCAAATGAAAGATAGAAGGATAAAACCATGCTGAATCTTCCAACTTACACTGACGTTGCAGCGGCCGCCGAACGCATTGCGGGCAAGGCCAATCGGACGCCCGTCCTGACTTCACGCACGGCCGATGAGGCGTTGGGCGCGGAGATTTTCTTCAAGTGCGAAAATTACCAGCGCATGGGCGCCTTCAAATTTCGCGGTGCGATGAACGCCCTGTCGAAATTCGACCCACGCCAGCGCGCTGCCGGCGTAGTTGCCTTCTCGTCCGGCAATCACGCCCAGGCCATCGCGCTGTCGGCGAAGCTACTCGGCATTCCCGCCACCATTATCATGCCGCTCGATGCTCCCGCCGCCAAAGTGGCGGCCACCAAAGGTTATGGCGGTAACGTCGTGACCTACGATCGTTATACGGAAGATCGCGAGGAAATCGGCCGGCGTCTCGCCGAGCAACACGGCATGACCTTGATTCCGCCCTACGACCATCCCGATGTCATTGCCGGCCAAGGTACGGCAGCCAAAGAACTAATCGAGGAAGTCGGAGCCCTCGACGCCTTGTTCGTTTGCCTCGGCGGCGGCGGCTTACTGGCCGGCTCGGCATTAGCCGCGCGCCAACTTGCGCCTGGCTGCAAAATTTACGGTGTCGAGCCGCAAGCCGGCAATGACGGACAGCAGTCGTTCCGCTCGGGCTCGATCGTCCACATCGAAACGCCGAAGACCATCGCCGATGGCGCCCAAACCCAGCATTTGGGCCAGCACACCTTCGCCATTATTCGACGCGATGTCGATGACATTTTTACCGCCACAGACGAGCAATTAATCGCCTGCATGCGCTTCTTCGCCGAGCGCATGAAAATGGTGGTCGAACCCACCGGTTGCTTGGGTTTTGCCGCAGCCCGCGAAATGAAGGCGCAATTAAAAGGCCAGCGGGTGGGGGTGATTGTGAGCGGAGGTAATGTTGATTTGGTGAGGTATAGCGAGTTTTTGGCGGGTTAAGGGGGCATCGCTTGGGTCAAGCGGACTCCGTCATAGCAATTCTGCCCGATGACGTAAAACCGGACCTTTCCGAAATGCCGCAATTGGCAATGTCCGGTTCCAAATTTTACGAATCAGCACGTTGAGCGCAACGAAGGAGTCGACTTAGTTGAAGCCTTGGAAGGTCAGGCTGGCGATGCGCATGGGGTGGCGCCGTTTGGTGGCGAAGGGGTGAATGCGGCCATGCTGGATGCCGCCGAACTCGCCCGGGTGCTGGGCGCATGCGTTGCCTCCGCTGATTCCACCGCCTGGATCAGGGCGGTGACGGCCTATGAGACGCGGATGTTCGAGCGCGTGGTCGAGCCTGCGGCGCATTCCGCTGAAGCCGCGGCCGTGCAGTTATCGCACGACTGTGTAGCACACGCGCTGAAGCATCTCAGGCTGCATGAAGCTGACGCTATGTTGGATGTTTGACTCGGCTGGCGGCAGCGGCATGCTCGGTACGCGCATGCTTGAGGAATAGCTGCACCGCCGGTGCACGTTCATGACGGCGGAAGATCAGCGCCAATTCAGATGGTACCGGCTTGCCCGCGAGCGGACGGCAGACTACGCCGGCCAAGCTGACGCAACGGGTGAAGGTGTCGG
>JAMFSV010000304.1 GCA_026225455.1 Burkholderiales bacterium | reverse complement strand
GGATCACATCGCCGCCGATCAACTTCAGGCGTACCGGCACCCCGGTGGGAATGTGAATTTCGTTGGCGGTGGTGACGACGCGGGAGGCGTCGTCACTGAGATACCGCGCCTTCCACCACCATTGCTGACCGGTGATCTCGATGGTGACGGTCGGCTTGCTCGGCGGGCCGTTGATCTCGGCCAGTACCGCGACGGTCCAGACCAACGATCCGAACAGCGCAACGGTTGAGATACCGGTGCCCCAGGCCAGCCAGTTCATGCCGCCGCCGCTGCGGCCGACTGCTGTTGCGGCGATATCGTCGTTACGCACCCGTTTCGCGGCGATGCCCCAGACCAGCAGGATGCAGACGATCAACGTAACGACGATTGAAATTGCCAGCAGACCCCAGGTCAGTGAAACAACCGGATAGGCTTTGCTGCCGTTGCCATGAAGATAGGATAGAGGAAGTTCGGCGTGGGCCGGATTAAACGGCGCAGAGATGCAAAGCGCCACGGCCGCTGCAAGGTAGAAGCTCCGGAAAAGACTTGTTTTGGGCCCCACTAAAGTCTTCCCAGGGTGTGAAAATGGCGATGCTCAGTCAAAGGAACTACGCAGGCCAGTTAGTGTTCCAACGATACCGGGCAATTCAGAATAAACATCGCATAAAGATATAATTTAACGTGAGTGAAGCCGTGGCAGCTAGCATTTTTCAGCCGTATTGCGGCAGTCCGCCCATCCCCGGCGGCCTCCACTGGAATCTCGATCCTGTCCTGATCGCCGCGCTTGTCGCCGCCACTGGATTTTATGCCGTTTGCTACAGGTCCAGGAAGATCGAAATCGGCATCCGCCAGGTTTTGATGGGCGGGGTAGGGCTTGCAGTGCTCGCGGCGGCGCTCATCACGCCGCTCTGTAACCTCAGTATTGCGCTTTTTACGGCCCGTGCCGGCCAGCATGTGCTCATGCTGTTGGTTGCCGCGCCGCTACTAGTGCTCGGATTGCCTCGTGGCCGGGTCGGGCGGGTCGAAGCTTTTGCCGAACCGCTCGCATTTGCCGCCATGCTGTGGTTTTGGCACCTGCCATCTTTCTATGACGCGACCTTGCAAAACAACGTCGTCTACTGGGTAATGCACCTGACCTTGTTCGTTGCCGCGCTTGGTCTTTGGCGCGTATTGCTGGATGACAGCGGCGTTAACGTATTCGCCAGCCTATTTACCGGCGTGCAGATGTGCGCGTTGGGCGCTCTGCTCACTCTTTCCGGGCGCCCCTGGTTTTCGGTCCATGCCCTAACAACATGGCCCTGGGGCCTTTCCCAAAGCGCCGACCAACAACTTGGTGGTGTCATCATGTGGGTCGTGGGCGGGATTTTGCTCAGCACCTTTACCGTGGTCCTATTGGCTCGGATGTTTGCCGCCTCCGCACCTGTCGCCATCAGACCTTCGCCACTCGGCTGATCGCGTATTCTCGGGTACGGGGACTTTTTAGCGGCCTTCGGGCTTAGCCGTCGATGGACGGATTTCCGGCCGACGGAGGGCGCTTTGGCTTCGAACCAAAGGCGCGCACACCGGCCACTGAAGCCGCGCTAGCCTATCGCAGCGCATTGCAAAATACTTTTCGAGGTCGAGAACGCGTAGATGCTATCGCAGCATCGGAACCTGCGAATTTCAATCCGCCGAAAGCCGATGAAACAGCTGCTTATCGGCAGACTCCGGGAACTGGAAGCGCGCGCCAGTTCTTCCTATTGAAAGCAGGGAGAACCACGC
>JAMFSV010000043.1 GCA_026225455.1 Burkholderiales bacterium | reverse complement strand
TGATGCCGGGCGCGACCGAGACCGAACTTTTCGAACGCGCCGACATGATGGACACCAAAATCGGCACCGCGAAAAAGGACGATGCCGCTGACGTCGCCGAAACCGGGTTCAAGGCGATGATGAATGGGGAAGGCGATGTCGTGAGCGGCTGGCAGAACAAGCTGCAATCGGCGATTGCCCTGGTCACGCCGTCCGGCATGCTGGCCGAGGCAGATCGCCGCATGGCGCAGCCCGGCACAGCGCCTGGCGATTCAAGTTCCGACCCGATAAATCCCACTCTCATCGCTGGTAAATAGATTGAGCTGGCCAAAATGGGTGTCGGCCCAATCGGCCGGGAGCGCCGTCGAGTTGAGATATTTCAAGAAGATGTAGCTGCCGAGGCGTTCAGCGCAAAAAGCCCAGGAACGGATTTGGTAGCCTTCGCGCAGAGCCGGGTAACGTGTGACGCAGACCCGCACCACTGCTTCGATTGCCCCCATCGCCGCGACCCACATGTCCGCCGGGAAGATACCCATCTCGATACCGCCGGGTAAGAACAACTCCGTCTGAAAAAAGCGCATCACCTCGCTTTTGTGCAGCACCCCCAGCTCAACCGCTGCGGCGGTGAAATGCAAGAAATCCTCTACGTGATGCGCGTCCTTGTACTGTTCGAAATAACCGGTCAAGCGATCCAGCTTGCCGACCAGGAACTTGCGATTGCCCAGCGCCATGCTCTCCGCGAGATCCGTGGCGTCGAGTATCTTCTGGTCGACTACGTTCATGGCTCTATAGTTCGGCGCGGGCACACCACCAATGCTGGTGTTCGAGATGAATTTGCGATACTGGCAAATGCCGATGCTGCGTAGCTGAAGCCGATGATTAACGATATAGTTCTTGAGCGCAAAGCTGCCGGCAACCGCGCCGAGCTGCGGGTGGTAAGGCTCCCACTCGGGCGCTAAATCGCGTAAATTGTTTTTGCCCGGCCCCTGCGCGGCGCCAAGATAGATCGGAGTCACATAGGGCGGAAAATCGAACGGCAACGGCACATGTGTAAAACACACATACAACATATCAGGCGGGTTCAGACGCTCTGCCGTGAGAAATCCATCTTTGGCGCAAGCAAACCGCTCGCCTTCGCACGCTTGCAAAATAGCGCCTCGAGCCAGGTAGAAGTCATTCAACAGAACCTTGTTCGGCGCTTGCAGATAAGCTGTCTTGAGCTGGTTCAGCAAGCTCATTTGTTGCTCATAGGGCTGATAGCGCTGATTCAAGCAAGGCATCTGCGCGGTGTCGAAAGCACATACCTTGACTTTATCAAGCAAGGCCAAGACCAGCGATGCAATCCGCTCGATCAGTAATACCTTGATACCGACCGAGGTGCCATCGGTGGTGAGTGAATTAAGCCGGCGACTTAGATCGGAATCCTCATTTTCGCAAATCTCGAATATTTTCTCGGTAAGCGGAAACCAAGTTTCCCAGAACGATCGCTTGGCGACGATGTAATTGCCGTAAACCGTCGAGCGAAAATCCATCGCCAGGCTTTGCAGATCGACCTCAAGCCGCACCTCCTTCAGATAGGCCTGGGCCGCCGCGACCAAGTCGGAATGGCGCAGATTTCCCCGCTCAAACACATTCAAGTAGCACGCCGAATCCTCGATGCCGGGCGAGAAAGTGTAGGCGTCATGGCCAGGATTGGCACGAATGAACTCATGGACCTGCCTTGCGCTCAGTCCAGTTTTTTCCAGAAAATCCGCCGACAAGAAACCGTAAAGTTCGCCATCGTTTAGCGCATTGGCGGCAAAGAAATTGCGGATAGCCGAATAGTCGCCCCAGTCCGCCCTGGGGTTGTCCGTGCTATCCAGAAGGATAAAGTCGGAATCGCTCTCGGATTTGGTTTTTTCGTCGTGGAAAATCTGAAAGATGTGGGTTTTCGTCATTGCTTGTACGTTCAGTTTCAGTTGCCGCTCTCGCTTCGGGTAACCAGCAGTGCTCGAAGCGGATCTCGCGACAAGGCCGGAACGCGAGCGATCTCACACATGGAAATAGCCGGTACATGAATCGAAGGGCAAGCGCTTGAGTTCGATAGTGTTAAGGTTAAGTACTTCACGCAAGGCAGTGGTCTCGCCTGGAAAATTCCGATAGGCGACTTCATCGAGCACCACCACCGCGCCTTTCGGCATGTAGGGCAGGAAGGTTTCCAATGCGACCTTGGTCGATGCGTAGAGATCGGTATCGAGAATAAGCATCGCAACCACCAGATCAGGTCTCGTCTTGACGAATTCCGGGGCGGTATTGACGATATCGCCTTTGATCAATTCGCAGCGCGGGATACGATTGACCGGCCGCACCAGATTGTTCGCCTCGATCATCGATTCGATCAGCGACATATCCGTATCGGCGAACATCCTGGTGTTGATATCGCTCGGATCATGCTGCGCATCGATACCCGTAAAGCCCGAGAATGTGTCAAAGCCGATGATCGAGCGATTGATCGCATAGGGCTCAAGTATCATCGAGAGGTGCATGTACAGCATCAAGGAATTTCCCTTGTAGACGCCGCACTCGATAATCGCACCCGGAATATCCAGCACTTTCTTGAACAGTTCCATGCGCGACAAAGCGGTCGTGACCGTAATCCGATCCGCGAAGACAAATGGCGCACTCGCGACGTATTTCGCATCAACCTTGGATAACACTTCGCTGCGCTTGGCTGAAAATTCTTGCTCGGCCTCGGTAAGTCGGCGCTGGGTCATGCACGTACTCCTTGAAAAGGAAGCAAACTATCCGCGTGGAAATAGTCCTTGAAGCCGGCTTCCGGATCGGCGCATCCGCTATCGACATTGACGGGCCCCCGACCGGCCTTTAAGTCTTCAATATGCATCAGCCGGAAATCAACGCTAAAGCGCGTTTGTTCGGTGCGGTTCGGCACGGTGCCGTGCAGGTGCGCACCGGAGAAAATCAACATTTCACCGCCATTCGGCGCGATTCGCGCCTCGTTGCTGGAACTCACCTCTTCAAGCGGAACCGGGTGGGGACGCGTTTCCTCGGTGATATTGATGGAAGCCAGCTTGCGCTCCTTGCTGATCCAATTGGATAGCTGCCAATCGGCCGAGGAATTGCTGACCGGCTTGGTAAAATATTCGGGGTTGATCATCATGGTCTGCTCCGGCACCACGCCGTGCACCGGCATCCAAGTGTTGATCTGGCATTGTACCGAACCGTACCAGGTATCGCGGTGCGGCTTGTACGCATAGCTGATCCCGGCATGCAGATAATCGTAGTGCGGTACCACCCGCAGGCGCGGCACATCGAACAGATAATCGGCGGGATCTTCGCCAAGCTCGATGACGAACGATCGAATGATTTCTTTGGCTTCGGCGCTGTTGGTGAAATAGCTCTTCAGGCGGGACACCGCGGGCACGAACTCAGCCACCGGCATCAGTTTGTGCAGCGAACGCGCATCGGTTTCACGGCCGAGCACATGGGCAATGCTTTGCAGTGCGAATTCGCGCAATTGCCGCGCCGACTGCAATTGCGTCTCAAGAAAGATCGCGCCGGTGTAGAGCGTTTCCTTCAGATTGGGATGATTTTTAGACTGATTAACGTATAGATCCATCATTCGACCTCAGACATTATAATTTCCATCAGTTTGGCGTCGTGTGCCTTGGCCGCAATACGGACTATATTGCCGGTGTGCGATTCATGTCGCGCTAGTCTCGATTCCCATCGCTTTTGATGATTTTGCGCGGCACATATTCCATGTATTGTACCCAAATATAAACGATATAGACATGTCGTAAAATCGCCAATTAAAGTACGTATTAGACACAATTGCGCGCATCGTCCAGCCATCGCACACGGCTGAATCCGCGTTCAGGGACCGCCAAGCGGGTAGGCAAACCGGGGCCTCAAAACGGCGCCTGCGGCACAAACGGCCGCGCCTCGATCACCCCGCCCCGCGCCACCAGGGCGCTGCTGTCGGGGACTTCCTCCCAGGCGCCGGGCAGGTCGATCAGCGGTTCCGACAACACCATAAAAGCGTCGTTGCCCACCACCACAAAACGCGGGTCGTCCGGGTACAGGGCGTGGAGCGCGCGCATCGAGGTGCTGTGAAACAGCGAACGCGACGCGCCTTCGCTGGAATAACGCGCGGCGATAATTTGCTCGCCGTCGGTGACGCAGACCGTCATGTTCAGCGGTTCAGCGATGCCGTGGCGGCGTCCCGTATCCTCGACCAGCCAAGCCATGCGTTCGAACGCCAGCACCGGGTCGTGCTCCAGACCGAAGGTCAACGCCAGATAAAACATCACCTCCGAATCGGTTGCGCCCTCGATCGAGGAAAACAATCCTGGGGCCACGGCCAACAATAAATCGCGCCGAACTTTGGGAAAATCGCGAATCGCGCCGTTATGCACAAACAGCCAACGGCCATGCCGGAACGGATGACAATTGGTCTCCTGCACCGGCGTACCGGTGGAGGCCCGTACATGGGCCAGGAACAACGGCGAGGTCACGGCGCGCGCCAGATCGCGCAAATTACGATCGTTCCAGGCTGGGTTCACGCTGCGATAACGCGCCGGGATACCGTCCGCATGCGGGTACCAGCCCACGCCGAAACCATCGCCATTGGTGGTGGTCTGCCCCATGCGGGAGCGCAAACTCTGGTCGATCAGCGAATGGTCGGAGCGATACAGCAACACTTCAAGTGCGATGGGATTTCCGGAATACGCCAGCCAACGGCACATGGAACGCCTCCTGAGCGGGTGATGGATGCAAGGCTATGAATAACCGGCGTCGCCTGGAATAGCGCGCTTTGGCATCGTACACCCTGGCGGCGGCGATACATCAAACGCCACCGCATGCGCGCCGGGCCAATTCAGCGAGCGCGGCCGCTTGGCCCGGCTATGCCGAGGCAGGCGTAAGCGCCACCGCCCGCAGATAAGCGCAACACAATATCAGCGTCTGGGCCCGCAACCCCCGCAACAGGCGCGGCGTCGCGCCGCGCTCAAACACGGCGCGGGTGGTCCCCGCCAAGGCGGACATCAGGGTCAACGTGACCGCGGGCAAATCGTCGATCCGCGCGTCGGGCGCGCTGGCGAGCATGGTGGTCACGGCATCGAGCATACGCTGGCCGATGTCGCGCAAAAGATCCTGCGTTTCCAACTCGGCGGCGACCTTGTACATGGCACGCGACGCATCGGGGTGCGCCGTCTTCGCCTTGACAAAAGCGGTCACCAATCCTTGCGCCATCTGTTCCAGCTCCCGTCCGTGCGCCACCGCGCAAGCGGCTTCAACCGCCGTCGCCACGGCGCTCAGATGGTGCTGCAACACCGCATACAGCAGCGCCTGTTTGTGCGGAAAGTACTGGTACAGGGTGCCGACCGACACGCCGGCTCGCTCCGCGACCCGGGTGGTAGTGAGTTTATTGGGGCCGTCGGCCAGCAAAACCTGAATGGTGGCTTCGAAAATGATCCCGACCGTCGCAGTCGAACGCGCTTGGTGCGGCGTCTTGCGGGGCTGCAAGCTGGGGAGGTCGGCGGGTTTCATATGCGTGTGTCAGAACTGAAGGATGGTTCATAACATAGCATATGTCGATGTGCCGCTGCACCGTAGGACGGGCGGCTGACGCCGTTCGGCCGGCGCGATTAGCCGAGAATGTGCCGAGCGGCGGTTGCTTCAGTTGGGACGGCGCCTAACTGATTGCCGTCCCTATTGTTACCGTTACCGGACTTATTGCCGTCCGTAGGTGTCGTCGAAGCGCACGATGTCATCCTCTCCGAGATACGAGCCCGATTGCACCTCGATCATCGCCAGCGGTGTCTTGCCCGGATTTTCCAGGCGGTGGGTCTGACCCAGGGGGATGTAGGTCGACTGGTTTTCCGACAACAGGAAGGTTTCGTCGCCTCGCGTCACCCGGGCCGTGCCGCTCACCACAATCCAATGTTCCGCGCGGTGATAATGCATTTGCAAGGACAAGCAGCCGCCCGGATTCACCACAATCCGCTTGACCTGGAAATTGTCGCCGTTATCGATCGAATCGTAATAACCCCAGGGGCGGAATACCTTGCGGTGATAATTCGCTTCGGTACCCGCTTCTCGTTTGATCCGTGCCACCACGGCTTTCACGTCCTGCACCGCCGATTGTTTGGCGACCAGGATCGCATCCGGGGTCTCGACCACGATCAAGTCGTCGGTGCCGACGCAGGCCACCAGGCGGCCGTCGGAATGGACGAAGGTATTGGTGGCGCCTTCCAGCATCACTCGTCCGCGCGTCACATTGCCTTGCGCATCTTTCGGCAAGACATCCCACACGGCATCCCAGGCGCCGACATCGGACCAACCGGCGTCAAGCGGCACCACCACCGCGTCAAAGCCGGAGTCGGCGTCGGCGACGCGTTCCATCACGGCATAGTCGATCGACTGCGAGGGGCATTCGGCAAATTGTTTCGCATCGACGCGCAGGAAATCCGCATCGCTGGTCAAACCATCATACGACGCCACGCAGATAGCGTGAATCGCCGGGGCAAAGGTTTCGATCGCCCGCAGCCAGACGGATGCCTGCACCACAAATACGCCGCTGTTCCACAAAAATTCGCCGCTGGCCAGGTATTGCTCAGCCAGTTCCCGGGCCGGCTTTTCGACAAAACGATCAAGCACGTAACCGCCATGTTCGTCCAGTGTAGCGCCGACTTTGATATATCCGTAGCCGGTTTCCGCACGGGTCGGCACGATGCCCAGGGTGACAATTTTCCCTTCGCCGGCGTAACGAATGGCGGTTGAAATCGACTGCTGGAATGCCGCGACGTCGACCACCGCATGGTCCGCCGGCATCACCACCATAATCGAATCGCCGCCGCCGCTGACCAGCGATTGCGCGGCAAGCGTCAGCGCCGGAGCGGTATTGCGCCCTTGCGGCTCAAGAATGATGCGAGCCTTGATATTCGATTTACGTAATTGTTCGGCGGTAATAAAACGATGTTCTTCGCCGCAAATAATGATGCTTTCCGCCGCCAACGGATAGCTGGCGGAAATGCCTTGCAGGCGCTTGGCGGTCAATTGCAATAGCGAATCATCCGCGGTCAGGCTGATCAATTGCTTGGGGAATTGCTCGCGCGACAAAGGCCATAGTCGCGTGCCGGCGCCGCCGGCGGGAATCACCGCATGTACCGGCAAGTGTGCATTGGCTGCTTGCGCCAAGGTATCGAAGATGGGCTGTCTGATATTCATCTCACGCGCTCCCGTTGCTCAGTGGGTAAACCACGGCCGGCTAGCTGGCCGATTGGCGACCCGGGCGCCGCCAAGGCACGCCGGGTCGAAGGATGTGGCTGTTGTGTCGCGGCGCTTCAGCGTTTAACCCGCTTGCACTGCATGGATGGCGTGCGGCACCGATTGCACCTCGACCGATTGCGGCCGCCCGATGCTGTGGTACTCGATGCCTTGGGCTGCAACCGCCGCCGGCTCATACAGATTGCGGCCGTCGAAAATCAGCGGCGCGGTGAGAGCTTGCTTGAGGGCGGTGAAATCCGGACTCTTGAAAGCCGTCCACTCGGTCACAATCACCAGTGCATCGGCACCTTCGGTAGCGTCCATCGGGGTTTTGGAAAACGACAGGCGCGAATGGGCGTCCGGGTCATCCTTCAAGTCGATGGCAAAAACCCGCCGCGCCTCGGCAATCGCCACCGGGTCATAAGCACGCACCGTAGCGCCACGCTTGAGCAAGGCCGCGATCAGTTCGCGGCTCGGCGCTTCGCGCATATCGTCGGTATTGGGTTTAAAAGCCAGTCCCCATACGGCAAAGGTACGATCGATCAGATCCACGCCCAGACGCTGTGCAATCTTGTCGACCAGCACATGTTTTTGCTCATCGTTGACCGCTTCGACGGCCTTGAGAATCTGCAACTCCTGGCCATTCTCGGCGGCGGTCTGCACCAATGCGCGCACGTCCTTGGGGAAACAGGAACCGCCGTAACCGGCACCCGCATACAAGAAGTCATAGCCGATGCGCGGGTCGGAACCGATACCGCGCCGTACCGCTTCGATATCGGCACCGATGCGGTCGGCCAGATTGGCCAGTTCGTTCATAAACGAAATGCGTGTTGCCAACATTGCATTGGCGGCGTATTTGGTGAACTCGGCGGAACGCACATCCATGTAGAGCGTGCGTTCATGATTGCGGTTAAACGGCGCATACAGCTCTTTCATCGACTCGCGGGCACGCAGACCCGGTTTGTCGGAATCGATCCCGATCACGATCCGGTCGGGGCGGCTGAAATCCTGTACCGCCGCGCCTTCCTTCAAAAACTCGGGATTGGAAACCACCGAGAAGTCGTGCCGCACATGGCGTCGCGACAGTTCGTCGGCGATCACGTCGTGCACCCGTTTTGCGGTGCCGACCGGGACCGTCGATTTGTCGACCACCACCTTGAAGTCCTGCATATGCGCGCCGATGTTGCGCGCGGCGGCCAGCACATATTGCAGATCGGCGGAGCCATCTTCGTCGGGCGGGGTGCCGACCGCGATAAATTGCACGTCGCCGTGGGCCACGCTGGCCACCAGGTCGGTGGTGAATTTCAGGCGTCCGCTGGCGCGGCCGCGATCGATCAATTCCTTCAGTCCCGGTTCATGGATCGGAACGCCGCCGCTGTTAAGCAAGGCTATTTTCTTTTCATCGACGTCGACGCACAGCACATCGTTGCTGGTTTCAGCCAGACATGCACCCGTAACCAGGCCAACGTAACCTGTGCCAATAATCGTAATTTTCATGTTAGCCTTTTGCTTAGCTATGCCTAACGTTGGCGTTAAGCGTTGAATGTGACCGTTACCGGCGCTGCGACCTGCTGCATGACAGCGGCGATATTTATCTTTGGCGAGACGGCAACGGCTGCTGCTTGAGTGTCTCCTCCCTATTCTGGCGCGGCTCACCTTCCGCTTGATCTGCTGTGCTTACCGTGGCGTGTATTCCGTCCGGTTCCGCTGATGCTGCATGATTCTGCTGTACACGCGCCTTGGCCAGCGCCTGGCTCACCGCCTGGACCATTTCCACCGCGGCGGTGGAGGTCGGCAAGTCTTTGGCGCAACGCTGCGACAGCGTGGCCTCAAAATCGCCCAAGACGGCGGTGCGCGACAGCACCGCCCGGGCGAATTGCCGCCCGGCCGCGCCCAAGCGCGCGCGCTCGGCCGCATTGGCGGCTAATTTCTTGATCGCTGTGGCCAAGGCTTCGACGTCGCCGGGTGTCACGACCACACCCCGCGGCGCCACCACGTCGAACAATTCCGTGCCCGGGCTGGCCATGGCGATCACCGCGCGCCCGCTGGCAAACATGCCGGTCAGCTTGGACGGCATCACCAGATCGGCGGCATCCGCGCGTTGAGGCAGCACGTGGATATCGGCCAGGTTGAGCAGGTCGTTAAGACGCTCCAGAGGCTGGAGGTCGATAAAACGGCAATGCGGCAAAGCACCGCACAATGCATCGAGCGTAGCGCGTGCCGGGCCATTGCCGCAAAACACAAACACCACGGCATCCTGTTCGGTAAAAGTTGCCGCCACCGCGCCCAGGACATCCAGCCCTTGTTTTTGGCCCATGTTGCCGGAGTACAGTACGACCGTCGCCGCAGCGGGAATGTTCAATTCCGCGCGAAATTGGCTGGCGCGCGGCAGGGGAAAGATAGCCTCGGTGTCGGCCCAGTTGGCAAACCGCACCAGCTTGGCGGGAGCTATGCCTTTACGCGCCGCATGTTCGACCATCTTCGAGGAAATGGTTGAAATCGTATCAAAACGGCCGAGCAAGGCGCGTTCAGCCGCCAGCGCGCAGCGCTTGAGAAAACCGCCCTTCAGCAGATCCAGTTTGAAGGCCGCATCGACTTCGAAATCCTGGATATGCAGCCATGCATGGGCACCGCTGAGCCTTGCCAAAAGCCAGCCCGCAGGCGCATTCAATAAGCTCGGGGCAATGCAGATCACTGCATCGGGGCGCCAGAACAACTGGCGCAGCACCAGCGGAAAACTGCTCAGGGCAAAACTTGCCAGGTGTATCAGCCGTGTCAGGCCCGAGGGTTTTTTCGGCACCCACAGCGGCGCGCGGGTAATCTCCACCCCGTGTTCTGTTTGCCGGCTATAACGCCACGCCGAGAAATCCGCGGCAACCGACCATTGCGGATAATAGGGCGGCGCGCAGATGACCCGCACTTGGTGGCCGTTCGCCGCCAACGATTCCGCCGTTTCGGCCGTGTATTTGCCTATCCCGGTCAACTCCGGAGCGTAGTTGATTCCGTAAATGAGAATCTTCATCGACTCTTTCCGCTTGATCTGCAAAAACATGGACACATGCAGAAATACACGTGCTGTCAGCGATAGCTTGCATTGCCTTGAAAGTATCTTGCGCCCAAGCGGCGAAAACGGGCCGCCATGATATCGCTAAGGTCCGCCAAATATTCCAATTGCCGCCTCGCACGACTTCACCCGGCAGGTCGTTGGCGTCAAAATACCGCTGTTGTCCGCCAAATCCTTGAATGCACTTGCCTTGCGGAACTAGGGTGCGCCCTAATGTACTAACACTATTATTTAACGGCGAGGATTACGATGCAAAAGGTTGCTTTGATCACCGGCGTTACCGGGCAAGATGGTGCCTATCTGGCGGAATTGCTTCTGAGCAAGGGTTATATCGTTCACGGCATCAAACGGCGCGCGTCGCTGTTTAATACCGATCGGATCGATCACTTGTACCAGGACCCGCATGAGGAACAGCGCCGCTTTATCCTGCATCATGGCGACATGACCGATTCGTCGAGCCTGATTCGCATTATCCAGGCGGTCAAACCTGACGAAATTTACAATCTGGCGGCGCAAAGCCACGTTGCGGTTTCGTTCGAGGAACCGGAATACACGGCGAACGCCGACGGCATGGGTGCATTGCGCATCCTGGAAGCCATCCGGATTCTCGACCTGACCAAAACCACTCGGTTTTATCAAGCCTCGACGTCCGAACTGTACGGCAAGGTGCAGGAAATTCCGCAATCCGAGACCACCCCGTTTTACCCGCGCAGCCCTTACGCCGTGGCTAAAATGTATGCGTACTGGATTACCGTCAACTATCGCGAAGCGTATGGCATCTACGCCTGCAACGGCATCCTGTTCAATCATGAATCGCCACTGCGCGGCGAGACCTTCGTCACGCGCAAGATTACCCGGGCCTTGGCGCGTATTTCGCTGGGACTGCAGGACAAGCTGTTCCTCGGCAACCTCGATTCGCTGCGCGACTGGGGTCACGCAAAAGATTACGTGGAAATGCAGTGGCTGATGATGCAACAAGATGTGGCGGAAGATTTTGTGATTGCCACCGGCGAGCAGCATAGCGTGCGCGAATTTGTCACGCTGACGGCCAAGCATCTGGGTATTTCGCTGCAATGGGAAGGCAAGGGCGAAAAAGAACAAGGCATTGTGGTCGATGTCGGCGTCGATGCCCGGGTCAAGGTCGGCGATGTGATCGTCGAAGTCGATCCGCGTTACTTCCGTCCGACCGAAGTGGAAACGCTGCTGGGCAATCCGGCCAAAGCCAAGGCCAAGCTGGGTTGGGTGCCGACCACCACGTTCGAGCAATTGGTCGAAGAAATGATTACCAAAGACTTGCAGGACGCGAAAAAAGATACCTTGATCCAAAAACACGGTTTCGCTGTTTACGAACGCAAGGAGTGATGCATGCCTACTCACGCGAAGAAACGGATTTTTGTGGCCGGCCATCGCGGCATGGTGGGTTCCGCGCTGGTCCGGCAACTGCAAACGCACGAGCATGTCGAACTGGTCTTGCGTAGTTCCGCCGAGCTGGATTTGACCAACCAGGCGGCGGTGCAGAATTTCTTCAAGAATGAGCACATCGACGTGGTGTATGTGGCGGCCGCCCACGTCGGTGGAATACACGCCAACAATACTTATCCTGGCGACTTCATCTACCGCAATCTGATGATCGAGACCAATGTGATTCATCAGGCGCGTATGGCCGAAGTCCAGCATCTGATGTTTCTCGGCTCGTCGTGCATCTATCCCAAGCATGCCGCGCAGCCGATTACCGAAGAAGCGTTGTTGACCGGGCCGCTGGAAGAAACCAACGAGCCCTATGCCATCGCCAAAATTGCCGGGATCAAGTTATGCGAATCGTATAACCGACAATTCGACGTCGATTATCGTAGTGTGATGCCCACCAACCTGTACGGTCCGGGCGACAACTTCCACCCGGTCAACAGCCATGTGATTCCGGCCTTGATGCGGCGTTTCCACGAAGCCAAAGTCAGCGGTGCAGAATCGACTACGTTATGGGGCAGCGGTCAGGTCCGGCGCGAGTTCCTGCATGTCGACGATCTTGCCGGCGCCTGCATCTTGGCGATGAACGTGCCGAAAGACCTCTATTACAGCGTGGCGTCGCCGCGCTGCTCGCATCTCAACGTCGGCTCAGGCTCCGATTGCACGGTACGGGAATTGGCCGAACTGATCGCTCGCGTGGTAGGCTTCGAAGGTCGGATCGAACACGACCTGAGCAAGCCCGACGGCACGCCGGCCAAGCTGATGAGCAGCGCCAAACTGCATACGCTGGGTTGGCAACCGCAGGTCGGGCTGGAACAGGGTTTGGCATCGACCTACGCCTGGTTCTCCGAAGACCAGCTTGCGGCCGCCGCCTAATCGCCATGAGCGATATTCGCTGGATACCCAAAACCAAAGACGCACAGACGGAGCGCGAGACGTCCGAGCGCGTCTATCAGGACTTGTCGCGTTTTGCCGTGCCGCCCGGCTTTCGCGGCCGGCCGAGCTGGTTTGTGCAGTTATGGTGGATCGTCGATGCTTTGCTGTTTCGCCCCTCGCCGCAAGTCATGTACGCCTGGCGCCGGAGTCTGCTCAGGCTGTTCGGTGCGCAAGTGGGCGCCGGGGTGATTATCCGGCCGTCGGCGCGTGTGACCTACCCGTGGAAAGTCTCGATCGGCGACCACGCCTGGATCGGCGATGACGTGACGCTGTATAGCCTGGGGCAGATCGATATCGGCGCTCATTCGGTGATTTCGCAAAAATCCTATCTGTGTGCCGGCGACCATGATCATCTGCAACCCGACTTCGCCATTCGCGGCCGCCGCATCTGTATCGGCGCGCAAGTCTGGGTCGCTTCGGATGTATTTGTCGCCCCTGGCGTGAGCATCGGCGACGGCACCGTGGTCGGTGCCCGCAGTACGGTGGTTCACGACCTGCCCGCGGGCATGATCTGCATCGGCAACCCAGCCAAGGCGATCAAGCGGCGCGTGATGCGCGGCGTGTGATCTGCCGTTGAGCTTTCGCGCCTGATCTCCGCTTCCGCTCAGGGGCTTCGGCCGGCACGCCCCAACTCAATCCGATCTGAACCCTGGCACTGGGTCCGCACGCCCTACTGCGGCGTCGCGCCCCAGGTGTAGTCGGCTTGCGGTGCGTCCCAGCTCGGCGCATATAGGGCGCTGGAGTTGCTGGTGCTTGAAGCGCCCCAATTGTAGTCGGTGTATTTGTTGGGCACGGCGGGAGCCGGCGGCACCTTGATCTTTTTAAGTCCATGAGCCGGTTTTGCGCCGCTGCCCGAAACGGTACCGGCGCGGCCCACCCCCGTACCGCCCACACTACCTGCCGTACCCTGCCCGCTCGAACCCATGCCGGGCATGCCGCCGCCGCTCGTGCTGCCGCCCATGCCACCCATGCCGCTGCTTGAGCTACCACCCGAGCCGCTACTTGAACCGCTACCCAAACCGCTGCCGAAGCCGCCGCCCGAATTGCTCCCTGAACCGCCGCCGAAACCGCCGCTGGAGCCGCCCGATCCACCCGATCCACCCGATCCACCCGAACCACCCGAACCACCCAATCCGCCCGAGCCGCTGCCGCCCGTCATGCCGCCATTGTTCGATCCGGGTGGTTTGAGTTGCGCCGCGGCCGGGGTCGAAGTCAACAACGGCACCAGCAACAGAGTCCCCAGCACTGCGCCGAGGAGCGGCGAGCGTCCAGCTTGGAAATTTTTCACGGGCGTGCCTCCTGAATCACATCGACGACCTGCGAAGCCGCCGTCTGAATCCGGAAATAGCATTCGAAACAGGCCAGTGCCGCGCTCCGCATGGCCTCGCGTTCAGCCGGCGTGGTTTGCACCACCCAGCGGCGCAGCGCTTCGGTGACACCCTCAAGGGTATCGGCATAGACCCAGCCGCCGCCTGAAACCTCGACCTCGTGGCAAATATTCACGCGGTTGGAAATCAGCACGGGTGTGCCCGAGGCCAGCGCTTCGACCACCGAGATGCCGAAATTTTCTTGATGCGACGGCAGCACAAATACCTCCGCCGCCTGCAGCGCCGCCCATTTGAGCCGTCCGGTCAGCATTCCGGTCCAGACCACACGCTCGGCAATGCCCAGTGCCGCGGCCTGCTGCTGCAATTGTTCCAGCAACGCCGGTGCCGCCGGACCGGCCATCACCAGTTGCACTGTGGCATCGTGTTGCGCCACCGCGGCAAAGCCGGCCAGCAACAAATCACAGCCCTTTTTTTCGTGGATCCGGCCGAAATACAGCAATACCCGCCGCCCAAGCAGTTCAGGAAAGGTTTGCCAGAACAATGCCGTGGCGTGCATCGCGTCGGGCGGCACCGCATCGATGCCGAAGCCGGTGACTTTCAAGGGGTAACTGTCATTGAGAAAGGGGCTGCGTGCCAGTTCCAGTTCGGTATGACAGGTAAATAAAATCGCCTGGGCGCGGCCGAATACCCAGCGCTCGGCCAGATTCCAGTAGAGCAGTTTTTTCAGGTGCTTGGCACGATACGTCTGCTGGAACCACGGGTCCAGCATACCGTGCGGAAAGACGAACAATGGCGTGCGAGTTCCCAGCAGGCCAAGCCGGGCAGCCACGCTGTGAAATTGCCAGATACCATGCACAATCAGCGCATCGTATTCACTCGCATGGGCTCTCAGCCAGCGCACCAGTCCCACACTCAAACCGTAAAAACCACGGCCTGGACCGAGCTTATGTACCCGGCCTTTGATGCGCTCGAAGTCGGGCGTGTCCGGGGAATCGAGCGTCGCCACTTCGCTGGTACAGCCGAAATGGGTCATATGATTGACCAATTGCACCACCGCTTCGGCAACGCCGCCGGTACGCGGTTCCAGCGACGGCAGCAGATGCAGCACCCGCATCGGCGCGCGCCGCACGGCGGCGGGCGCCGGCGCCATCACCTCATCGAGCAGGACAGTCGAGTTCAGTGCTTTCATAGAAAAAACTCCTTGGGGCGAGTCGCACCCTCGCTTCGATGACGCACGATTTTTTCGAAATGCGCGGCCCCGGCCTGTGCCGTCAACCGTTGCACAGCCCATTGCATACGCGCCTCGCGGGCCGCGGCGGTGAGCCCTTCCTCACGCTGCAGCGACATGATGGCCGCGGCGATAGCGGCGCTATCGCCCGGCGGCACGACACAACCGTTACCCGGCTGGTCCAGCAAAATCGAAGCGCCGGCGCAATCCGAGGCAATCACCGCGACACCCGCCATTAACGCCTCGCTGACCACCGCGCCCCAGCCGTCATCTTTACTCAGTGACGGCAAGATCAGAATGTCGAAGTCACGCATGCGTTGCTGCACTTCATTGATCGGCAAGGGTCCGGTAAAGATTGCATCGAGTTGCAGAGCGGCGGCTTGTTGTTCCAATTGCCGGCGCAACTCGCCGTCGCCGATCAGGGTGATACGCGCGGGAATAGCGAGCTGAGCCAATGCAGTCAAGACAAAACGGACACCCTTTAATTCGGTGAAACGCCCGACATAAGCAAGATTCAATACACCGCCGCGAGTGTCGGCAGGCAAACCGGCCGCGCCCGGCGGCGGCAAAAAATAGGCAAAGGGAAACACCCGGTCGGCGGCATAACCGACGGAGCGAAACCATGGCGGTCCATGCCGCCCTATCGCCAGCACAAATTGCACACGCCGGGTCAGCCAGCCTTCCGTCAGACGCGATTGCAGATAACGCAAGCCGCCTTTCCAGCCGGCATTATCGCGCGGCTCGGACATCAAGGCGAACGGCAGCCGCTGTTGTTTGACCTGACGCAGCGCATAGGTGAGCGTGGCAAACCAGCGGATCCCCGAAAACACGTGCAAGCAGGTCGCTCCACCCTCGGCGATCAAGCTGTCGATCTCTTGGTTCGAAGGCGCCACCACGGTACGGTGCAAGATCTCTGCGGTGTCGGTCCAGCCCAGGGCCTGACGTGCTTCAGGCACCCCTTCATGACCGACGCAGTAGACCGTCACCGCCGGCCCCAGGCGCTGCGCCACGGCGCTGATAAAGGCCGATTTATGCGGCGAGATACACGGCTCCCAAAACACGATGCGATTGAAGCTCAGCGGCAATGCGCTGGGCGGCAGATCGCTTGGCGAGGTCCCACTCATGGCAAAACCTTCTTGGCTACCGCCGGACACCCGGCAAACAGCGTATTCGCCGGATAGTCGCCGTGGCGCATGGTGGCGCCTGCCGCGACCACCGAACCGGAACCCACGGTTGCGCCGCCCAGCACAATACAACCCGTACCGATCCACGAACCGTCGCCGATCGCGATCGCCGCCGAATACCCTTCTCCGGCTCGGCGCTGCGAGTCGCCCAGGCGATGCGAGCCGGTGTGAAACAGCACGTTGGGCGCGATGTCGCAACGCGCACCGATCACCACCGGCGCATCCGGGGCCACGATAAAGACGCAGCGTAAACCCAGCCAGGTTTCCGCGCCGATGGCAATCCTGCCGCGCCCGTAGAACTTGACTCCGCCGGTAATCTTGCAGCCCGGCCCCAGTTCGAACCCGAGCAAGGTCAACAAGCGATGCTTGAGCGGGAAAAAACGCGTGGGCGGCAGTACTGTCAGAATCAAATTAGCGAGCGGATTGCGCAACGCGGCAAACCTAGGGTTCATGGCACATCACCTGGTGCAAGCGGGTTAAGGAATTCGACCAGCCGGCGCCCTACCGAGCGGCGGCTGCAACTTGCTGCAATTACTTTTTGCCCGGCCGCCGCCACGCGCGCAAAATGTTCCGGCTCGCGCACGATGGCGGCGATCTGATTCGCCAGCACCTGCGCCGTGGCTTGCGGCAAGATGGCTGCCGTGTCTTGATTGAATAACAAAGCGATATCGCTGACTTGAGTGGTCAGCAACAGCAAACCATGACTCGATAGCTCAATCACTTTGGAGGGAAAGGTGGTGCTATTGATTTGGTCGCCCGGCACCCGCAACGACAGGCCCACGTCAGCATCGGCCAGAGTGCGGCGATATTCGTCCGGACCGATATCCTGCCGTACGCTCACCACCACCCCGGCCGGCCGAACCTCTTCCGCCAGGGCGTTAAGCTGCTCGGTGCCGCCAAAGCCGGTGACCACAAAATGCACTTGACTCGCCAAATCGCGGTGCTCCTGCGCAAATAGGCGCACCGCATCGACGAACAGCTTCAAGCCGGTATCGAGCTGAATCGATCCGCCATAAAGAAACACCACCGGTTTCTGAAAGGCACGGGTGCGCACCTTCACTTCCGGCGACACCCCATTGACCACACACACATTGTCCAGACCCAGCACACCGGCAAGCTGGTGCGATACGACAATCGAGCGCTTGCTGCATAAGCGCGTCAAGATACGGAAACTGATGCGATTGGAAAAACCCCGCAGATTTTTTTCATCGGTGCGCGGACCGTCTTCCAGATCGATCACCACATGCTCGCGGCCATTGCGAAAACATAACCACGCCGCCAGCAGGATATATTCGGGGAAATAATTGTAGAGCACCACGCTGTCGTCGCGCCGGACTTCGCGCCAGGCAAACCACAGATACGCAAAAGCGGAATACAAACGATTCAAGCCGCGAATACTGATCGAAGACAGATAAGCACACGCCACCCGCCCCTCCCGGCACGCAAAACCTTTAAAAAATATCTGCGCCGGGCTGGCCGTGACAATCGGCGAACTGACGATAAAAGTCTCGCGCAACTGGCTGCGCACACTGGCCGCCATGCCGATAACTTTCTGCGAAGCTGCCCCGACGGCAAAACGCTGCTTATGGTGGACATTGTAATGAGGCAACACCACTGGGGCAAAAAAGAACTGACGCGTCATGACCGGGTAACTCCTGCATAATTCGATGGAGCGGCGAATTGACCGCTGACTGACTCCCGGGAACTGGCGCGCGCATACCTGGCGATCTGGATCGCCAGGGTAAACATGACGATCTTGTCGAAGTCCAAC
>JAMFSV010000303.1 GCA_026225455.1 Burkholderiales bacterium | reverse complement strand
ACTTTTAAAAATTGATTGACGGGTTCCCACCCACAATGGGCGTGGGCGGCTTAATGCTCCTTGCTAATACCAAATGTTTTCGCCGCGTCCAATTCCTTGCCCTCGCCCTTTGTGGGTGGCAACGCAAGCCCATTATTAGCGTGAACAGGCCCTAGGCAACACCTAGGCAATACCCAAGCGTGCCGCAACCTGCGTCGCCACCTCATGCCAAGCCCCGCTGCGCGTCTGGCGCACCAGCGTCAGAGCGGGATACCAGGGCGTGTCGGCACGGCCGGTCAGCCAGCGGAAATCGGCGTTATACGGCAACATGAGCGTGGCCGGCACACCCAAGGCCCCGGCTAAATGGACCGCGGCAGTATCCACCGTGACCATCTGATCGAGGCAGGCCAGTAGCGCCGCACTCTCGCTAAAGTCATGCAAAGCGTCGGCGACATCGACCATGCCAAAGCGCACAAACGCGTCGCGATCAGCCTCACCCACCTGGGTCTGGACGCTGATAAAACTTCCCGCGGCCTGGAACAACGGCGCCAACGCGGCAAGCGGGATCGAGCGATTGTGGTCGTTCACATGAGCCGGGTTGCCCGACCAGGTTAAACCGATCCACGGTCTGGGGTAAGCCGCCAGACGCTGCCGCCAGGCTTCGATCTTGACCGGGTCGGCGCGCAGATAGGGACTCTGCGCCGGGATGGTCGACAACTCGGTACGCAAGGCCAGCGGCAAACTCATTAACGGACAGTGAAAATCGAAAGGCGGCAGCGCCTCCCCCTGAACCACGAGTTGAGCCGCCCCCGCCAAAGATTCCAGCAAGTGCCGCAATGGCGCTTGCACCTCAAGCAAAACCGTCGCGCCCAAGGCTGCGATGTGCGGCGCGTAACGGCAGAACTGCAGCGTATCGCCCAATCCTTGCTCGGCATGGAGCAGCACCGTTTTGCCTTGCAACGAGGTCTGCCCCAGCCAGAGCGGTTGCTGAAAATCGCGACGCAATGCGCGATGGGTCGCAGACGCCCAGCGCCATTCATATTTTTCCCAGCCCAGGGCGAAGTCACCCAGGGTCAAGCGGCATAAGCCTTCATTCAAATGCGCCTCGGCATAGTCGGGCTGCAACTGCTCGGCATGCTGATAACACGCCAGCGCATCTTGATGACGCAACAGATCCTGCAAGATATTGCCGGCATTGAGATGGGCCGCGGCATAATCGGGCCGCAGTTGCAAAGCTCGCGCGCAACTGGCCAGCGCCGCGTCAGCCTGATTCAAATGACGCAGTGCATGCGCCAGATTGTTGTGGGCTTCGGCGTAATCGGGCCGATAACGCAAGGCCTGGGCATAACTCTCCAGCGCCGCCGGATAACGCTTCAGATCCTGCAATACATTACCGCGATTGCTATAAGCCACCGCGTAGTCAGGCTTGAGCTTCAACGCCCGCTCGAAACTTGCGAGTGCTTCCTCGTAACGCAACAAACTGCGCAAAGCATTGCCATGGTTGTTATGCGCCTCGGCATGATCCGCTTGCCGCTCGATCGCCTGGGCGAAACATCTCAGCGCTTCTTCGTGGCGCAACTGGGCCCGCAGCACCAGCCCCAAATTGGAATAAGGCCCGGCTTGGGCCGGTTTGATCTCGATGGCTTGCCGGATCAAAGCGGCGGCGGTCACATAATCGCCTTGCTGATATTCGATCACGCCCAGCAAATGCAGGGCGTCGAAATGCAGAGGATCAAGTGCCAGGAGATCTTGGTAATGAGTTTTGGCGGACGCCAATTGCCCTTGCTGATGCAAACCCAGCGCGCTTTGCAGCAGCGCGGCCGTACGCGCCGCCGTGCCGGTCTTGGGCAGTCCGGGCGAACCCCGGCGGACCCCGGCGGAGAGATGCGATTTGCCTTTGCTCATGATGCTTAAGCCATTTTAATGATGCAGGTAGACGCATCATATAGGGAGTGTTGGCCCAATGTGCATCGAAGCCGGCCCGGTCAGCCGGATTTTACGCGACAAACGCCGCCATCCAATTAGCGGCCGGGTCCAGTTGCTGCGCGAAAAATATCGCCAGGTCGGCTTGCACCACCGGGCGCAGACTAGTGGGATCACTCGAAATAAGCTGCGTGGCGTGCCGCTGGAATGTCGGCATAATCCGCTGTCTCCTTATTTAAAGTCTATCCGCGCCATGAGTCTGTTATTACGTCTTTTTGCGATTGTCTGGTTCGGCCTGCGTCGCGGCAGCGTCAACGTGCTGGATACGTGTAGCACGCCATTCCGGGTCTGGCCCAATGACCTCGACGTGCTGATGCACATGACCAATGGACGGTACTTCACCGTACTCGATCTGGGTCGGGTCGACTTGATGGTGCGCTGCGGTTTGTGGCCCAAAATGAAAGCCAATGGCTGGTACCCGGTGGTGGTGCTTGAAACCATGCGTTTTTATCGCTCGCTCGAACTGTGGGACCGCTACCAGGTGCGGACCCGCGTGATCGGCTGGGACGACAAACATATTCTGCTGGAACAGGCTTTTGTACGGGGTGAAGTCGAGGTCGCCGTCGGCATCATCAAAGCGCGTTTCCTCAAACGCAGCGGCGGTACAGTGAGCAGCGCGGAGTTGCTCGAACTCGCCGGCATCAACCAAGCCTCGCAGCAGTTGCCGGAATGGATCGCACAATGGAGTGCCGCGGATGGCGGCCGGGTCAAGCCGGAGGGAACACCAGCTCGGCCGTCGTAAAGCCGCCCCAATACGGCGTGCGCCGCGGCGTCGCGAGGCACGCTCAGAACCTCAGGCCGCGTTCTGGTAATCCACCGTCAGCGGTGCATGGTCGCTAAAACGCTGCTCTTTGTACACCGAACTGGTCACCGCTTGCTCCGCCAAGCCCGGCGTGGCGATCTGGTAATCGATGCGCCATCCGACATTCTTGGCCCAAGCCTGGCCCCGATTGCTCCACCAGGTATACGCCTCGCCTTCGGTAGCAGGATACAAACGCCGATACACGTCGACCCAACCCAGTTCATCGAATACTCGCGTCAGCCAGGCACGTTCCTCGGGCAGGAAACCTGAGTTCTTCAGATTGCCTTTCCAGTTTTTCAGATCGATTTCCTTGTGCGCGATATTCCAGTCGCCGCACAGCACGACTTCGCGCCCCGCTTGAGCCAGTTCGGTCAGGTGCGCGTAAAAATGCTGCATAAAACTGAATTTTGCTTCCTGGCGAATCTCACCGCTGGAGCCGGACGGCAAATACACCGATACGACCGACAAATTGCCCAATACCACTTCGATATAACGCCCTTCAGCATCGATTTCGGCTACGCCCAGCCCGACAATCACACGATCGGGCTTGCGCCGGGTGTAGATCCCCACGCCGCTGTAACCTTTCTTCTCGGCATAATGGAAATAACCGTGATACCCCGGCGGCGCAAGCATATCGGGTGTCATATCGCCGGCTTGCGCCTTGAGTTCCTGCAAACAGATGAAATCGGCATCTTGCAGCGGCAGCCAGTCGAGAAAGCCTTTGTTGACGGCGGAGCGGATGCCATTGAGGTTGGCGGAAATCACGCGAAGCATGGCGGGTTCCTTGTGCGAGCAAGCCTGAGCCTGGCTCATTGGATGTAGGGTGAAATTATACGATCTTGATGCCGATCAGCGCTGGGTCGACCGCCGGATAATTCAGCGTCAGTCCCTGCATCACCTGGCACATCAACTCCGCCACCATCACATTGCGATGCGCTTTGGAATTGGCCGGGATCACATACCAGGGTGCCTGCTCGGTCGAGGTAGCGGCCAACGCATCCTGATACGCCGCCTGGTATTCGTCCCACAACTTGCGTGCGTCGATATCGCTGCGATCCAGTTTCCAATGTTTGTCCGGATCATCGGCACGTGCCTGCAGACGTTCGCGCTGCTCGTCCTTGGAGATATGCAGGAAACATTTGATGATGGTAGTGCCGGTATCGGCCAACAAGGCTTCGAATTCGCGAATATGCCGGTAGCGCCGCTCGCACTCGGCTCGATCGATGCTGCCGAGCACGCGCGGCACCAGCACATCTTCATAGTGGCTGCGATTGAAGATGGTCAGCTCGCCGCCGGCCGGTACGCGAGCATGCACGCGCCATAAAAAATCGTGCTGGGCTTCATATTCGGAAGGCGCGCGAAATGCCGTGACGTGCAAACCCAGCGGGTCGACCTCACGAAATACCGAGCGAATCGTGCCGTCCTTGCCGCTGGAATCCATCCCCTGCAGTACCAGCAAGACCCGCTCGGTCTTTTGCGCATGCAAGCGGTTTTGCAGCGCATCGAGACGCTGCCCGAGTTCGCTCACATACTTCAGATCGTCGGACTTCGACCCCTTGGAAAAAGGCTTTGCGGCCGAGTCGTATTGTGACAATGAAAACGCCGCGGTTTTGCCGAAAAATCGCACACGATAATCGTCCAGCGAAGTATTTTTTGACACGGTCTGCGCCTTTAAAAAAGTACGGGGCCGTCCAAACGGCCCCGCCCGGCTTTACTTCAGTACCGCCTGTCGCATCAATTCAAGCGGCAATGCAATCAAGCGTCGCCGGATCAAGCATCATTACGCCAGCTTCTGCTTCAACAACTCGGTGACCTGCTGCGGATTGGCTTTGCCGCGAGTGGCTTTCATCGCCTGCCCGATCAAGGCATTGAAGGCTTTTTCCTTACCCGCGCGATACTCTTCAACCGACTTGGGATTGGCCGCCAGCACTTCATCGATGATCGCTTCCAGCGCACCGCTGTCGGAAATTTGCCGCAAGCCTTTGGCATCGATAATGCGGTCAGCCGCGGTTTCGTCCTCGGCACGTTCATCCCAGATCGCCAGGAAAATTTCCTTGGCGGTTTTGGTCGACACCGTGCTGTCGGCAATCCGCGCCAGCAACAGCGCCAACTGCGTGGCGGAAACCGGGCTCTGGGCCATTTCCAGGCCGGCGCGATTCAGTTGCGAAGCGACTTCGCCCATGATCCAGTTGGCCGCCAGCTTGGCGTGAGCGCTGCCCACCTTGGCCAGCACCGCCTCGAAATAGGAGGCCACCGCCTTCGACGAAGTCAGCCCTGCCGCGTCATATGCGGACAGCGCGTAGTCTTGCATGAATCGGGCCTGCATCGCCACCGGCAACTCGGGCAATTCGCTGCGAACCCGCGCGATCCAGTCGGCGCCGATCAGCAGCGGAGCCAGATCGGGGTCGGGGAAATAACGATAATCGTGCGCGTCTTCCTTGCTGCGCATCGAACGTGTTTCGCGCCGGTCCGGATCGTACAAACGCGTCTCTTGCACCACCGTGCCGCCGTCTTCGATCAGTTCGATCTGGCGCCGGACTTCGTAGTTGATCGCTTCTTCCAGGAAACGGAATGAGTTCAAGTTCTTGATTTCGGCACGCGTGCCGAATTCTTTTTGCCCGACCGGCCGCACCGAAACGTTGGCATCGCAGCGGAACGAGCCTTCCTGCATATTACCGTCGCAAATGCCCAGCCACATCACCAGCGAATGCAAGGTCTTGGCATAAGCCACGGCCTCGGCGGCGCTGCGCATCACGGGTTCCGTGACAATCTCGAGCAGCGGTGTGCCGGCGCGATTCAAGTCGACCCCGGTCATGCCGGCGTAGTCTTCATGCAGCGACTTACCGGCATCTTCTTCCAGATGCGCGCGGGTCAGCTCGATGATTTTTTCATAGCCTTCCTGGCCGGTTTTTTCATTGGCCGGCACTTGTATCGTCACCGTACCGCCTTGCACCACCGGCAGCTCGTATTGGCTGATCTGATAGCCCTTGGGCAAATCCGGGTAGAAGTAATTTTTGCGTGCGAAAACACTGCGTGGCGCGATGGTCGCGCCGATCGACAGACCAAAACAAATCGCCCGCGCAACCGCCCCGCGATTCATCACGGGCAGGGTGCCGGGCAAAGCCAGGTCGACCACGCTGGCCTGGGTATTGGCTTCAGCGCCGAAACGTGTCGGCGCGCCGGAAAAAATCTTCGACGCAGTCGATAACTGCGTGTGTGTCTCTAGACCGATAACGACTTCCCACTGCATCTTTATACTCCCGCCGGCTGGTCGACCGGGCTCACCCGGTGCCAGTCGCTCACACGCTGGAACGCATCTGCGACTTGCAGCATGCGCGCTTCATTGAAATAGTTGCCGATGATCTGCAAGCCCACCGGACGGCGCTCATTGGCGCCGCCAAAACCGCAGGGCACGCTCATGCCGGGCAAACCGGCCAGGCTGGTCGACAAAGTATAAATGTCGGCCAGATACATCTGCACCGGGTCGCCGGTCTTGGCGCCAAGATCCCACGCCACGGTGGGCGCAACCGGTCCCATGATCACGTCGCACTGAGTGAACGCCTGCTGGAAATCCTGCGCGATGATGCGGCGAATCTTCTGCGCCTGCAGGTAATACGCGTCGTAATATCCATGCGACAGCACGTAAGCGCCGACCAGGATGCGCCGTTTGACTTCAGCGCCGAACCCCTGGGCCCGCGACTTTTTATACATGTCGAGCAAATCGCCGTACTGCTCCGCCCGATGTCCATAACGCACGCCATCGAAACGCGACAGATTGGACGATGCTTCAGCCGGTGCGATGACGTAATAGACTGGAATCGACAGTTCGGTTTTGGGCAGGGAAACTTCCACCAGGGCGGCGCCCAAGTCCTGATATTGCTTGAGGGCCGCGTCGATCGCGGCGCGCACGTCGTCGGCCAGACCGGCACCGAAATATTCGACCGGCAAACCGATGCGCAAACCGGCCAGCGGTTTGTCCGCCGTGCCGTCCTGCTGCCAGGTCTGTCCCAGGTAGCGCGTGTAGTCTTCGTCGGCACGCTCAAGACTGGTCGAGTCGCGTACATCGAAGCCCGCAAACGCATTGAGCAACCAGCCGCAATCGGCCGCACTTTGGGCCAACGGACCGGCTTGGTCGAGTGACGAGGCAAAGGCGATCATGCCGTACCGCGAGACCCGGCCATAGGTCGGCTTGATCCCCGTCACGCCGGTGAAGGCAGCCGGTTGGCGAATCGAGCCGCCGGTGTCGGTGCCGGTGGCGGCAGGCGTCAGACGCGCCGCCACGGCGGCCGCGGAACCGCCCGAAGAACCGCCCGGAATCGCCCGGTGATCCCACGGGTTTTTCACGTGACCGAAATAGGAATTTTCGTTCGACGAGCCCATCGCAAACTCGTCCATATTGGTCTTGCCCAGGCACACCATGCCGGCGCGCGCGACCCGTTCGACCACCGTGGCATCGAATGGGCTGGTGTAATGCTCAAGCATCTTCGAGCCCGCGGTGGAACGCCAATTGCGTGTCACAAACACGTCTTTATGGGCGATCGGGATACCGGTCAACGGGCCGGCCTGGCCCGTCGCCAAGAGCACATCGGCGGCCCGGGCCTGGGCCAGCGTCTGCTCGGAATTCACGTCGATAAAGGCATTCAAGCCGCTGGCGGAGTCGATACGATTTAAATAATGCTGTGCCAGCTCAACCGCCGACACTTCCTTGGCGGCGAGCGCCGCGCGCAATTCCGTAAGACTTCTTTGATGCATGGCACTTATCCTTGCTGCTGATGTTTCGTTTTTGTCATGCTGAAACGGGCTTCGAAGCACGGTTGGCGGGGCGCTCGGGCCGGGTCGGCCGAGCCCGCCGCGTCCGGCCGAGCGATTTCACCCTATTTTTACCCCAAAACCCCGGAGCGGGTTTTATTCGATGACCTTGGGCACCAGGTACAAACCGTCCTGGACGGCCGGCGCGCAACGCTGGAAATCCTCGCGCCGGATCTGTTCCGTCACGATATCGTCGCGCAAACGCAGCTCAACTTCGGCGATCTGGTCGACTGGATGGGCCAACGGTTCGATGCCCGTGGTATCGACGGCCTGCATTTTTTCGACCAGGGCGAAAATATTATTGAGCTGTCCCAAGGTCTGTTGCGCCTCGCCTTCAGCCAGTTCAAGTCGCGCCAGATGGGCGATGCGGGTTACGTCATTCAAATTTAAAGCCATGTGCTCACCGGGAAAAGTTGCCTGAATTACCTCGCCGCGAGCCTCAAACCCAGGCGGGTAATGCATTGGGGACAGATATGCCGGCTAAAGTTGCAATTCACTTTCAGCCGGTATTACTGCAAAACACCAAAAATTATAAGGTATCATTATGCGCTCGATCTAATACCAGCCGAACCGACGTGTGCGTCGGGCAAGCTGGCGATGCGTTGGCAAGCTTGACGCCAGCGTTGTTTAGCGTCCCTGCGCGCCTTGCCGGTTTCGCGTTACGCTGCCCAGCCTCCGGGGCCGCAGCGTTGCACGATATTCACGGCAAGCCGCTGCCGGTCAATTTTCTCGCAGTTTCGAGTCTGCGTAACAGTGTGCAAGTGTGCAATCAAACGCTGTGCGTCCGCTCGATGCTGATTATTTAGTCGCTGGCCGAGCTGTCATGGCCCCAGTGAGACAGGATTTTTGAATGTTCGGTTTTCTGCGTAGTTATTTTTCGAACGATCTCGCGATCGACCTTGGCACGGCCAACACCTTGATCTACATGCGCGGCAAAGGCATCGTCCTCGATGAGCCTTCCGTGGTGTCGATCCGCCAGGAAGGCGGGCCCAACGGCAAAAAGACGATCCAGGCGGTCGGCAAGGAAGCCAAGCAGATGCTGGGCAAGGTGCCCGGCAATATCGAGGCGATCCGCCCGATGAAAGACGGCGTGATCGCCGATTTCACCGTAACCGAGCAGATGATCAAGCAGTTTATCAAGATGGCGCACGAGTCGCGGATGTTCTCGCCCTCGCCGCGCATCATCATTTGCGTGCCCTGCGGCTCGACCCAGGTTGAGCGCCGCGCCATCAAGGAAGCCGCTCACGGCGCCGGCGCCTCGCAGGTTTACCTCATCGAAGAACCGATGGCCGCAGCCATCGGCGCGGGCCTCCCGGTATCGGAAGCGACCGGCTCGATGGTGGTCGATATCGGCGGCGGTACCACCGAAGTGGGCGTCATTTCGCTGGGCGGCGTGGTTTACAAGGGTTCGGTACGAGTCGGCGGGGATAAATTCGATGAAGCCATCGTCAACTATATCCGCCGCAACTACGGCATGCTGATCGGCGAACAAACCGCCGAAGCCATCAAAAAAGAAATCGGGTCGGCCTTCCCCGGCTCCGAAGTCAAGGAGATGGAAGTCAAGGGTCGCAACCTGTCGGAAGGTATTCCGCGCAGCTTCACCATCTCCAGCAATGAAATTCTCGAAGCCCTGACCGATCCGCTGAACCAGATTGTTTCGTCGGTAAAAATCGCGTTGGAGCAGACTCCACCGGAACTCGGTGCCGATATCGCCGAACGCGGCATGATGCTGACGGGCGGTGGCGCCCTGCTGCGCGACCTGGACCGCCTGCTGGCGGAAGAAACCGGTCTGCCGGTGCTGGTCGCCGAAGACCCGCTGACTTGCGTGGTGCGGGGCTCGGGCATGGCGTTGGAACGGATGGATAAGCTAGGCAGTATCTTTTCGTACGAATAACATAAGCTATGGTTGGCTAGCCTGTATGACGGCATCCTGTTTCAGGCCGTCATGGCGTCCCAACCATAAAAAAGAAAAGCCCCGCAGTCAGGGGCCCTGTTCCGCAACCTTCGACCTGCCTGGCGCCGACCATGGAATACAGTCCGCCGCCTCTGTTCAAACAAGGCCCCTCGGCGATTGCCCGGCTGATTTTCTTCGTCGCGCTGGCGCTGGCACTGCTGGTTTCCGATGCCCGTTTCCGTACGCTCGAAGTCGTGCGTGAAGCCATCGGCACCGGACTTTACCCACTGCAACGGGCCGCATTGGTCCCGCGCGACGCGTTCGCCGGCATGCTCGACTTCTTTACCTCAGGGCATGAATT